>JAURYY010000123.1 GCA_030653695.1 Paludibacter sp. | reverse complement strand
CCCGAGCGATATTTCAAATCCGGTTTTTGCCGATCCGAAAGCCGCCTGGACTATATCGGTGAAAATCTGTGTGTTGCCATAAAATAATAACTGAAAACAGGCGATTACAAAAGCGATAAGTAGAAATCCAATCCAGATATAATTTAGAATCATTGATGATTAATTTGAAGTTTCAATGAAAGAGAAAATTTTGTGGTTACAAATATAAAGTTTTTTTTTAATTGTTTACATGGACTGAGGCTATGAGCATTTGGCGTTCACCGTCTCTGCCTATTTTGGGCGATTTGTCTTGATACAATAATATATTTTAAACTACGAATACTACACATGTTATATAATTCTAACGAGTAAAATCAAACGAGATTTGTGTTGTTTTAATTGTTAATGATTCTTTACTTCAAATGTGCTTCCAACAGCACATTCAAAACCTGCGTCAAAAGTTATTGTTTTACCATCGAAAACAACAATTGCTCCATTATTTATCAGCACATCTCCGGTAGTTTGGCTGGTGGTAACATGGTTGCCCACATAAATGTTTTTACCTCCTATATACCGACTTGCACTGATGGTTTGGTTTTGAATATAGACATCTTGATTGAAATCGGCAATAGAACCATTGCCGATTTTTGTGATAGAACCAACACAAGATAGGGAAGAGAATAACAAAGGATTTGCGCTATAATTCGCACCCTCTTCCAATATTATCAAACTATTGTAATCTTGAAGATTAATATTTGCACCTGATTCCACACATATATATCCTCCAGACTTAATTACAACTTTAGCACTCCCATTTAGATTAAGAGTTGCCCCCGCTTTGATTTGTAAAGTTGATCCAGATTCAACTGTTATTATTCCACCATTTTGAACCGTGAGCGATGCATTTCCATTCATTACTATAGAACTTTTGTCTTTTAATATAACAGACGAATTAGCTGCTATATTAAAGACTGAATTGCTTTCACAATTCAAAAATGTTGTTTTTGCAAAGTAGTTTGACACTGGACCTTTGCCTATCTGATTTACAGTTTTGTTTTGTTCAAGGATTAAAGTCTTCCCTTGTAATAAATTTAATTGCTCTTTTAAAACAATATCCCCAGTCCAATTCACATCTTGTTTTACATCGTAGTCATCCCACCTGATTTTAACCGTATATGCTTTCATTGCAGTATCTGACGAATCTGAATCAATCATTTTTATACTTAAACCAGTAAGATACAATTTTCGGGTATTACGATTCGTTTGAATTACTTTCATCAATGGTAAATTATCTGTCACATTGCGTGTTGAATAATATGTTGTTGTATTTATTGCGTTTGGATTAGAACTTATATCCATAGTCTTACCTGTTAAAGTGGGTATGAAAGCAGAAAAATTACCATCACCTAACCAAGGTAAATTATTATAAAAAATACCATTTTTCTTTTTTGAACCCATAAAAGAATGCATACTTGGAAAAACCAATGTTGAAGAATTATAATCCGGCGCCCAAACTTCGGTTTCCGGATTAATACCATTCAATACATTTGGTGTAGAATATTCAAATTGTGGTCTAAGTTTTGAAGATGGAGCCCACCCTAAACAATCTTGAATATTACCAAGATAATTAACATTATAACATAGCTGTCCGAACTTTTAGTTAAAATATCATTAACATTTATCTATCACATATATAATCAACAAGTTATCTATTGATAATCTATTAAAAGCTGTTCAAAATCTTTTTCAGCTGTCCAATTCCCGAATAGATTATGTGGCGACTCTTGCTTTTTGCGTGCTTTCCTGACCTCAATTTTAGTGTTATTTATGATATAAGAAAGCCAATTGTATTGTGTCAAGCACACTCTAATCAATGTTACAAAGTGCCCAAAGCGATGATTTGTTTTACTTAATGTTCGTCTAATCATTTCCAACAACAAATACCCAATTAACGCTATAAAAATTTGAGATTTGCAAGCATTTTCAGATGTTCCCAAAAAGGTTTTTATCTGCAAGTTTTGCTTTATAAGTTTAAAAAATGTTTCAATCAACCATCGTCTTTTATAAAGTTCAGCTATGGTAGCGGCACTCCACTCAAAATTATTGCAGATTAGCTCTATTAAACGGTTATCTTCTTCAATATATACCGCAACACGGCGAAATTCCAATTGTTCAACTCCATTTTCAATGGCTGTCTGACCTGTAAGTCGAATAATTTCATCTTTTAAAATGTGTTCGTCTTTGCCATCAGGTAAATCAAGCTCACGTACTGATTCATAGCGGATATTTCCTTTGATACGAGTTACAAAGTGATTTTCATCTTCAATCCTTATTTTAAATAATTTGGAATCGTAATAACCTCTGTCATCAATAATTATTGTGTCTTTTGGGTATCGAAAATCATCAACTCCACGCCTGTCACTAACTTTTGCTTTGGTTATATTAACTATATCAGGAATCATGCTGGCTTCATCTAAGGATACATGCGCTTTGATGCCGCCTTTAGCTGTCCGATATTCTGCCCATGAAAACAACTTTAAACACACGCTCATAATAGTAGCATCTATGATTTTAATATGCTTGCCTTCTATTTCTTGAATCACTTTGTAATCTTCACGTTGTCGTAGTTGTTCTTTATAATAAGAGCACAAAAGATAGTAAAGTTCCTCAAAAACACGATAATCACGCTTGGCATTGCCATCACTCATGGTTGATTTTGCAGGGCTTTGAGCCAGACCAATGTCACCTAAAAACTCTGGCGACTGGTCAATGCCAAATGCTATCTCCCTTAATGTTAAACACCGATTCAGCTGTCCGAACAACATACTAATGAGTTCATCTTTGGTAAAATACTTCGAACAGCTTTTATCTGAATTGTATTTTGCTATCGACTTTCTTAATAATCCGTTTGGTATTAAATCCAAAATCTGTTTAAAAATTGGAATATCTGATTTTTTTCCTAATTTTGCTGCCATAGAAAAGTTCGCTTGTTTTTATTTGAGTTTTGAAGCTGCAAATATAATACTTTTGGGCTTTTCTGTTTTTATTTCAAAAAATTGTTCGGACAGTTATGACATTATAATTACCCTCTGCTGAAATAATACGTAAATTATCTTTTTCTGTAGTTGGAAACACCTTTGATTTATCTGTGCTTTCAATGATATCCTTTCCTACTTGATAATAAGAGTATATACCTGCTTTAGCTACATTTCTACATGTATCTGCCAAATTGTATATTGGTTCGTCAAACTTTTCATTTTTACCTGACTGATGATTCTCTAACCAAATATATTGATTAGATGCAAATTCGCTATCTTTATATGGTAATTTTATTCTTATAGCATCGCCGTAAGTAACAAAATCACGTAAGGTAAATGTTTTTTCACCTGTAAATTTTGTAATATCCGAATTTTCGTTGTTTGATGCAATTGGATAAGCATTATTTGTACTTCCATGCCACCCCAATCGCCATCGTTCATATCCGTTACAACTGGTTAATCCCCCATTAAATAAACCATATCCCCACTGTGATCCAATAAAAGTATTCTGATTATTATCATTAGCAGAGGTTCCACCTGATGTGTGAAATTCATTACCACCCAAAAAGAAATGTGCATATTCATGCGTGAATATATTCTTTTTCCATACAGTAAAATCTCCACTTCCTACACATTGATAAGTGCCAGTATTATGAAGATTAACATCAGTGTTATAGTCATAATAAATTCCGCCGATTTTCAGTAACTTATTTGGACCAATATATGAATATCCCTGACCGTATACTATCCCACCATAATTTATAGTAGTATTTCTTAATATAAAGTTGATTATATCTATTTTATTATCTGCAGAAGATGGTTTTACTAGTCCTTTATTACTTAATGTACAAAAATCATAATCGTTAATACTGTCATGATTATATAATGTATTTAAGCCACCATAGAGATTGATAAAGCTAATGACAGAATCCATTAAACCATTATAGGAAAAAGTGCCTCCAAAGTTATTTGGAGTAATTCTGGATTGCTTGATATTGACAACCATGAAATCGCTCAACATAATCAATTGATTAAATGAAGATTCTGCATAGAATCTTGTTACACAACCACTATAAGGCGTGGTATTATTTACATCAAAAAAATTGAGTAAGTAGTTTGGTGGATTATTATTGATACCTTCGGTAGTTGTATAACCCCATGCATCATTGGTGTTAGGCGCTGGATTATAGCCCGGTGTTTGATCATAAATAATATTTACTGCGATAGTCAGTGCTCTGAAAGTACCTTTTGTTGGAAAAATCGCACCATTTTTACTTTTTAGAGTATCTGAATTTGTTGTACCTGACACTTGCATCATTGTTGAACCGTTGTTGCTAAAGCAATATGTGTCATAATTGGTTTGTGATGAAACATAAAAGCTTAACAACAGCCCTATTATACTTATTGTTTGTTTCATTTTCTTATTGTTTTAAGAATTATTTTCAGTAACTTAGATTCTTTATTGTCGAGATTGTAAATTCTCAATAAATATATTCCACTTTTAAAACCTGAAATTGGTATCTGAATTGATTGCTGGTTAATGATTTCTGATTTTTGCATTGTTCTACCATAAATATCAAATAGTTCCCATGTACGGATGGCTGATTCATCGAAACTAATTTCAATTAAACCGGATAGTTGCTTAATTTTATATTTATCAGTGTTTACATCTTCTATTTTACTGTCAACACATCCACAGTTACTAAAAATACTGTAAAAGTATGAACTATTTGAGTAACAGATTAAGACATTAGGTGGAAAACTAAAGTTTTTCATTGCTGATAAAATATGTATATTATGCCCCACACTTTCAATAAATGTAAGTTTATCCCATGTAGCATTTAGTCCAAACTGTATATTTTTCAACCCATCTTTATAAACGATATTTTCTACTATATCACTTCCAAATTTTGAAAATATAAATTCATCACCAACCTTGAGGTTCATATCTGCAATTAAATATTCAACATTATTAGTTCCATCCAAAAGGTAAAGTCTTGAAGAATCGCTGCTTTGGCGGATAAAAGAATTAGTTAAACCCGTAAATTGAGTATAATCTCTCCACTGTTGATTTACATTTACATAAGGAGGTTGTGGTACAAAATTTATAGTCCATAATTTTTTATATGTCAATTGATTTATAATAGTGTCTCCGTAAGCATCAATTTCGTCCATCAAGCATCCATCTTGTGGGGAAAAATACAACCATTTGGTTACCCCTGAATGGATAAATGATTTGTAAGCTTCTTGTCCAAAAGAATACAAATAAAACATTAAACTTAACACTATCAATAATTTAGTTTTCATAATGCTGAAATTTATTTTGTTAATATCATTCGTTTAGTATCAATCACTTTTCCATCTGTAATTAAAGCATAAAGATACATGCCGGCAGGAAATTCCGAACCCCTAATAATCAATCTGCTTTTACCTTTTTCGGTTATCGGATAACATTTCAGTTGGGCGCCGTTCATATCGTAAATATAAATTGCGGCGGTTGTGATTGTGCTTGGAAGGTAGTATGAAATGGCAGTCGATACATTAAAAGGGTTGGGAATGTTTTGTTCTAAAACAGGATATGTTAAAGTATTAGCTTCAATCATTGTATTGTTGGGAGCATTAACCTTACTCTTTTGGGGTTGAGATTCTTTTTCAAGAAATGAAATTCTTTCATTAAGGCTTTCAATGGTCAGTTGTTGTTCTTTCATCCCCTCAACAAGTATTGCGATCAAATCGGTATAAGCAATTGCTTTTGTTCCGTTTACTGTGGTACGTACAACATCAGGAATAATTTTTTCTATTTCTTGTGCCAAAAATCCAATATGTTCAAGATTCGCATCTTCATCTGCTATTTGTTTTAGGGTTGATTGTTCTAATTTCGGAATATCTATTTTTGTTGTTTCACGATTTTTAGAATCTCTTTTTTCATCAACCGGATAGTTTGTTATTACTTCTTCATTGTTTATTAAGTTTTCACTTATATCTTTATACTTATAACTTACACCACGCATTTTCATAATTTTTTGCATGGGATTTTCAATGGTTCTGATATTCGTTTTTAAGGTTGAATCGGATGTTATTAAAATTCCATTTGTGTATGCAGTTCCATCTCCTTTTACATAAAAATTATAATTTGAATATCCCAATCCGCTTGCAAATGCAAGGCTTGTTCCCCTAAAAACACGAGAGTATATTGATGTGCCATTCACTGTGCTACTGCTATGTTGGGAATAAATACCTAAACCATCAGTGCTTTGAGTGGTAACACATAATCCCATTGGATAGTAATTAGAATTTGTTTGTACGATATTTAATGCTCCCCCATACTCGCCTATGTAATCTTTTTCAGAGACACACACAGCTCCGTACATAAATCCTATACCTCTTTGTGGTGTTGATTTTGCGTCTGTTAAGAAAGTATACCATTCATCTGATGCGATTTTCAATGCAGGTTCATTCCAATTTGTTTTAAATATGCATAAACCCACATTATCTCCATCTCCTATATTAATTTGAATATCACCATAGTTGGAGGTAGTACTTCTTAATCCAATTTTCCCGTTGTTTAAAACTTTTAATTGAGCGCTTAATGTTACAGAAATAAATATAAAAATTTCAATACAAGTGATTTTATTTGTTTTCATAATGTTAAATTATTTTGAATACGTTGATGGTTAATCATGTATTCTGTTTATAATCATGTATTTAAAATTAAAGTATAAATTTCAACAAATTCAATTTATAATTGAATAGAGTATATGCTTTATTCCTTCTCTGGGTTAATAAGAGATAAGAAAATGTGAGAAAATAGTGGTTATTGTTATCGGACACCTCCTTTCTTGTTAATATGTTTAGTAAAGAAAAGGTTTTTTAAAAAATATATTTCTTATTTATTTCTCAATCAAAAATATAGTTATTTTCATATAAATTCCGCTGTTTTTTTTTCGGCTTGCTACCAACATCTTAGTGTTTTATTCATTGTTTTTCACCTAACAAATATAATTAATAGTTTTGAAACTTCTAAGTAAAATGGTAAGTATTAAATGGCATTAGTGAAAATGGTGAATAACTCTATTATTCCTGATAATAAACTCTTTTTACCCTTCGTGAAACACTTGTAAGTATTTCATAAGGAATGGTGTCGAGTTTTTTTGAAATTTCTGATACTGTAATATTATCACCGAAAATTTCTACCACATCACCTTCTGTTGCTTCAATTCCGGTGATATCCACTGTAATTAAATCCATCGAAACATTTCCTATCACCCTGGCACGTTTACCGTTAATAAGTACTTCGCCAACGCCATTACTCAATTTCCGGTCAAAACCATCGGCATATCCGATAGGAAGAATGGCAATCTGTTTAGTTTTATTCACAATTCCCTTGCGGCTGTAACCAACAGTTTCTCCGGCAAGTAAGTCTTTTATTTGTAAAATAATTGTTTTCAGCGCACAAACCTGTTTCAAATGAACTTTTGGTAAAGTGCTAATTCCATAAAGACCGATTCCAAGACGCACCATATCGAATTGGAGTTCAGCAAAGCGCTCTATTCCGGCCGAATTGAGTAAATGACGCATAATATGATGCGGAAATGCTGCTGAAATTATGTCGGCGCATTGGGTAAAGACACTTGCCTGTTGCATTGTAAATGTATCGAAACGGGCTTCGTCGGCTCCGGCTAAATGTGAGAATACCGAACGTACTTTTACTTGCTGCTGGTTTTTAAGTCTATCGACAAGTAACATTACATCATTTTTCTCGAAACCAAGCCGATGCATACCGCTGTCAATTTTTATATGAACAGGATAATCGGTGATTCCTAAGCGTTCAGCTGCAGTAACAAAAGCATCCAAAAGCCTGAAATTATAAATTTCGGGTTCAAGATTATAATCGAATATCAGTCCAAAACTATTTTTTTCAGGATTCATAACCATGATCGGAATCCGAATTCCCTCTCGACGGAGTTCTACACCTTCATCGGCAACTGCCACCGCTAAATAATTGCACCGATGATGTTGTAAAGTTCGTGCCACTTCCACTGCGCCACTTCCGTACGCAAAGGCTTTTACCATACAAACTACTTGTGTTTCGGGGCGGAGGCGGGAACGAAAATAATTCAGGTTTTCAACCAAAGCGTTCAGATTAACTTCTAAAATAGTTTCGTGCGAAATCATCTCAAGTTTTGCCGAAATGTCTTCAAAATGAAATTTACGGGAACCTTTCAGTAAAATAATTTCATTGTTAAAATCGCGAATCAATGTGGATTGAAGAAAATGCTCCGTGTCATCAAAAAATGAATTGGTGATAAACGAAAACTTTTCGGCATGTTTCGAAATTTCAGGTCCAATGCCGATAATCTTTTGAATATTTTTTCTTTTTATCAGTTTGGCTACATTTTTATATAGTTCATTAGAGCTTAATCCGCTTTGCAAAATATCAGAAAGAATCAAGGTGCGGAATAATTTTTTTGAGGTTGCCTGTTGGTGTAGAAAATCGAGTGCTATAACAATTGAATTTAGGTCTGAATTGTAACTATCGTTAATAATCAAGCAGTTATGATTGCCTTCTTTCACTTCCAATCGCATGGCAACTGTTTCGAGCTGCAATAAACGATGTGAAATTTCTTCAAAAGAATAATTTAGATATAACATGGCGGCAACACATTGAAGCGCATTTTCGATGGATGCATTATCAGTAAAAAGTATATCCACTTTAAAATTTTCGTGCTTGTATCTGAGCGAAACTGTGGTTTTATCAGCCCTTTTTTTAAGTTCGGTAACTTGAAGTACACATTTTTCACCGGTTCCCCACGAAAATATTTTTCCTTTGAATTCCGATTGTATGACTGAAATATCAACTAATTTATGATCCGAATTGTAAATTAGTACTTGGGCGTTTTTAAATAATTTCAGTTTTTCATCACATTTCTCTTTCAGGCTATGAAAATTTTCTTGATGTGCATCGCCCAGATTTGTAAAAATGCCGATGCTGGGGTCAATGATGGGCTGCAGCTTTTCCATTTCGTGTGGTTCCGAAATACCTGCTTCAAAAATAGCGAGTTGTGTGTTTTCGTTCAGTGCCCAGACAGAAAGCGGTACGCCGATTTGTGAATTGTAACTTCGTGGCGAACGAACAATTGAATATTCGTTGTGAATTAACTGATACAACCATTCTTTTACTACCGTTTTTCCATTGCTGCCGGTTATTCCTATCACGGGAATATTATAGTTTTTCCGGTGTTGCTCAACCACTTTCTGTAAAGCGTCAAGGGTGTTTTTAACCACAATAAAAACGGCATCGCTCATTTCCGAAAATTCGGGATAAATCTTACTTACAACAAAATAACGAAGTTGTTGGCGGTAAAGCTCTGCAATGTATTTATGACCATCGTTGCGCGAGGTGCATATAGCAAAAAACAAACTCTCGCCGGGAAATGTAAGTGTGCGACTGTCGGTAAACAGCCAGTTAATTTCGACATCGGCGATATTTTTATTGTCTGTTCCGATGATCTGAGCAATTTTGTTTAGTTTCATTGTTTTAGTGTTTTATCCTTGCAATAACTCCTTCAGTGGTTGTCAATACAAATTCATTTTGGGATACTGGCGTTATGGTATTGATGATGGAATTACCAATTTTATAATACCATAGAACCTGTCCTTTTCGGGCGTTCATTCCCGACAATAAACCATTTTTTGTTCCGAATACTATTATTCCGCCATGTTCGATCAACATACTGACATTGTGGTCGTACCCGTAAGCAGCATTGGTTTTCCATATTACTTTGGGTGTGTCAGCCAGAGCATTTATCGCGACCACACTGTCGTTCATACACCGACTGTAAACCGTTTTTCCGTCCTCCGACAGACCTATGGTTTCGCGTACTTCATGTTGACTCGTTCGCCAGATCACTTTTCCGGTTTCAATGTCCAAAGCAGTCCAAAAACGATCGGGTGCTGTGAAAAACACTTTGCCATCTGAAACAACCGGAAGTACCGCTGCAGGTGAAAAATGTATGCTTGTCCGACCGTTATTCCATTTCCAGGCTAAACTCCCATCTTTTACATTCAGTGCATAAAAATGGGTATCCCAGGCTCCGAACATAACTTTTCGGGAAGAAACAACAGCTTTTGTTTCAACATAATTATTTAACTTGTCGAATGTCCACAGTATTTTTCCGGATAACAGATCGAACGCTCGAAAACAGCCATCACTTCCGCCGATATAAACCGTATCGTTACCAATAAGCGGACATCCCATTACGGCTTTGTCTGTTGTGAATTTCCAGATTTGCTTTCCTGTTCTCGTTTTTAAACAATAAATATTGCCATCCGTCGAACCAAAAACAACACAATTTTTGCTTACTGCCGGCGAAGAAATAATCCGGCTTCCGGTAGTGAATTTCCATACCGATTTACCGTTACTAAGTTTTAAACAATGCAATATTCCTGAATCGTCCCCGTAAAAAACCAGATTGTTTTGAACAGCTGGCGTTGTGAAAATGGCAACTCTTGTTTCTAATCGCCAGGTTTCGCGAATATTTTTGTAAGTTTTGTTGATCTGATATGATGGGCGCAATGACACATCAGATTTATCGTATTTTTTTTGTTCAATGGGAAGCGATAACCACCAACGTTCTGGTTGTCCCGTTTTTTTTTCAAAAACATGAATTGAATCGGATACTGTATAAAGCGAGTAACCTCCGGTTGAATCTTTTGCCCTGAGTGTCGATCGATTGACAATTCCGGGTATATTCTCATAATTTAGCATGGCATTTCGATGATAATGACCGCCCAATACTGCCTGCACATTGAACTTTCGCAACACATCAGTCATATCATACCAGTTATCTACATCACCCGACAGCAAAGGATAATGTGTTATGGCAATAACAGGCATACTAACCGGAGTTTTAGTCAGTTCGGTATTAACCCAGTCAATATCTTGCGGGGCAATGTGTCCATCGCCCATTTTAATAATGGGTCCGGTGTTAAATCCGATGAATTGAACCCCTTTGTGGATGAAAACAAACTTATCGTTTCCAAATATTTTCCCAAAATCGGTAGCACCCGACTCACTCCACTTGGTTTCGTGATTTCCGGATGTAATATAATAAGGGATACGTAAATTATCTAAAATAGATTTTGCTTTTTTGAGTGAAGCCACATCGCCCGATTCGGTAATGTCGCCCGACACAATCACAAAATCGATATTTGGCAATGAGTTTATATCCTTCACGGCATTATACAAATCCTCGTCAGGTTGCAGATTTGTAAGCTGTATATGTAAATCGGTAAACAATGCAAAACGGAATTTCTCTGCAGCATTAACTGCAAAGAAATAGATCAGTAAATATATTATAAATATAATTTTCTTCATCGTTTTACTTTTAAAATTAAATTTATGACAAAGATACGATATTCAATTTTATTTAGCGGAGTTTGTAAGTTGAAATTTAACGATTAAAATAAATAGTGTTTTTTGAGGTGAAGGATTCGTTTTGAATATAAAAATAAGAAATAAAAAAGGTTATCCCGTGATTGAGATAACCTTTTTTGATTAGTATAAACGCATTAAGTTGCGTCTTTAATCCTTGCTAAAATTTATGCTTCAGGAACTTCTTCTGTCGAAGTTTCTTCAACAGGTGGTGTTACTTCTTTGGTTGCCGATTTTTTAGCGTGAGCTGTTTTTTTAACTGGCGCAGCATCACTAACTTCACTAACTTCACTAACTTCCTTAACTTCAGTAACTTCCTTAACTTCAGTAACTTCCTTAACTTCACTAACTTCCTTAACTTCAGTAACTTCCTTAACTTCAGTAACTTCCTTAACTTCGGGAGTTTCTTCAACTTTTACTTCAGCAACTTCAACTGCTTTAGCTTTTTTTGCAGCCTTAGCAAGCGATTTGGCAGCAGCTTCAACCATTTGATCTTTCAGGTCAGCCAACGATTGGATATCTCCCAAAGTAGTTTTTTCCATGGTTGAGATAACGGGAGCAGCCACTTCTTCTTTCTTTACTTTTTTTGGCGTTTTTTTCACACCCGATATTTCTCCAGTGCTAACTGAAGCTGCTTCAGCTTTTTCGGCACGTTTTGCTTCTTCGTGAATACGACTGTGCGATACAATGATTCTTTTTGCATCTTTATTGAATTCAATTACTTTGAAAATCAATTTTTCATCAATTTGTGCCTGCGAACCATCTTCTTTTACCAAATGTTTGGGAGTTGCGAAACCTTCAACACCATAAGGCAATGAAATAACCGCACCTTTATCCATTATTTCCATAATCACTCCTTCGTGTAAACTGTCAACGCTAAACATTGTTTCAAGTACATTCCATGGATTTTCTTCTAATTGCTTATGTCCAAGACTCAAACGACGGTTTGCTTTGTCAATTTCGAGTACCTGAATTTCAATTTCGGCGCCAATCTGAGTAAATTCTGATGGATGCTTGATTTTCTTTGTCCATGATAAGTCCGAAATATGAATTAACCCATCAATACCTTCTTCAATTTCAACAAATACACCGAAGTTGGTAAAGTTGCGTACTTTAGCGGTATGTTGACTGCCAATTGAATAACGGTTTTCGATGCTTTCCCATGGATCCGATTTCAATTGTTTGATACCCAACGACATTTTGCGTTCGTCACGATCTAAGGTAAGGATTACAGTTTCAATTTCATCGCCCACTTTCAGGAAGTCCTGAGCAGAACGTAAGTGTTGTGACCAACTCATTTCCGAAACGTGAGTTAAACCTTCGACACCCGGCGCAATTTCAATAAATGCACCGTAATCGGCCATAACCACCACTTTTCCTTTTACAATATCTCCAATTTTGAGATCAGCGCTTAAAGCATCCCATGGGTGAGCGTTTAATTGTTTCAATCCAAGAGCGATACGTTTCTTTTCATCATCGAAATCAAGAATAACAACGTTCAGCTTTTGATCTAATGTAACTATTTCTTCAGGATGCGAAACACGACCCCATGACAGGTCAGTAATGTGAATCAAACCATCTACGCCGCCAAGGTCAATAAACACTCCGTAAGAAGTGATGTTTTTAACGGTACCTTCCAGCACCTGACCTTTTTGAAGTTTGCTGATAATTTCTTTTTTCTGATTTTCGAGTTCAGCTTCGATCAGTGCTTTGTGCGAAACAACAACATTTTTGAATTCGTGATTAATTTTGATCACTTTGAATTCCATGGTTTTGTTTACAAATACATCGTAATCGCGGATAGGTTTCACATCGATTTGCGATCCCGGCAAGAAAGCTTCGATTCCGAATACATCCACGATCATACCGCCTTTGGTGCGGCATTTTACGAAACCTTTTACGATTTCCTGCGATTCGAGAGCAGCATTTACGCGATCCCATGAGCGGGTTGCGCGGGCTTGTTTGTGCGAAAGGAGCAATTGTCCTTTTTTATCTTCCTGGCTTTCGATATAAACTTCTACTTTGTCGCCAACAGCTAGTTCAGGATTGTAGCGGAATTCGCTCATAGCCACGACACCGTCCGATTTATAACCAACGTTGACAACTACTTCGCGTTTATTGATCGAAATAACCGTTCCTTCAACAACTTCTTTGTCTTTAATGGCATTCAAAGTGTTGTCGTAAATGTTTTTCAGGTTTTCTTTTTCCTGCGATGACATAGTTTCGCCTTTTTCGTAAGCATCCCAGTCAAATTCTTCGGCAACAGGTGTAGCTTTTACGGGAGTTGCTTTAGCTGATGGAGCTTCTTCAATTACTTCTGCGATTTCTGTTGTTTCTTCGGCTGCAGGAGCTTCTTCTTCAACTGTTGCTGCTTCTTCTACCTCTGGAGTTTCTTCAATTACTTCTGCGACTTCTGTTGTTTCTTCGGCTGCAGGAGCTTCTTCTTCAACTGTTGCTGCTTCTTCTACCTCTGGAGTTTCTTCAATCGCTGCTTCAACTGTAGGTGTTTCCTCATTTGCTGCTGTTTCTTCAACAACAGGAACTTCGTTCACAAGGGTTTCTTCTGCAGAAGCAAGTACATCTTCTGCCATGTTTTTGTTTTCTTCCATTACTGAAATTTTTGTTTTTACTAATAAATAGTAGGTTAGACATTATGTTGATTAAAAAATATTGCGGGTGCAAAATTACAAAATAAATATGACTTATAAAAGTATTAATTGACCTTTTCAATGAAATGCTATTTGTTTTGAAAATATTATTTCACGTGTTGTTAAATAGCATTAATAATTTGCTTAATATGAAAATATATTGTAATTTGGGAACCGTATCCCTGTGTGCGCACACGGTAACAGCAACGCACCGATAAAATAGATACAATAATGTAACTTAATTATTAATATATGCTTTATCGGAAACCCTAATCTAATATAATTTTCTCGGGATTTCATTTTCCATTTCAACTGGATTTCAAGTGATTTTTATAATTCAATTCGCAATATCAGACTTCCTGACCTCTCGCATATTTAGTTGTCGGTATTTGTTTTCCACACACAGCAAACTTTGATTTATGCTGTTCAATATTAGAAACTGTTTAAAAAATAATGTAAAAATAAACTGCCTATCAGTTGTTTAGTTGAAAATAATGTCGTAACTTTATGTAAATCAAATACATAAAGAAATATGAAAACGTATCCAACCAACCTCACCGATAGTCAATGGAA
>JAURYY010000122.1 GCA_030653695.1 Paludibacter sp. | reverse complement strand
ACCATTACCAATTTACCATTATCAATTAACCATTATCAATTTCAAAAGCGACCGATTAATTCAAAAAATTGGTGAGTTCAACCAAAAAGGAAATTTACAATCCGTAGCCAAAGGCAAAAAGTTTGACCCAATCAATATTAGTAACGAGGGATTAGAACTTATTGAACTCATTGCCCTTGATTGCAAAAACACCGAAGAACAATGGCACAGCACCACCGAAATTAAGATAGACAAACTTGGTTATGTAATAAAAGACGGAGTGAAATCAAAAAACTTTTGGGACGGTAAAATAACAAGTGAAACTAAACCGAAACGAATTAAAATAAGGAATATAAGCGGTGATGAAACGATAAAAGTTATTGAGTAACCCCCGCTTCGCAGCCATACACATTGGCATGCCGCATAAGCCAACGCACAGACCAATCCCGATAGCCATCGGGAGCAAAAGAGTATGTATGCCCTAATGCACAGACAGAAAGACATTGCAGTAAAAATGAAAGAAAATATAATGAGAAAAACAAACAACGAAACGCTAACAAAGGCTATATGCAAAAGGGTTTCAGTGGTAAATCAAGCTCCCGATAGCTATCGGGACAGCACCGCATAAAAATTTGTGTCGGTGGAAAGAAAGTAGTCCACAATCTCTTCCTGCGCATAGCCCGAAACCGATAGTTTCACAATCAGAACAACAACTACTGCTGATAGTGAATTCGTTATACAAACCCTTCAAACTTTACAAACTTTACAAACTTTACAAACTAATAAAAATGCGTTTTAGATTCATTTATATTTTACTTTTTATTTCATCGACCACGCTATTCGCCCAAAGTGCGGCTGATGGCGAAGCATTATTCAACAACAAACAATTTGCAAAAGCAAAAGCTGTTTATCAGTCCTTGTTAACATCAAAACCTTATGATCCTTTATTCAATTACCGATATGCGCGCTGCCTGTACGAATTGAAAGATTATAGTAATGCAATCAAACATTTCGAATTATCGGGTTCCAGATTTCCGCTTACGCCCTGGTATCTTGCCGAATTATATTTTTTATCTTACCGATTTGATGAATCTGCTAAAGCATACCAAAATTATATTACATCGCTATCGCCCGATGATAAAAAAATTGCCGAACTGGAGCTACAAAAGAAAAAATCGGAGCTTGGAGCAAAACTTATTCGACGCATCGAAAACATCACGATAATTGATAGTATTAGTGTTGAAAAAAATAGTTTCTTGAAAAAATACAACTTCAATCCCGAACTTGGATCGCTTAAACATTCACAGTTAAAGCTGAATTCAAAAAAAAATATTGACATAATCAATTACACTACCCAGCGTGGCGACCGCACAATTTATTCCGACACCGTAAAAGGGCAAACCGATATCCTAAGTTCCTTCAAGCAACTCGAAGATTGGTCTGAACCGGTTTCAATTTCAAAAGCAGTTAATACTGAGTCCAATGAAAATTATCCGTTTTTACTATTAGATGGTTTGACATTGTATTTTGCTACGGACGGCGAAAACTCTTTAGGCGGATATGACATTTTCATAACGAAATACTCTTCCAATATCAAGGGATTTTTGACTCCCGAAAATATCGGATTCCCCTTTAATTCACCTGCCAACGATTATATGATGGTGATTGACGAACAGCGTAATCTTGGTTGGTTTGCCACCGACAGGAATCAACCTGCCGGAAAAGTAACAATTTATAAATTTGTACCTAACAAAGAAAAAATTATTTACCGTACCGAAAATTTAGACACACTTGTACGTGCTGCCGAACTGAAATTGTACCGGAAAGTGCTCAGGACAAATATCGAAAATGTAGCAATAATTCAACATCAGCATACGCAAAAATATCAGCAGTTAAACTTTATTGTAAACGACTCCTTGATTTATACGCATTTTGAAGAATTCAGAAGCAATAAAGCACTCACCTTGTGGAACGAATACACCAAATTGAAAAATTCAGTTGAGAATTTAACAACAAGTTTAAATACATTAAGAACAAAGTACGAAGCTTATGAATATGAAGAGGATAGAAAAAAAATAACACTTGAAATTTTGCAAAAGGAAGTTCTAATTTTTGACTTACAAAAAGAACTTGATTTGAAATTAATCAGTTCAAGAAACGAAGAGATTATTTTTTTAAACAAATCTTATGATTATTAAAAAATAATACGTACTTTTATACTCTAATTTAACATTATGGAAACTACGATTGTTATTATTTTATTAGTGGTGGGAATTCTTCTGTTTCTGATTGAATTTTTTCTGATACCGGGCATTTCTATTGCAGGAATTGCAGGTTTTGCATTTTTTGGCGGTGCAATTTATTATGCCTATTCCGCAATAGGAAGTACAGCAGGACACTTTACGCTGATAGGCAGCATATTGCTTCTGGGGGTTGCAGTATGGATTTTTCTCCGATCGAAAGTATTGGAGCGTATGTCGCTCAAAGCAGAAATAGATGGAAAAAATGATCCCATGAAAGGTGTTGTGATTAATGTAGGGGATACAGGAATTACCAGTTCGCGTCTCGCTCCTATGGGAAAAGTAAAAATAAACAATCATATTGTTGAAGCCAAAACCAATGACGATTTTATAGATCCGGGTGTCGAAGTTACAGTAATCGAAGTTATGAATACGAGTATTCTGGTTGAAAGAAAAGAGTAAATCGTATGCTATTCAAATATTTTCTTTTAAATTTTATGTTTTTCAAAAAAATCAATTTTTTAATTCTCTTTTCAAAAAAAAGTTATGACGTTACCAATTGAAATCATCGGATTAGTAATTTTAGGAGTATTAATACTGCTATTTTTGTATTATGTGCCGTTTCTTTTATGGATTTCGGCAAAAGTATCGGGAGTGAATATCTCGCTGATACAGTTGTTTTTAATGCGTATTCGTAAAGTGCCGCCACATACCATTGTGCAGTGTATGATTGAAGCGCATAAAGCTGGTATTCAGGAAGTACAACGCGATGGTCTGGAAGCCCATTATTTAGCCGGCGGACACATTGAGCGCGTAACTCATGCACTTGTTTCGGCTTCGAAAGCCAACATCGATCTGACATTTAAAATGGCAACAGCCATCGACCTTGCCGGGCGCGATGTGTTTCAGGCGGTGCAAATGTCGGTAAATCCGAAAGTTCTTGACACTCCACCTGTAACTGCCGTTGCCAAAGATGGTATTCAGCTCATAGCCAAAGCCCGTGTAACAGTTCGTGCTAATATCAAACAATTAGTTGGTGGCGCAGGTGAAGAAACCATTCTTGCACGTGTTGGTGAAGGTATTGTGTCGTCGATTGGTTCGTCCGAATCGCATAAAAGTGTACTCGAAAACCCCGATTCCATTTCAAAATTAGTGTTGAAAAAAGGATTGGATGCCGGAACCGCTTTCGAAATTTTATCCATTGACATTGCCGATATCGACATAGGTAAAAACATCGGCGCACAACTTCAAATGGATCAGGCTGAGGCCGATAAGAATATTGCTCAGGCAAAAGCCGAAGAACGCCGCGCTATGGCTGTAGCGCAAGAACAGGAAATGAAAGCCAAATCGCAGGAAATGCGCGCTAAGGTTATCGAAGCTGAAGCTCAGGTACCGCAGGCAATGGCTGAAGCATTCCGCAGTGGAAATTTGGGAATAATGGACTATTACAAAATGAAAAACATTGAAGCAGACACTGCGATGCGCGAAAGTATCGCCAAACCATCTACCGGAACTCAGTCGAAAGGAGTGAAGTAAGATATTCAGAGCCAAGAACCAAGAGCCAAAATTGAGAAATTTAGAGCTAAATGACGCATTTTGGTAGATTTTTGAAGAAATATTTTATTTATTAGGTACTTCAAATTAAAAAAAGACGGTTCAGAAAATTATTTTCTGAACCGTTTTAATTCTTACAATAAATCGGTCATTGAAAAGGCAAATTTTTCAAATAAACCAGACAGGTTAAACAAAAAATCCGACCAACCGGATTTGTTCTATAATGCTTAAAACTACACACTGTTACCGGGATTGCAATAATTCCCTTTGGTCTTCCGATAGTGTTCGACTAAGACTTCGGCGTGAAACTTCAGCGTAAACTCAGTCGAACGCTCACGCCGAAGTCTTTCGGAATGTTGGTTCCCAGCAATAAACACGATTGTTTTCTCAATTAATTACTGTCAAATCCGGTTTGACAGACAGTATATTGAAAAACCCAAGTATAATAGATTTGGTTGACACAATTTATTTCAATCTAAACTCAACCATGTAATTATCTGAAACTACAGGTATTATCGCCCAATTTCTACTTCCTAAGAGCATATCACATGCACCTTTATATTCTACAGCAATCTCATAAATAATCATCTTATTTTCTGTGTCTTTTAAAACTCTGCGTTGATACGTTGCACTGCATCCGCTTCCATATATTCTTTTAGAAAGTAATGAATATCTTGAAAAATCAATTGTCGGAAGCTTTGCTGTATTGCAATTCGAATTTATTGGATATATTCGAACATTATTCCCAAATTTTTGAAATGACTCATTATCTCTAAATACAATTTCATCATATTCTGAACCAATAGTTCCATAAAAACATGTGGATAAAATATTATCGTGGAATACACACTCATTGCTAATGTCAATTTGTTCATCACTTTTTTCACAAGAAATCATCATTACTGAGATGAATAAAAATATTAACGTTTTCAATTTTTTTGTTCTTTATCTTTAGATGATTTAAATATCAAAATAGTTGCATAAGTTTATTAAAAATTTGCCCTAACGCACGACCAACCGGATATATATAATAAACGACAAGTATAACATCAGACTTCCAGACCCCATGATATAAAGCAAGAAGTTACAATGCCCATATCGCAAATCAGATTGTCGTACATATCGTAAACTTGCAGTATTATATCTGTAAAATATTGATATTGTACAGCATAAATCATAGTTTGCTGTGTGTTAGAAACAAATACCGACAACTAAATATGCGAAAGGTCAGGAAGTCTGAATATAGGATAAGATGAAAACGGTTCGGAAAATAAACTTTTCCGAACCGTTTTTTTTAGTGTCAAACAAATGATGGTATTAATGTTTTGTTTTGTTTCGGCAAACCAATATACTCACTTCGTAAAGTAAATAAATCGGTAGTGCTACCACTGTCATTGTAAACGGGTCGGTTGTAGGAGTGATGATAGCGGCAATAATCAGGATAATGACTAAAGCATACTTACGGCCGGCTCTTAATGTTTGCTTGGTAATAATTCCAATTTTTGATAAAAAATAGGCAAGTACAGGCATTTCGAACATGATTCCCAGCGAAAAAATCAGTATAAAAAACGTACTCAAATAAGATTGTACCGAAATTTGGTTGGGGACTAATTCAGAAACTGTATAGGTTCCTAAAAAACGGATGGTAAGCGGAAAAATTACATAATAACTGACTGCAGCCCCTGTGTAAAACAAGAGGGAAGAAATCAGAAAAATGAATCCGGTACTTTTCTTTTCGTTGGGGTAAAGCGCAGGATATATAAACTTCCATATTTCGTAAAGTAAATACGGAACAGCCAGCAGTAACCCTATGGTAAAGGATGTGCTGATGTGTGCCATAAATTGACCGGACAAATTAATATTTATCAACTGAATATTAAAGTAGCCGGGACACAACGCCGGAAAAGCGAGTAATTCGGCTAATCGGCACAATGAAGTGTACAACCAGAAATCGGAGTTTAGAGAAGAGAAAATAAGTTTTGAAAAAATAAATTCTTTATTCCCGAAAACAACAATTAACAGCACAATCAAAACGATCATTACCCGCATGATGACCCAACGCAACGATTCGAGATGTTCCCAAAAAGTTGCAATGCTTGTGTCATCTTTTCCTTTGAAAAAGTTCATGTATCTACCTGAATAACAGCGATTGTAAATGATTATTCTTTTTTCTGTTCTTGATCACTTTTCTCGCTTTCGTTTTTCACTTCTTCTTCAATGTCTTTCACGCCTTTTTTAAACTCGCTGACTCCTTTGCCAAGACCGCGCATCAGTTCAGGAATTTTTTTTCCGCCGAAAATTAATAATAAAATTAAACCGATTACCAACATTTCGGGTAAACCGGGCAGCGAAAATAATAAAATAGATTGTAACATAATGTATTGATATTAAATTGTATAACGATTCGTTTTTTTATATTTTGATAAATGAATCAATTGACCTGATTTAAATATTGATCAAAAACCAAAATCATCAACTTTAATTGATTCATCCTTTTTGTCGTGTGTTATAACTATGTTTTTATGACTTAAAATTCCTTCCACAAAAATAGCTTTA
>JAURYY010000121.1 GCA_030653695.1 Paludibacter sp. | reverse complement strand
TCATTGGAGAATCCGCATCGCCGCAAACCCACTGAGTTTACACCGGCATACGAAAGCGGATCTCTTCCGGCAGTTACATAAGGCGGAATATCTTTGGTTACTTTTGTTCCGCCCTGAACCATAACATGTGCCCCAATTCGCGTAAACTGATGTACTAAAACAGCTCCGCTCAGGATGGCAAAATCATCAATTTCGACTTCGCCGGCTAATTGTGTTGCATTAGACATGATCACAAAATCGCCCAACACACAATCATGAGCCACGTGACAATAAGCCATGAGTAAACAATTGTTACCTACAATGGTTTTTCCTTTAGCAGCAGTTCCACGATTAATGGTAACACATTCGCGTAAAGTAGTATTATCGCCAATGATGGCAAGAGTTTCCTCTCCTTTGAATTTTAAATCCTGTGGAATGGCACCTACAACGGCTCCGGGAAATATTTTGCAGTTTTTCCCGATTCGTGCACCATTCATAATTGTAACATTGGGTCCAATCCATGTTCCTTCACCTATTTCTACATGCTGCTGAATTGTTACAAATGATTCGATGATTACACTGCTGTGAATTAATGCTTCGGGATGTATGTTTGCAAAAGTTGGGTTCATTATTGTTAATATTTTCGGTTTGTATTTTTAAATTTCTTTTTTACTTTAAAAGTATTAATCATATTCCGTGGGTTTCTTTCAATATCTCTTGCCGGATAAGTTTCGCCAGCTCGGTATTGGTTTTGTGTCCCGGATAAGTGGCAATTACTTTTCCTTTGATTTGTCTGCCAACTAATGCCAAATCGCCAATTACATCAATTACTTTATGTCGTGCCGGTTCGTTCTCGTATTTTAGGTCGCCGCTCAAATAACCTAATTGCGATGCATCGATATGTGGTTGTCCTAATCTGTCGGTAAACCTGTCCATCGACTCCTGCGATATCAGTTCATCGTAAATGACCACAGCATTTTTCAGGTCGCCTCCTTTTATCAGATTCATTTTCAACAAATACTTTATTTCGCGTACAAAAACGAAAGTTCTTGCAGCAGCCACTTCATTTGCAAAATCATTCAGGTTGTTGAGTGTGGCAAACTGATTTTTTAACAGTTTTGATTTAAACCCGATCTGAACACTTACGCTGAACGCATCATCGGGTAAAACCATTATGTGAGAGCCGGTTTCGGGATTGGTATAGGCAATTTTCTCCTTTACTACAAAATATTTTCGTTCTGCAGTCTGTTTTTCAGTGCCCGTTTTATTAATTTTTTCAATAAATATTTTGGCACTTCCGTCAAGTATCGGGAATTCAGGTGCATCCACTTCGAGCAAACAATTGTCAATTTTGCAAGCATAAAGTGCTGCCATTGCATGTTCTACGGTACTCACCTGCATACTGTCAATTTTCAAAACAGTACCCCGCACAGTTTCTGCAACATTTTCGGCGACTGCTTCCATCGCCGGCTGTCCGGGTAAATCGACCCGTTTAATTATAATTCCATGATTTTCGGGTGCTGGCACAAAAGTCAGATTTATATTTAATCCGGTGTGCAGTCCTTTGCCTTGTAGTGTAAATGAGTTTTTTATAGTGTTTTGTTTCGACATTCCGATAAATTTCTTTCTTCTTCTTAAATAATTCTTCTAACTATATAAAAACTAACTTATTGTTGTTTCTTTTCTAATTCATCTATCTTTTGTTGCAGTGCATAAATCATTCGTTGCAATTCAGGTAAATTTTTAAACACCACAACCGAGCGTTGGAAATTCCTTATGGGAATAGCAGGATAACCCATCAGTATTTGATTGGGTTGTTTCACTGAGTTTGAAACTCCGGTTTGTGCTGCTATTACTGTTCCATCGGCTATTTGCAAATGACCCGCCAATCCGACTTGTCCGGCCAATGTACAATGTTTCCCGAGTTTTGTTGAACCCGAAATGCCTGTTTGCGAAGCAATAACAGTGTTTTCGCCTATCTCCACATTGTGTGCAATCTGAACTAAATTATCAATTTTTACGCCTTTGCGGATGATAGTACTACCCAGAGTAGCCCTGTCGATGGTTGTGTTTGCACCGATTTCCACATTGTCTTCCAGAATGACATTTCCTGTCTGTGGAATTTTCCGGTACGACCCATCATCGGTAGGTGCAAAACCGAATCCATCAGACCCGATAACTGCTCCTGCATGCAGCAAGCAATTATTGCCAATTTTACTACCCTCATAAATTTTTACCCCTGCATACAAAGTTACATTATCGCCCACAACTACATTATCTTCAATACTGCAGCCCGAATGAATGGATGCATTCTTCCCGACAATAACATTTTCGCCCATAAAAACAAAAGGAGCAATGTACGCGTTTTCGCCTATTATTGTGGATGTTGAAATAAATGCCAGCGGTGAAGTTCCGGTTTTTTTTGGTTTTCTTCGTTCTATAACCGAAAGAAGCACAGCCAGCGATTCATAAGCGTTTTCGACCCTGATTAATGTTGCCTTAACATTTCGTTCGGGAACAAAATCGTTGTTTACCAATATGACACTTGCATTACTGTCGTAAATAAAATGACTGTATTTCGGATTCGACAAAAAACTCAACGTACCAGGAGTACCCTCTTCAATTTTTGAAAAGTTACTTACTTTTGCAAGCGGATTGCCATCAACCACACCGTGAATAAATGCAGCAATTTGTTGAGCTGTAAATTCCATACGTTTTTTATCAAATTTGGGTGCAAAAGTACAAAACTATTTCCAATTTTTAATCGAAATGACAATATGAATTTCAGAAAGAGTAGAAAAAGTGTTTTTTTGGATTTATATGCTATTTTTATCGTTTATCCAACCAAAATCATATCTTGTAATAGCAGAAAAAATGTTTTTCAACTTTTTTGGTTAATACTTGAATATTAAGCATATCCGAAGCATCTGCAATGTCTTTTATCGAACCATCTTTGTATAAAATATTGATAATGTCATCTTCGGGACTATAAGTGTCGGTAGTTACCATCTCATCTCCCATAAAATATTCAGTTTCTTGTGCATTAACGCCAAAATGTTGCATGTATTGTTTCTGCAGTTTTCTGAATCGTTTGCGCACCACAGGTTGCAGGTTGATTTCCACCTTGAACAATCGTCGGTCGATAAATCCTTTACATAAAGTTGATAAAATTATATCAGCATGAGTTGACCATACTTTTATGGCACATATTAAATCCGAATCATCAAGTAATGCAAAATTCTCTACTGCTTGTCCATGATCGTGGCTTATAAATGTATCAATATTTATCTGATTGTAAAGAAAATACTTTAATGCAGGAGAAGCAAATAGTTCCACATTTCGTGCAGCAAGTTCTTTGGCTCTTTTCAGTATTTTTACAAGCATCAACTCGGCAGCTACCGAAGTTTTATGCAGATATACCTGCCAATACATTAACCTGCGTGCCACTAAAAACTTTTCAATTGAATAAATACCTTTTGCTTCAACTACAAGCTGGTCGTTACGAACATTTAACATTTTAATGATGCGCGCTGCTCCGATATTACCTTCAACTACTCCCGAAAAAAAACTATCGCGACTCAGATAATCTAATCTATCCATATCTAACTGACCTGAAACCAATTGGTGTAAGAACTTTTTGTGATACCGGTTGGTAAATATGGCAAGCGCAATATCTAACCGACCTGCAAACTTTTCATTAATCTGTTGCATCATCAACAACGAAATTTCTTCATGGCTTATTCCTTTTACTAAACTATTTTCAAGCGCGTGCGAAAATGGACCGTGACCTATATCGTGCAGTAAAATGCAAGCCCTTACCGCCTCGGCTTCGGAAGGCGTAATTTCATGACCCGCTTTGCGCAACTGCGTAATGGCTTCACCCATTAGATGCATTGCACCTAACGAATGTTGCATGCGGGTGTGTTGAGCACCCGGATAAACAAACGACGAAAGTCCAAGTTGTTTAATGCGGTGCAATCGCTGGAAATAAGGATGTTGAATAATATCGTACAAGAACTCGTTCGGAATTTCGATAAATCCGAAAACCGGGTCGTTAATTATTTTTCGCTTGTTGGGTTTTTTCATATATTTCTAATTTACAACTGACGACAAAACACAGCCTGTCCCGATTTATCGGGAAAAATACAAAACGAGAAACACTAAACATTCATTAGTATTTCCACTAACCACTTCCAGCATTTTTGCGTTGAACTTATACTCAACCGTTCGTCGGGCGAATGAACACCGCACATTTGCGGACCAATGGAAATCATGTCTAAATGCGGGTATTTTTCGAGGAAAAGACCACATTCGAGTCCGGCATGAATGGCACGCACCTGAGGCTCTACGCCGAAAAGTTTCTGATAACTATCTTTTGCAGTAGTAAGGATCTCAGAATTCAAGTTTGGTTTCCATCCCGGATAACCATCGCCATGGGTAACAGCAGCACCGGCAAGTAAAAGCACAGCTTCAACTTGATTGGCAATATCATGCTTGGCTGAATCGACAGAGCTGCGCTGACTTGTTGTAATCAGCATTGTATTGTCGGGTATCATTTTTATTGATGCTAAATTTGTCGAAGTTTCAACCAAGCCAGGCATATCGCGGCTCATGGCTTTCACGCCATGCGGACAAGCATAAAGTACATTCAACAAGGCATCCGAAGTTTTTTTATCAATAACGGTATCGGGCAGTTTCTCCGATTCGAGCAGCATCTGCAAATTTGTTTCAATATCTCCCAACTCCGTTTCCAATTCGGCGATAAAATGATTCAACAAAACTCGCACGTTTTCTTTTTCAATGTATGGAACACAAACTGTTGCTTTAGCTTCGCGTGGAATTGCATTACGCAGATTACCACCATCAATAGCATGAATTCGCAAGTCCATTACTTTGTTTAAACTCCATAAATACCGATTCAGGATTTTATTGGCATTTCCTCTTCCTTTATTTATATCATCGCCTGAATGACCACCTGTGAGTCCTTTTACCGTAACGTTGAATGAAAAATAACCTTCGGGCGACTTCTCTAAAGTGTATGGTAATGTTGCAGTAGTATCAATTCCTCCGGCACATCCCACAAATATTTCGCCATCATCTTCCGAGTCAAGATTTATAAGTACTTCTCCCTTTAAAAGTTTATTATCTAATGCAAATGCTCCCGTCAGTCCGGTTTCCTCGTCCACAGTAAACAAACATTCCAACGCCGGATGTTTTAAATCATTCGATGAAAGTACAGCTAACATCATCGCCATTCCGATACCGTTATCGCCTCCAAGCGTCGTGCCACGGGCTTTTACCCAATCTCCATCAATCCAGGTTTGTATCGGGTCAGTATCGAAATTAAATTCCACATCGCTGTTTTTTTCACAAACCATATCGATATGAGCTTGAAGAATAACTATTTTACTGTTTTCGTAACCTTTAGTGGCAGGTTTGCATATCAACACATTGCCTGCAGTATCTATTTTGTAATCGAGCAGTTGTTTTTCAGCAAATGCTTTCAAATAATTAATTATTTTTTCTTCCTTTTTCGAAGGACGAGGAACTTGTGTAATATCATGGAAATAATTCCATACTTTCTGAGGTTGTAATGTTTTCATACAAATTGTTTTATAGATTATGTGCAAAGTTAGAAAAATTAAATGAAAGAAAATGAGAAGATTGAAAAACAATGTTTGAGAATAATCAGTTATTCAAAAAATCATCTGTAACAAAATTCATTTTTGTATCGTACAATGAAATAACAATATCATATTTCAAGTTTGAAACCATCTAATTATCTGCATCCATTATTGGAGTTTATTAAATTATCATTATTTTTTCTCAAAAAATAAGTCAGAAAATTGAATACAAAAAGCCCGAAAAACTTCATGTCTTTCGGGCTTTACATTTATAGTGCAATTTCTATTTATTAACTCTGAAACGTTGGTTGCCGTTTTTAATAAAATCAACAATCTGAGCTGCTGCTGCAATTCCGGCATTGATATTTGCTTCGGCAGTCTGTGCACCCATTTTTTGGGGAGTCGAAAAATAGCGACCTGCAAATTTTTCTAACATTTCGGCATGATTACCCGGAAGAATATCGGTAACATACTTTATGTCGGTACGGGTTTCCATCAGTTGAACAAGTTCTGCTTCGTTTATAACTTCCTTGCGGGCAGTATTAACGATAATTCCACCTTTTGGCATCCGATTTACTAATTCAGCATTGATTGACTTCTTAGTTTCGGCAGTAGCCGGAATGTTTACAGATACGATATCACAGGTTTCATACAGTTTTTCAACTGAACTAACCGGTGTAACACCATCGCACTGAATTAATTCATCTGAACAAAAAGCATCATAAGCGTAAAGTTTCATTCCAAAACCTTTGGCTATGCGGGCAACATTGCGCCCCACATTACCGTACGCATGAATCCCTAATTTTTTATCTTTCAACTCAGTGCCCGAAGTTCCATTATAGAAATTACGAACGGCAAAAACGAGCAATCCGAAAACCAACTCGGCAACTGCATTAGAATTTTGACCCGGCGTATTCATAACGCACACACCGGCATCAGTTGCGGCTTCGAGGTCAACGTTATCGTAACCGGCTCCGGCACGAACCACAATTCTTAATTTCTTGGCTGCATCAATTACTTCCGCATCAATAATATCGCTGCGAATAATGATGGCATCTACATCAACAACCGCATCAAGCAATTGCTGTTTTTCGGTATATTTTTCGAGCAATGCAAGTTCAAAACCTGCAGCTTCCACTTCTTTGCGAATACCGTCGACTGCCACTTTGGCGAACGGTTTGTCTGTTGCAATAAGTACTTTCATAATATAATAGTAAACAAGTTTTTAGGAAACGAGGAAACAATTAATAAAAAATTAAATAGAATTTCTGTAAAAACCATACCAATAGAATAACCCCAAGTTTCCCCTCCTTTGGAGGGGTTGGGGGAGGTGTATTAATGTTGTTTTTCAAATTCGTGCATGCAATCAATCAGCGCCTGAACGCTTTCGATGGGCATGGCATTATAAACTGAAGCACGAAAACCACCTACCGAACGGTGACCTTTTATTCCGTCCATACCGGCAGCCGTTGCAAATTTCAAGAAATCACCTTCCAACTCGGCATATTCAGGTTTCATTACAAAACAAATATTCATGCGCGAGCGGTCTTCTTTTGCAGCAGTTCCAATAAATATGCGACTGTTGTCAATAGCGTTGTAAAGTAATTCAGCTTTTGCGATATTTTTCTTTTCCATTTCAACCAATCCTCCATTCACTTTCAACCAGCGTAAAGTTTCCAGGGCACTGTAAATAGGCAAAACAGGAGGCGTATTTAACATCGAACCTTCGGCAATGTGTGTTTTGTAATTCAACATTGTAGGTATGTAGCGCGAAACTTTTCCAAGTATTTCGTCTTTTACAATAACAAATGTCAAGCCGGCAGGAGCTAAATTCTTTTGAGCACCACCATAAATAAGCGCATATTTTGAAACATCCATTGGGCGAGAGAAAATATCGGACGACATATCGGCAACCAAAGGAACAGGAGAATCAATATCTGTATGAATTTCTGTTCCGTAAATCGTATTGTTGGTCGTAATGTGGAAGTAATCGGCATCAGCAGGGATTACATAATTTCTCGGAATGAAAGTATAGTTGGCATCTTTGGATGAGGCAACTTCAATTGTTTCGCCAAAGCCTTTCGCTTCTTTCATGGCTTTGCTTGCCCAAACTCCGGTATTCAGATAAGCGGCTTTCTTTTCGAACAAATTGAAAGGAACCATGCAGAATTGCAAACTTGCACCGCCACCCAAGAAAAGAACGGAGTAACCTTCAGGTATATTCAATAATTCCTTGAAAAGCGAAACAGCTTCGGCTATTACTGCTTCAAATCCTTTGGAACGATGGCTGATTTCTAAAACTGATAATCCCGATCCATTGAAATCCAACACTGCCTGAGCTGTTTTTTCGATAACTTCGCGAGGCAAAATAGATGGTCCCGCACTAAAATTATGTTTCTTCATAAACAATTTATTTTAATTTTGTTAGTTTTATTTTCTACTGTTATTATGCACAAAAGTAAGTAAATTTTTACTTTTCACCTTATAAAAATATGATTTTATTGCATTTTGAAATAAAATATTACTATAAATACATTCAAAATCCGAGTTTTGCATATTTATTCATTACTGCATAAATCTTGTATAAATGTGCTAAAACAGAGCTATTTACCTAACTATCTGCAATTTGATGCGATAATTTTCAATTTGATATTTTTTTAAATTAATGCTGTCAGATATTATTTTTCTGTTTAATTTTGCAAACGTACACCATCTTCAATATTTACTCCGGTATTTCACTACGTATAATTTCAAAAAAAATCCAACAAAATGAAAAAATTCATTCTGTTATTTTCAATCATAGTAATTTCGGTAAGCATTTTTGCATCGAATCCGGTTAGCAACTTTACAAATAATCCCGTATTGCAAAACGCCAATATTAGTTTATTAGTAACGTACCTGAAAACGGGTAAAACCTTATATGAAATCCGCCCGAAAAATGCTACCGTAACTGCTTCGACAATTAAAGTGATTACCACTTCCACAGCATTGGAAGTTTACGGCCCTGATTTCAGATTTGTAACACGGCTCGAAATTGATGGAGAAATTGGGAAAGACAGTACTTTAAACGGCAATTTATATGTTCGTGGCGGTGGCGATCCTACCTTAGGTTCCGATAAGATGGGCGATAAAGATTTTCTGTCGAAATGGGTTTCAGCTGTTAAAAAACGGGGAATAAAAAATATCAATGGAAAAATTATTGCCGACCCTGTCATTTTTGAACAACAAGTCATCAACCCCAAGTGGTCGTGGGAAGACATGGGGAATTATTATGCACCGGCAATTCATGGTATATCGTATCTCGACAATACTTTCAAATTATATTTCCGCTCGGCTAAAGCGGGCACAATAACCGAAATGCTGAGAACCGAACCTGAAATTTCGGGTCTTAAAATTGATAATTTTGTGAAAAGCGCAAATATCAATTTCGACAATGCATATTTTTATGGGGCTCCATTTTCGTACAATCGTTCTGTAACCGGCGAAATTCCTGCCAATAAAACCGAGTTTGTTGTAAGGGGAGATATTCCCGAACCCGCTTTGTTGCTGGCACAACATTTCCGAAAAAAACTGATTGAATCGGGGGTTTACATTGGCGATGCGGCGGTTGTACAGACCAACGAAGCGTGTAAAAAATTTGTAATTTACTCGCACTTTTCACCTCCGCTGAGCGAAATAATTACCGAAATCAATGTAAAGAGCAATAATCATTACGCCGAATATTTATTTAAATATCTTGGAACAAAAAACAATAAAACCGGGACTACCGATGCAGCCATTGAACATATCCGGTCTTTCTGGAAATCGAAAGGTTTATCGGTCGATCAACTTTTTCAATCGGATGGTTCAGGGCTTTCAACTACAAATGCAGCTTCAGCCAACTTTTTTGTTGAACTACTTACCTATATGCAACTAAAAAGCAAATATGCCGATATTTTTTACAAAAGTTTACCCGTTTCGGGCGAAAGCGGAACGATAAAAGACTTGCTCAAAAACACTGCATTGCAAGGCAAACTTCGCGCTAAAAGTGGAACCATTGCACGCGTTAAATGTTATGTTGGATATGTCGAAACCAAAAGCACAACCCTTGTTTTAGCAATTTTGGTGAACAATGCCAACGGAAGTTCGAGCGCAGTAACTCAAAAAATTGAAGAGTTTTTACTCGATATTACGAAATAAAAAACAATTGCTGATTATGAAAAACAGCTTTTATATAAAACAAACCACTTCAACAAATATATTTTTACGGGATTTGATGAACAACAAATCACTTACCGAAGGTTTTGTTGTTTACACCGATTTTCAGTTATCCGGTAAAGGTCAATCAGGAAATTCATGGGAGTCGGAACCAAAAAAGAACTTATTATTCAGCATTTTACTTTATCCTCATCACATTGACATTGAAGAACAGTTTATCATTTCGCAAATTGTAAGTAATGCAATTTGGAATGTTTTATCAGATTATTGCAAAGAAGTTAAAATAAAATGGCCTAACGACATATATGTGAATGACGGAAAGATAGCAGGCATTTTGATTGAAAATTCACTGTGTGGACAAACGATAAATAATACCATGATAGGAATCGGACTTAATGTAAATCAAACAGATTTTAAAAGTGATGCCCCAAATCCGGTTTCGTTGCGACAGATAAATAAAAAATCATTCCGAAGGAAAACTATCATGCAAAAGATAGTCGATAATATTTTAACCATTTACAACGAAATGGATTATGCGCAAATTAGGGAAGATTATTTCAACAATCTGTATCGCAAAGATGGTTTCTATGCATTCAGAGCTGGGAATGACGTTTTTAACGCACAGATTAAAGCCGTGCTTCCTGATGGTAGAATATATATGGAGACAGACGATGGAACAACTAAATCTTTTTACTTCAAACAGGTTGAGTTCATTATTTAGTCTTTAACATCTTCGTAATCAACATACTCACCATCGCTCTTGTCAAAAATCTTTGTTTTATTTCCTGTCTGATTTTTATTAAAATCTTGCTGATGTCCATTCTGTTCTGCATTGCTTTTCTTTCCGATGCCGAAAAATGACCGAATGATTCCGAATATTGCAAATACGGCAAATAAACCGAAAAACAATAAAATTAAAAGGAAGGAAAAAAGAAATCGCATTATATTAAAAATTTAATTAAAACACTGCTTTAGCCACTCTTTTTACACTTTGAGTTGCCATCATACTGTAAAAATGAATACTCGGCACCCCATTTTGTATCAAATCGCGTGCCTGTTTTGTACACCATTCCACGCCTACTTCAACCACTTCTTTGTCCGATTTACACCCCAGAAGTTCATCTGCAAATTCAACCGGAATATCGGTATGGAATATTTTTGGCAATACCGTGAGCTGACTCATAAAAGTAATCGGCTTGATACCCGGAATTATAGGAACATGGATACCTTTTTGTCGGCATTTATCCACAAAATCGAAATACTTTGAATTATCGAAAAACATTTGTGTAACTAAATATTCAGCTCCGGCATCGACTTTCATTTTAGCGTAATGTAAATCCGATTCAATATTTGGTGCTTCCTCATGTTTTTCAGGGTAACAAGCCATTCCGTAAGAAAAAGGCGTAAGCGATTTCATGTGTGAACCATCGACAAACAATCCCCGGTTAAATTTATTCACCTGTTGTTGCAAATCGGTTGCATAAGCATGACCGGTGGGTGAGAATTCTTTCTCATGTTTTGCCTTATCGCCCCGAAGTAACAGCAAATCGGTGATGCCCAGAAACTGCAAATCGATAAGCGCATATTCAGTTTCTTCGGGTGTAAATCCGCTGCAGATAATATGCGGAACAACAGGAATTTTATACTTGTTCTGTATGGCTGCAGCAATTGCCACAGTTCCGGGACGATGACGCTCGGACACCCGCTCGAACAATCCGTTTGAAGTTTCTTTAAATACCAACTCGCTGCGATGGGTAGTTATATTGATGTATTTGGGGTCGAACTCGCGCAACGCATCGATGGTGCGGTACACGCCATCAATACCATTACCTTTGAGCGGAGGTAATAATTCAAAAGAAAAAGCGGTGGATTTTGCGTTTTTTATTCTCTCTACAAGACTCATTTTTTTTATTTGCAATTTGTCCATTTACAATTTAAAATTGATAAAATGTATTTGTTGATTCATTATTCGGTCTGCAAAAATACGAATTTCTTTTTAAATGTGCGAATTATTTTCACCTGCAGACAACAGACAACGAGATAACTGCTGACAGGGTTTTCAACCGCTGTCAGAGTTGCGCTTCTTCAACCCTGTCAGCAGTCCGAAGGACTCTGACAGCGGTTGATGACAGAATCATCTTCAAGTGTTTCTTCCAATGAATTAAGTTTAAGGTGTTCAAGCTCAAAATTACTTCTACTTTCAAAAACTGATAACACAATATCTCTTTTTAAATGGGTTACTTTATCTGATAAAACAGAGTTGTAAGACGTATATCTGTAATCATCAATATTTTTTACGAATCCATGTTTAACAGGATTTTGATGAACATATATTAAACATCTTTTGAAATATAAAAGATTATCAATAAGATTCCTTTTAAAAGGTCTTTCAAATAAACTCCCATGGCGATGGTATTTATTATTAAAATACTGAGCATACGCATTAAATAAATGAGAAAACTGTTTAGTTGGATCAGGTTTCTTTTCGGATGTACGCATTTTTGTTCTGACTTCCAAAAGATGACTTTCTACCAATGATTTAATTTCATTTTCTTTTTTTATTCTGACCACTAAATGAAAATGATTTCCTAATAAACTCCAGGCATAAGTGTCTGCGATAGGTTCGATATAAGTTTCATATCTCGACAAAAAACGTTCGTAATCCTCGTCATCAATGAACAAATTACATCCATTTATTCCACAATTATAAATATGGTAAACAGAATTAAACTCTAATTTTGGTTGGGAATATTTATCCATGTTATCTGTATTGTTTGTCTGGGTTTACTTCATCAACTGCTGACTTTCATCAACTGCTGACTTTCATCAACTGACAGGGTTTTCAACCGCTGTCAGAGTTGCGCTTCTTCAACCCTGTCAGCAGTCCGAAGGACTCTGACAGCGGTTGAAAGCAATTATTTTAAATATTTTTCAAAAAACCTATCCTGTTCCCAAAGCAAATGCATAATGTTTTCGCGGGCAACATATCCGTGCGATTCTTTGGGTAAAATAACCATGCGTGCAGGCGCGCCAAGTCCTTTTAATGCTTGAAAATATCGTTCCGTCTGCAAGGTGAAGGTACCTGAATTGTTATCTTCCTCGCCGTGAACAAGCAACAAAGGAGTTATCATTTTATGGGCATTCATAAATGGCGAAAGAGAATTATAAATTTCGGGAGCTTCCCAATAATTGCGTTGTTCGCTCTGAAAACCAAAAGGAGTAAGTGTGCGGTTATATGCACCACTCCGGGCAACTCCACAGGCAAACAATTCGCAATATGTCAGCAAATTAGCCACCATAAAAGCACCGTAGGAATGACCGCCGACACCTACTTTTTTACGGTCGATATAACCAAGCGCATCTACTGCATCGATGGCTGCTCTTGCATTGTCAATCAATTGTTCGATAAAATTGTCGTTCGGTTCGGTTTTACCTTCGCCAACAATTGGAAAAGCAGCATCATCCAACACGGCATAACCGCGCGTAACCCAGTAAACGAACGTGCTGTAGTGCGGAAATGTAAACTCATTCGGATTAGCCGTAGTTTGACTCGCACTGTCTTTATCTTTATATTCGGCAGGATAAGCCCAGATTAACAGCGGAAGTTTTTTGCCTGAATGGAGATGATAACCTGCCGGCAAATACAAAGTTCCCGTAAGTTCAACGCCATCCGAACGTTTATATTTAACCAACTCTTTCTGAACAGTATTTATACTTTCGAAAGGATTCTCGAAATGGGTTAACTGTTTGAGTGTATTATTTTTAATATTACGGATAAAATAATTTGGATATTCGGCTGGCGATTGGATCCGTACCAAAACATCACCTTTTACAAAGTGTTCAAAAGAATATATTTCTTCAATCTTATCAGTAAATGCTGACTGATAAATTCTTTCGGTGGCAATCGTTTTTGTGTCAAATCTGTCGATAAACGGAAACTGCCCTTGGGGCGTGTGTCCCGGACCGGTTAAAAAAATACAATCATTTTCAATAGCAAGTGAGTATTTTCCATAAATATTTTTCACCACTTCAAAATTACCCGGGAAAGCATAAACGTCCTGATAATTTCTCTCAAAAATAATCTTTGGTTCCTCGGAAGGTTTCGATGGATTAATCAGGTAAGTTTTAGCTTGTCTTGTATCGTACCAATAATCTTCAACAACCGCAACATCGGCATTACACCACGAAATACTGCTGAAACGAAGATTAGTTTTACAACGTAGTTCCGGTGCTTCAACGAAAGGTGCTTTCCATGTATAAATTGCATCACGAAATTCAGTTTCTATTGCCGGATCGCCACCATCCAATGCTTCAACAAAAGCCAAAGTTGCCGGTTCATCTGAGCGCCAGTTAAATCTTCGTTTTTCTTTCTGAACAGCCATAAATCCCTTCGGTAAACTGTCGAGAAGTGGCACTTCATTCACCACCTTCACCGTATTTCCTTCCGAATCGCAAACAATAGTTTGTTTAGCAAAATACTCCTCAGGCACAAGGAATGAAAAGGGTTTGCGGATAATGGAAATCATCACACATTTTCCATCGGGCGAAATATTTTCATTTTTATAAATATTTGATTCTTTAAACAAGACCTTGTTACCGTTCAAATCAAGTTTGTTGTATTCGGATGTTGCCAATGCTACAAAATTGTCTTCATCCCTTTTGTTTTTCAGCAAATCCTGATAAGTTCTGTTATGCGATTTTGTTCCATCACTTTCTGAAATTACCGGACCTGCCGGAATTGCAGAAAGCGCATCGGTTACATTTGCTCTTTTTTCAGGCAATAGTTTGATAAGTATATGCTGATTATCGGCAAACCAGCAAATTGGATTTCCAAAGAATGCATTTACCCTTGCATCGGTAAGTTTTTTGGCACTTGCAGTTTCAAAATCCAATACCCAAAGCTCCAATCCATTTGATACGGTATTTGTAAAAGCGATTTTCGAATCATCGCGCGACCAGGTAAGATAAGCAATTCGCGGATTTTCGGGCAATCCACTTACCTGAACCGGCACGCCGCCATCAACCAAAGCAACTTTCAGATTTCTGATATAGTCAATTTTAGAACTAATACTTGCAACCGGATTTATCCTTTTCCCAGCCAGTTTTATTTCGGGCTGATTGATATCTTCGAGCGTTTTGTAGGTATTGCGATAAATGTATAACAAATATTTATTGTTCACATCCATTTCGATCGAAGGTAAACGCTGATAATCTGCCAGTTGAAGAATTTCTTCGGGCGGTAACTGATAATTTAAATTTTCTTGTGATACGAACATAAAATTAATTTGTAAAAAACTCTTTACTAACAAAATTAGTAGTAATTAGTAATAATTAGCAGTAACATGTACGTCTTTGCAAAGGTAACTTGTTTTCTTGACTATCGCTATTTTGTGCTCAAAATTCGAAAAATACATTGTTTTGATTATTGAGACATGATGTATAAGTAATTTCAATTCAATTCATTGTTAAACATATACTTTAAAAACACGCCTCTAATACCATCTGTACATATAAAAATAGCCCAAGCTATTTTATATGTCTACTGTGGTTTATGCCGATGCATATCGAGTATTTCGAGATTCCGTTTTTTCGGAACAAATAAATAGTACAATGAGACGAAGCCGAGATTGTACTATATTATTTGTGCAATCGATATAATTTATTTTATTGATATTTGGCGTTGAGCTAAATATCTAACCACATTTGAGTATTTCAAAATAAAACAATACCTTTGTAATGGATTTTAAATTAATGGATATTACAATAATCGCAAATATGAAATTTTACAACAGAACCAAAGAATTGCAAAGCCTGCGACTGACGCTTGAACAATCGAGAAAAAGCGCCTGCTTTACTGCTGTAATTGGCAGAAGACGCGTAGGAAAAACTACCTTGTTGATGGAGTCGGTTCAATCAAACAAGTATCTGTATTTGTTTGTTTCGCGTAAAAACGAACAAATGCTTTGTACGCAGTTTCAAAAAGATGCGAAGGAGTCAATCGGGTTGCAAGTATTTGGCTCTATTACGGATTTCAGAACACTTTTTGAGCAATTGTTACTCTTTGCAATAAACGAACCATTCACACTTATTATAGATGAATTTCAGGAATTTGATCGAGTTAATAAATCCATTTTCAGTGACATTCAGGATTTGTGGGACAGATACAGTAATAAGTCAAAAATTAATTTTATTGCTTGTGGTTCGATATACTCCATGATGAAAAAAATTTTTGAAAACGAAAAAGAACCTCTTTTTGGAAGGTTAAACTCAAAAATGGTTTTACGTCCATTTACAATTAACAGCTTAAAAGAAATTCTGAAAGATTACAATAACAACTGCACATCCGAAGACATTCTCTGCCTGTATTTGATTACCGGAGGTGTGCCAAAATATGTTGCTTTATTGATGGAATCGGGGTCTATAACGAAAGATAAAATGATTGCATTTGCTGTACGTGCCGACTCACCTTTTTTGAGCGAAGGCAAAGATTTGCTTGTTTCGGAATTCGGAAAAGATTATGGTGTATATTTCTCAATTTTACAGCTCATTGCTTCAGGTAAAACCTCTCAAAGCGAAATAGATTCAATAATAGAAAAAAACACCGGATCGTATCTAATGAATTTAGAAACGGAATATTCTCTTATTAAAAAGAATAAACCAATTTTTTCAAAACCGGAAAGCAGAAATATCAGGTGGAGCCTTAACGACAATTTCCTTTTATTTTGGTTCAGGTTTATTTATCCGAATCAGTCTATGATTGAGTTAGGTAAAAATGACAGACTTTATGAATATATACAACTTAATTATGAGCAGTTTAGCGGACTTATTCTTGAACGCTACTTCCGTGATAAAATAGCAGAGTCGGAGGAAGTTACACAAATAGGAAACTACTGGGACAGAAAAGGTGGAAACGAAATAGATATTGTTGCGGTTGATTCAGTAAAAAAAACGGCTATAATTGCCGAAGTTAAACGCAACAAACATAAAATCAATCTAAATGCACTCATGGAAAAAAAATCTATACTTGCTAATGATCTATCGAAGTACAAAATTGAATACATAGGGCTGTCGTTAGATGATGTGTAGAGTAATTCGTGGCTAATCAGGTATTTATTTATTTCTTAAAGGTTCTTATTGATGTATTCTGTTAAACATACTTTTTTAAAAAATTAAACCCGAATTAATTTTTAGTTCTTATTTTAAAAAACTTTCTGATTAATTCGGGTTAAACGAATGATTAGCACTTAATTTTGCAAAATACGCTGTGAAAATACAATCAACGAGCATTTATCGGGCAACATACCATTTTTTTGTATTTTCGTACATTTGACAAAGCGTTATTGACTTACCACAATTTTGTGTCCGGTGTATATCAAAGCAAAATTATCGGTACAGTCGAAATGGCAAATGCCTAAGTAGGCAGTTTTTCCGACCAACGATTCGGGAAGAAAAACCGTTTTCACAATTCCTTCTTTGGTAAGAGTTCCTTTATACAATTCGGTAGCCTGACTACTGTTTGCTAATGTAATCGGTTTATCCGAAGCAATAATTTTGAACACCTCGGCAGGATAATTCTCATCGCCAACTTCGAGCGAAACTGTTAACTGCGGATGAGTAACAGTCGAACTGAACGTAAAAGGAGGAAATAACAAATAATTTTCGGGGGTCAGCACCTTGTTATTATACCACGAATAGGAGACAAAACAAGTTTGCGTTTTTTCTTCATTGTAGTCAGCCAACTCCCATCCATACTTATCCCCATCTTTATCGATGAAGCTAAACAAATCTGAATAATCTTTCAGATTATCAACATTCACATCTAATATATTCACTAGTTTTCGGGTTTTAAAAGTTTGCAAACCACTATATGCAATACCGTTACGTGTAATTACATAAGCCTTCGCAAAATAATCTGTCTGTTGATTCAATCCTTTTACAAAGCCCGAAAAGATATTTTCGTCAGACACAGCCGAAATGAACCCTGCTTTAAATTCAGCATCGGTGGAGCAAACAAATCCCCGTTCAATTATCGTGGTATCGGAACCAAAAACTGCATTGCCGGTACAAGTTACAGCCGCTCCGCCAATGGTGCGGATGGACAAGGTAACTTTAGGCAATTTGCTTGCATCGGGCACATAATCGTAATTCGATTTCAGAATTTCATCGGTGCAGCCAACAAGGTATAAAGTCGCAACCAAGAAATACAGGGTTAATATCTTATTGTTTTTCATGTTTTTCTTATTATTATTTTTTTTTCTCAACTAATTTAATCTCTCGTAAAAAATATTAATCGTTATTGTCTTTTTCAGCAATTTCCGAGTTCTCCTGAATTTCGGCTTGCGGAAGTTGGTAAATCCAGGTTTTATCACCGGCTTTTTTCGAAAACTGAGCATCAGCCCTGTGATTAGTTCCACTGTAAACACGATTAATACCTTTGTTTAACCGTTTCAGATCGAAATACGAAAAACCTTCGCCCCAAAGTTCAATGCGGCGTTGCATCCATACTTCATCAACCGTAACCGTGGTTTTGTTCCACGTTGCATCGCGATTTACCATCAGTTTTTTCAAAGCTGTTGCCGCTTCACCGTTTTTGTTTAATTGTGCCAATGCTTCGGCTTCAATCAAAATCATTTCGGCAGTGCGCATATATGGATAATCCATGGTCCAATTTCCATCGAACCCAAATTTTACATTGGCATAAGGCAGCGTCCATGCGGTAGCAGTTGTCGAAGCCATTGAGCTCGATGACAGTCCTGCTGCCTCGATGGTTTGAGTGCCGCCCTGAAATAGCTTTTTTCGTTCATCGGTTTCAGGAATCGACTCGTAAAGCCGCTTGTCAATCAACCTTGCTCCATATTCAAGACCGGCATATCCGGGTGCGATATTAGATATATGAGAGAAAAATGATGCGTATCGGGTTTCAGTTTCGGAATTGTGGTCGAATCCCCACATCCATTCTCTGTTGGCTAAATTCATAAATCCATCGTGCAAATCTTCTTTGGTCATAATGCTAAACCCACCTGCTGCAATGACAGCGGCATCGGCAGCTTTTTGCCATTGTTTGGACAGTAAATAATACCGAGCCAGCAGTCCGTTAGCAACATAAGAGTCAATTTGATTTTTGTTGCCTCGCGTCCAGCCATTGAGTTCTGTAACTGCAGTTTTTAAGTCCGATTCAATCTGAGTAAAAACTTCGGTAACAGGCACGCGATTCAAGCGGTTTTCTTTCCCTTCGTTTTGTGCATAATACAACGGAATACCCGAACGGTCTTTAGTAGCAGTTGCGCTGAAAGTATGCTGATACATTTGTATCAGATAATAATACGCCATTCCGCGCAATGCAAATACTTGTCCGCGATAAGCTTTAATGATGGGCGAAGTTGTTTCGGGTGATGTCATACTCAACACAATATTGGCATTGGACACTACCGAATATAAATAAGTCCAGTTAACCCTTGTTCTTCGGTAGTTCAATCCCCGGTTATCGTGCAGGTAATCGTAAGTAAACCACGTGGATTTATCCTGCACAATATCTTCCGACATCATATCGGTGGAATGAAGTATCGACATCAACCCAAATGCATCGTGAGTGCCGGTTCCGATCAAGTCGGCTTCGACCATCACCGAGTAAATCGAATTTACAAATCCTTCTAATTTCGATGGGTCGGCTTCCATGGCGGCAATGGCATCTTTCGATGTTAATTTTGAAGTAGTTTTTACATCCAAAAAATCATCGCTGCACGAAATATTTAATAATGATAAGCCAAGTACTATGGCTGTGAATATTTTTGTTTTCATTTGTATAATCATATATTAAGAGTTAGAAACCAACTGAAATGCCTAATGAAGTGGTTAGTAAAGCCGAGTAAGTACCTGTAAAAGTATCGCCTGAGAATGACTGACGCGGATCTAATCCTTTTCGGGCTGACAACAACCACAAGTTATCGCCAACGGCATAAATCCGCAAATTGTCGATTTTATATTTTTTCAAGAAAGACTTGGGGAAGGTGTAGCCTAAAGTAACATTCCGCAAACTGAAATAAGACGAACTTATCAGAAAGCGGGATGAACTTGCATTGGCATTCTGGTCGCCCGATGAAACGCGCGGAATATTCGATTTGTTGTTATAAGGTGTCCAGCGCGTATAAATGTCTTTGTGCCAGTTTTGCCCGGGTTCGCCCCCACCCATTAAACTTGAGTACACATCATCATACACATAACCACCTAATTGAAAGGCAGTCTGAAAAGATAAATCGAAGCTGTAAGCCGTTAATGAACTTGACAATCCGCCATAAAAGTAAGGAATAGCCGATTTTGATATTTCGTAATAATCGGCATCTTCATTCACTGTTGTAGCTACTTTATTTCCATCCTCATCGTTCATATACCACATCGAAAGTCCGGTTTCGAGCTCTACTCCTGCATATTCGTTCAAATACCAATCGTACAACGAACCGCCTAATTTGCGCCAATAGGTTCCGGCTTTGTATCCGGTCGGGTCTTTATCGGCAGGTAAACGCGTCAAAACATTTTTGTAAGTGGTTCCGTTTACCGAAACATCCCATTTTATGTTTTTGTTTTTGAATAAATCAACCATGACTTCAAACTCCAATCCCGTATTGCGCATATCAATCTGATTGTCCCATATCCACGAAGGGGAACCGCCTGACGGAGGTAGTGGCTTGGCATATATCATGTCGGTTGTTTCTTTTATAAAAAAGTCGGTTGTAATATTGATGCGATTAAGTAAACCCATTTCAATTCCAATATTGAAATTGTTCGACTTTTCCCAGGTCAAAGTAGGAGAGCCTCGATATGAAAATACGGGTAATGCCTCAGTGCCATCAGACACCATACTGAACTGATCCATAAACAAATTACTGCCGCGAATCGCATCGTTGCCCTGCGTACCATAACTCGATTTTAATTTTAAGTTTGAAATGAGATGAATGCCCGACATGAAATCTTCTTCGCTTACACGCCATGCGCCTCCTACCGACCAAAAATTACCCCACCGAACTGCGGGAGCAAATTTCGATGATCCATCGCGGCGAAAACTAACCGAACCGTAATACCTGTCGCGGTAGCTATATTCAGCTCTCGACAAATAGCCTTCAATCCGATATTGTGCTGTATATGAACTTAACGAGGTGGTAGCACCGGCATTTGTGAATTCTGGGTTAAATGGGTCGAAGTAGTTTTTCTTTCCGCCGTTTAATGTCCAGTAATCATCCATTTTCGACTCGTGTCCCATTAAAATATTAAAGTCGTGAAACCCCATTTTTTTGGAATAATTGAGCAATTGGTTAGAGTTTAATGCGGCGTAGCGGCTGTATCCTTTGTAGCCATAGCCATAACCCAGCGCATCGCCGGCTAAGGGAGTAGCAAATTCGGTCGAGTTGGTACTAAACACATCGTAAGCCAAATTGAAAGTAAATCTGAAATCTTTTAGAAATTTTAATTCGGCGTAACTATGCACACTTAAATTATCATCGCCGGTTTGCGAAATATTTTCCTTTTGTGTGTAAAGTGGGTTTTGCTGAGGTCCGTAAGCCCTGGTTTTTGAAGATGCTAACCCCGATTCGACCAACCCCGAACCAAAATCATACTGACGTTTTCCCTGAGCGTTCAACAAAGCGGCACCGGTTCCTAAATCGTATTTGTAAATAGGATAAATAGGTGCTATCATTTGGCTAAACATAAACATGTTTGAATAATTACTGCTACCACCGGATGACACTGGCGCATTGGAAGATGTTTTTGAGTACGATACGTTGGCTCCCATTTTAAAATCATCAGATAGTTTTTGATCAAATTTAAGTCGTGTATTGATGCGCGTAAAATCCGAATTTACAACATAACCTTTATCGCTCAGGTATCCGAACGACATATAAACCACGGTTTTATCGCTTCCACCGCTCATGTTTACGTTGTATTCCTGTCTAAGTCCATTCTGAAACGGTTCCGACAACCAGTTGTCAGCCCATTTTTTTTCTGTTGCCGCAGCGTTTAATCTACCGGTTGCCGGATTAATTAAGTTATTGTCGGCAATACCTTTAAAAATATTATACCCCAAAAATTGGGAAATCAAATTGTTGCTCACATAATGATTGGCTTCGTAGTATGATTTTCCGGCGTTTTCGACCAAATTGTTTCGCACGGCTTCCCAGGTCATTTCGTAGTAATCGCCGGCGTTTGTAATCACATCGTAAGGTTTTACACCACGCGAGTTAACTCCTAATCGGCTTTCTACATTCACTTTAGTAACTCCTGTTTTCCCCTTTTTGGTTGTAATCAAAATTACGCCATTCGATCCACGCGCTCCATACATCGAATTTGCAGCTGCATCTTTCAGTACGTTCAGCGACTCAATGTCTTGTGTGGAAATTGAATTTAACGAACCTTCGTAAGGTACGCCATCCACCACGATCAGTGGCGATTGACTTGCCGAAATAGACCCCAAGCCGCGAATACGAATGGCTGCATCTTCGCCGGGCTGTCCGGATGAACTCGAAATCTGAACTCCTGCAACGCTTCCTTCCAACGATTTGGTTACACTCGACGATTGTAATTTCGATAATTTATCGCCTTTAACGGTAGCGGCAGCACCCGTAAACGATTTTTTGGTTGTTGTTCCATAAGCTACAACTAAAACTTCGTCCAACTCAGAAGTGCTACTTTCCAAATAAACAACCATGTTATTTTTCGCCTCCAATTCCACGGTTTTCATTCCCACATACGAAACGACAAGTGTTTTTGCATTTTCCGGTAAATTTATTGTAAAATTACCATTTACATCGGTTATTGTTCCGGTAGTTGTTCCCTTCAACAACACGCTGGCTCCAATAATGGCTTGCCTGTCTTCAGTTGAATAAACCTTACCCGAAATAGATTTAGACTGAGCATAAATAGCTCCTGCAGTTACCACAAAAAGGCAAACCAATAATAATATTCTTTTTCTCATAAATAATTATCTGTATTAAATTTCATTTTGTACATATTTTAATTCGCGCCAAAATTTCAGAGCCTGCAAAAATAGATTAATAAAATTAAACAAACAAGTATTTTTGTTGAGAACTTGTAATAATATTCCTTTTCCGCTATGCTAATATTGTTGAAAACAGGAAAAACAGTTGCTGCTAATTTTAAAAAAACATTTACCAAAAAAGCCTTTCGCATTGTACGAAAGGCTTTTTTGTTAACTGAAATTCAATGGTTATTTGGGTGTATACACTTCGACAATCACTCGATTACCTGTACCGCCAACATAATAATAATTGAGGTAAAATTTACCTGTCGAAGGTTCATAATACGAACGTTCGGGCGAAGCATAAATATCTGTTGGAACGCCATTGGAAAAAGTTACCGTATTTGTAACCGGATCAACAGTAATATCGACAAAATAACCGTAAGCTCCCAAGTCGCCCACAGGTATATTGCACGCATAAGCGGTAAGCGGTTTCAGAAATTTAACTTCGTTAATCGGACGAGGACCTGCAGTAGGGTGTGTAAATACCCCTACGCACTGATAATCGCCTGCATATTTATTGGCAACACCGATGTTTGTTGTTGATGCATTCACTACCTTGCGTTGATCGGATGCAACAGTAGCCACATAACTTATGGTCCACGTTTCGCCAATATTCAAGTTGGCTTCGTTTGCCGGCATTGCAATACCATTGATAGTGAGACCATTTATTAAATTGGCATAATTCAATGTTACTTTACCCGAAAAGTTGGCGGTTTCATTTGCGCCATTCACATTTAAAGTGCTTAGTAAAGCCGAGTTTGAGCTTTTGCCATCTTTGTTTGTAAAAACTTTATACAATTCAACCTTTTCGATGGCGGGTCCTTTCGGAACGAGTATTTTCACTTCAAAACTTGGTGTAGCATTGAGTTTATAAGGCACATTCACGGTAACCGGAGTAACCAATCCGCCTACGCTTACATTGCTTGTCATTATGTCTTCATTTTCTAAACACGAAGTGAAAAGAATGACAGAGCTTGCTACTGACAAAGCCATATATTTTATTAACTTGTTCATATTTTTATTTTTCTTTTGGTTAATATTTTCATTTAAAACCTTTACTCGAATTATTTATTCCACCAAACTTTGGTGTTCATATCATCTTTACCCTGTCGTGCAACTGCGGCTTCGACGTTGGTTTTGTTGCGTGCGTATTCATCCGAAGGATAAAATACACGTACCGGAATTTTGCCTTGTGTAGCTGAAGCTGCAGGAGCCACTAATATAGGGAAACCAATGCGGCGTTGTTCAAAATTTGCCTGTAAACCTTGGTCGAAAAGAGCCACCCATTTTTGCGAACCAATCTGCTCCATCGCCTTTGCAGGGTTAAATTTCCAACCTCCGTATTCAATAAAATCTTCTAATGCATACGCCAATATATTTTTTTCATCCCAACCCCACGAGATAAATGTACTTTTCCATTCTTTGGTGAGTACGGTTGAGAAGTAATCTTCATTTTGATAATACGAAACTTCAATGCCTTTGTTGTAATACTTTTCAGCATCGGCAACACCGCCCGAAATGTAGTTCTTGAAAGCAGCTTCAGCTAATATAAATTGTAACTCAGCATAGCTCATTAATATACCTGGTGCAGTTGCCTGGGCATAAAACGATCCGATTTTTGAAGTGTTTTTAAGTCCGTTTTCGTCGTAAGCAGCTGCATCAGCCGATCTCAACCCATTGGGAAGTCCGTTATAATCATCTTTGCCTTCAGCTAATTCGGCATACAACGAAACTCTATAATCGGGACTTGCCGGATTTACATAAAGAAAATCAATCAGAGTTTTACTTACCCGGTGGTCATCGCGGGTTTTACGGTTCTCGTGAATCGGATTGTTGTTTGGAGCTGCTCCCAAATAAACCAAGGCAGCATTGTCGGCATTCGAAGCGAAAATTGGATATGTTGCCGGTGCTGATAAAATTGCCTGCATTTCGGCTCCTACCGGTTTTTTTGCCGACATACGAAGTAATAAGCGTAAACGCAATGAATTGGCAAATTTTTTCCATTTCGTAATATCTCCGTTGTACAGAATATCGCCTTTTACTGCTTCGTTCGAGTCAGATAATAAATCGTTGGCTTCTTTTAGCTTCAACACTAAATCGGTGTAAATTGACTCCTGTGTATCGTAAGCAGGCGAAACGATAGCTTCTTCCGAAGAGCCTTTCCATGCTTTTGAATAAGGTATATCGCCATATAAATCGGTCAGTACCGATGTAATATAAGCTTTAAGAATGTAGGCAATCCCTTTGTAGTTTTTCAACTCTTTTGCTTCAGCAATGTCAATGATTGTAGCAACATCTTGTCCCGAAGAAGCATAAAGGCTTTCCCATGTACGGTTTATTACCGAAACGCGCGGAATGTATCGATCTTCGTCGGTATATTGTACTTTGGCTACATGCTGCACCCAGCACGAACCCATTTCGTGTCCGAGAAATATTTCGTGAACGCGGTCGGTCATCGATTCAATCGAATTAGTAAGCAACATATCGGGAGCTGCCTGACTAAGCGTTGGTTTATTTACGTTGGTGTTTATTTCCTCAAAGTTATCGGTACAAGCCGCAAAACCAGAAATCAACGCAAATACAATTAAATATATTTTAATCTTATTCATAACGGATAATTTATTAAAGTTTAAAACTAACACTGAAACCTATGCTGCGAGCCGAAGGAATTTGTCCGAACTCCAAGCCTTGAACATTTGAATTGCTAAATGCACTTTCGGGATCGATATGTGGTACTTTTGCATAAAGCAAAGCTAAATTGCGACCTACAAGCGACACGTTCACATCCCTGATAGCAGTTTTCCCGATTTTATTAAAGGTATAACCCAACTTCACTTCACGAAGTTTTACATAACTTGCATCGAATACACTTGAGAATGCTACATCGCTTACATAAGCAGCTTTATTGAAGTTTTCGGCATTGGCAACCACATCGTTTTTAACGTAACTTACCACATCGCCATTGGCATTCAAAACTTCTTTTACGCCATCGCCTACAATTCCTCCTTCGCGACCAATCAATGTTTCTTCCAATACTCCGGCATACCTGCCCCAGGTTGAAGTCATAGAGTACATATCGCCACCAATGCGTGCATCAATCAAAAATCCTAAATTAAATCCTTTGTACGAAAATTCGTTGTTTATACCCCCAATCCAGTCGGGTGTATAATTTCCGAGTACTTTTAAATCGCCTTGAGCGGGAAGTCCATCTCTGAAAATAATTTGACCATCCGGATTTCTTTCGAAATCGTAACCAAACAACGAACCGTATTTTTCGCCCGGAACTGCCATAACTTTCATGCTCCAATAGCTTCCTAATTCATATTGATCAATGCCTTCGGCAAGCTTTACAACTTCATTCCGGTTTTTCGACCAATTGACTGTTACATCCCAGTTTAAACCGTTTTTCGATTTTAAGACCGATGCGCCAAGCAATATTTCAATACCGCTGTTGTCTATTTGCCCTGCATTGGTAACTTTGGTAGTGTAACCCGATGACGCTGAAACCGGAACTGATATTATCTGATTGGTGGCACTCGAATTATAATAAGTTACATCAAGTTTAACTCGGTTTTCTAAAAACCGGAAATCGCCACCAACTTCAAACGAAGATACAAACTGAGGTTTCAGGTTCGCGTTCGGAAGTTCGTTGGGAACTGCTTGATTTAATAATTTTGTGCCGGCATTCCAGCCTTCGCCGAACGAAACCGTAGGTAACAATTTGTAAGGATCGGTATCGGCACCAACCTTAGCATAACTAACCCTAAGTTTCCCAAACGACAATACAGAAGGATCAAAAGTCATCATCTCCGTCATAACTCCACTTAGCTGCACCGAAGGATAGAAAAATGAGTTGTTCCCAGCCGGCAAAGCGCTTGACCAGTCGTTTCTTCCCGAAAAATCGAGAAACAACATCGATTTATAACTCACCTGACCTGAGAAATACAAACTGTTGATTTGCTTTTTCCATATAAAATTATCGGCTACCTGCGGCACAAGCGAGTTTTTAACATTGTAAACACCTTCAACTGCAAGTTCCGGAGCCGACACATAATTATAAGTTCTGTTATATTTCATGGTGTTGCCTCCAATGTTTAACCCTAATTCAATATCATCGAATTTTTTATTGGCACTTAGCAAAAAATCTGTATTCATTTCTTTGTACAAATCAACCTCTTCCATATAAAACCCATTGGGGTAATCCTGCATTTTTTTAGCACGACGCGAAGTGTTGAAATTTGAATAATAATCGACACCCGAACGCACGAATGCGCTTAACCAATCGGTAAATTTATAATTTAACGTTGCGTTTCCAAACAAACGATCGCGTTTGGTCGTGTTTAAGTTTTCGTAAAGTGTTGCATAAGGATTGTTGTGGTAGTTTGTATTCCAGTTGTACCACGACCCATCGGCATTTTTATATACCTTCAATGCGTTTATATCCACTTGTCGTCCAAACCAGTTGAATTGCTGCATCACATTGTCGGGGTCGTAGCCATACCCCGGCATATTCGGACTGTCGGTACTCACATAAGAGCCCGATGAAGAAAAACTTAATTTGTCCGTTAATTGTGAGCTTCCATTGAAAGTGAACGTATTCTTTTTTAACATGGTATTTTCAATCATCCCTTTCTGGTCAAGGTTGGTGAGCGAAACCCTGAAATTGGTTTTGTCTTTTGACCCCTGAAGCGCAATTGATGTTGTTGAAGTTAAACCGGTATTAAAAAAATCTTTTACGTTGTTTGGGTGCGAAATCCAAGGCGTGCCTTGTCGTACTCCATTTAACACGGGTGAAGTAAATTGTGGTATCATTAACCCCACGTCTAATTTTGGACCCCAGCTTTCATCAACGCCATCGTTTACTCCATGTCCTGCGCCATCGTAGTATTCAAATTTCCCACCCGAACCCTGACCATATTTGTTCTGGTAGTTTGGTAAACGCAATGGATTTTCGAATGTGGTTGAATGACTTACTTCAATGCCAATGCCCTTTTGTCCTTTGCCCGATTTGGTGGTAACTACAATTACACCGTTCGATGCACGCGAACCATAGAGTGCTGCTGCATTCGGTCCTTTTAACACCGATATTGATTCAATATTATCAGGGTTAATATCCTGCACTCCACTACCGCGGTTAACGCCATCGGTATCGGTGCTTCCGAAATTTGAGTTTGCCAATGGAATTCCATCTACCACAAACAAAGGCTGGTTATTTCCATCCAATGAGTTTACACCACGCAAAACTATTCGCGCTGAAGCTCCGATTGCTCCGGAGCTGTTCGTAATTTGTGCCCCTGAAATCCTGCCCTGAAGAGAATTGACAAGATTTGTTTCCTTGGCTTTGTTAATGTCATCTCCTTTCACATCCTGCACCGAATAACCTAACGCTTTTTTGTCGCGAGTAATACCTAATGCTGTTACAACCAATTCGTCAATAATTCTTGTATCAGCAACTAAAATTACACTCATGCCATTTTTTGCTTCAAGCTCTACTGTTTTCATACCTACGTACGAAATTATCAAAGCATTCACATTAGCAGGAAGCACTATAGTAAAATCACCATTTACTCCGGTAATAGTGCCGATAGTAGTTCCTTTGACTATAATCGAAGCACCTATTACCGGTTGTCCATCATCCGCCGAAAGCACTTTTCCGGAAACGGATCTCGACTGAGCTTGAACCAAACCCACGCCTATCAAAAAAAGACAGGCAATAAAGAACGTTAGTTTTCTCATAAATTT
>JAURYY010000029.1 GCA_030653695.1 Paludibacter sp. | reverse complement strand
CCCAATGAAATAAATTTAACTCAAATAAATATATGATTTAATATTCTTGACGACAATTAAATCATTTTGGTTCTATTTTTAAAAAAGCACCTAATACTTCCTTATTAATGAGAATAGAACGCTGATTTTCGCTGATTTAGCGGATAAAAACGGATTAGAAATTTACTTCGTAAATTGATTTTTAGTTACTTTCATCGTTTGATTTGATTATTTTCTCTGTGAGTGCTTCATGTAATAGTTTCATAATGATAGGCGTTAAAATTAGCAGTCTTAAATCATTCTGATTTATCGGAATGAAAATCCGTTTTCAATCCGCTTAATCAGCGAGAATCCGCGTTCCATTCTTTTCCATTTCTTCACAGAAAATTGATTCGAAAACTAACCATATACCGTCAACCTTGTCTTAGAAATGAGCCATTATTTATTGTTTTACAAATATTAAAAATACGTTGGGTACAAAAGCCGATAGTCATTTTTTGTTTACTACATCTATGTTTCAAATGGCTAATTTAAATACACTTCCGGCTACACGAACAATATAAATTCCATTGGCAGGAACTTTAAATAAAAACGAATTTTGAGTGGCTTTAGTCAGTTTCAACAATTTACCCTGAATGGTATAAATTTCGATGCGATTGCCTTGATTTAATCCTTCAATTATTATATTTTGATTAACTCTATAAATTCTGATGTTATTATTGACCGACATATCCAAACTGTCGTAGAAGTCAGATTCGGTAATTTGAACAAACTCGCCCCAGTAAGGCGCATTTAAATAGTTGTTTCGTGCACCAATCGGAACAATCAGATTACAAGTCGATTTATTAATCTGGTCTAATGTGTAATAGTCAACAAGCGGAGGTACTGTACGTTTAAATTCGAACTTTTGCAGTGCAGTGCAGTTATAGAAAGCACCATACCCGATTGCACTTACGTTTTCCGATAATTGAACCCCGTTTAATGCTGCACAATACGCAAAAGCAAGTTGATCAATGGTTTTTACTGATGAGGGAACGATTACTTCAGTCAATAAACTGCAACCATCGAAGGCTGAATAGCCAATATAGTTCACTGTGTTTGGAATTACAAATTTCCCTGATTTAGTTAAGGGACAAATAAATAACGAATCCTGATATCGGCTAAATAATAAGCCATCATTCGAAGAGAATCTTTTATTATCGGAACCAACCTCAAAACCTGTAATCTGATTACATCCATAAAATGCATAAGAACCTATTTGATTTACACTGTTTGGAACAAACATTGTACCTGTAAGATTGGCACAATAAGCAAAGGCAGCGGGGTCAATTTCCTTTATAGTCGGGGGCATAAGGTAATTTCCGCTTCGGTTTGCAGGACATGCGATTAACCTATCTTCTCCTTTTGTCATTAAAATACCATTTTCGGCACCGAAATACAAATTGCCGGCACTCACCTGAAAATCAGAAATCTGATTACAACCATAAAAAACATAATATCCGATATAATCAACAAGTGCCGGAATTGTTAATGTCCCTGTAAGTTTATTGCATTTGTAAAAAGCGTAGCTTCCGATGAGTTTAACCGTTGCGGGAATCGTAAATGAGCCGGTTTTTCCTCCGGGACAAATAAAAAGCGTATCTGCTTCTTTACTGTAAAGCACATCATTATTCGATGAATATGCAGGATTTGAACTGTTAACACTGAAGGATGTTATGTTATTGCTTTCGGAAAAACAATAGTCGCCTAAATCGGTAAGTGTAGCAGGAATAGTTACCGATCCCGTTAAATTCCGGCAACCATAAAATGCGCCATCGCTCAATTTTTTGAGTGTTGTGGGTAAAATCAAATTACCCGAAATACCCGAACAATATGAAAAAGCATAACTGCCAACTGATACAAGCGAAGAAGGTAGTGATACGGCTGTCAGATTGGAACAGTTTTCGAAAGCCGATGCACCAATGTGTTTTACAGTGTTTGGAATACTAAAATTACCGTCCTTTGCTTGTGGAAATAAAAACAGGGTATCTTGATTTTTACTGTAAAGTACACCGTTTAATGATGAATAACGTGTATTGGTGCTTACTACCGAAAAAGCCGAAATAGCTTTGCAACCATAAAATGCATAATTAGTAATAGACTTAACGGTCGGCGGAAAAGTGATTGTTCCTGTAAGATTCCAGGCGTAATAAAACGAAAGAGTTCCAATACTTACAAGCCCCGATGGAAATTTTATACTTGTGAGCGACGATTTGTAGGTTAATAAATAAGGATTGTAAAAAGCATACATAGGTATTTCGTTTATCGGGTACGTTGTGTTTATTCCCGTATTTGTACCATCTGTTCCACTGTAACTTTTTATCACTGCCGAAGTTAAATCGATAATTGACAGCACTTTCATTTTATCGCGCATAAATGCAAAATCGCGTGCATCAATATTTCCCGAAACTGTGAGTGTGCTGACTAATTTCGATTCAGTGTCCGAAATCAGATTTTTAAGGGTTCCCTGAGTGGTTACGTTTACTGTTTTTACAGTTTGAGATGCAATATTTACTGAACACATCAGTAATATTATTACGAATAATTGTGTTTTCATGCTGGTGTTCTCTTTTGGTATTATGTAAATTAAAAGCTGAATCAGTGCGTATTATCACTCGAACGATACATCTTTTTATGTAAAAATTTTTGAAAAGTTTCTTTATACTGTTCGCCAACAGGAATAATAGTTTTTGATCCGATGTAAATCCGGTTGCGGTCAATTGCACTAATTTTTTCGATATTTACAATAAATGAACGATGTATTCGCATGAATTTCTTAACAGGAAGTTGCTCTTCAAATATTTTCAGACGCATCAACGTTGTGATAGGTTCATTTTTATCAATATAAATTTTAATGTATTCATTCGCACTTTCGACATATAAAATATCTTCAAATCGCACTTTAACTACCTTATAATCTGATTTTACAAACACTTCATCTGTTTCATTTTCAGCTTTTTCTTTCCATTGTGTCAGCTCAAACCATGTTTTGGCTTTATTTACTGCCTTCAAAAATGAGTTGTAATTGATTGGTTTGAGCAAATAATCTATGGCATCCACCTGAAAACCTTCGATGGCATATTCGCTGTAAGCAGTTGTAAAAATTACTTGTGGTTTTTTCGACAGGGATTTTATAAAATCCATTCCGTTTAAATCGGGCATGTTGATATCGACAAAAAGCAAATGAACGAGCTCATTTTCGATAATTTCCATAGCATCGAAAGCACTCTGACACAATGCAACTTTCTCTAAAAAAGGCGTTTTATCAATATACGAACTGATTTGCTGCAAAGCAAGGGGTTCATCGTCAATGGCTAAACATCTGATTTTCATAAAGTGGTATGATTAGTTTTACTTCAAATTCATTTTCGGTATCCGAAATTTGCATGTCGTAATCTGTTTTGTAAAGTAACTCCAGACTGCGACGGATATTTTCCATGCCAATACCGGAATATTTGGTTTTTTCAATGGTATTATATGGATGTTTACTGTTGCGAATTGTGCAATTAATTTTTTCGTTTAATATTTCGAATTTAAACTGAACATAGGATTCATGGCGATAACTTACCCCGTGTTTAAAAGCATTTTCGATAAATGAAATGAATAATAAAGGTGGAATAACTGCTTCGGGAATTTCTTGGGGAACCTGAAAATCAATTTTAACTTTTTCAGAATATCGGAGTCGCATTAACTCTATGTAACTTTCGATAAACTGTAGTTCTTTTTTGATGCTTGTTTTTCCTTGTGAGCTATCGTACAACAAATAGCGCATCAAGGTCGAAAGGCGAATGACGGATTCTTTGGCATTTTCTACATTTATATCCATCAATGCGTGAATATTATTGAGCGTATTCATCAAAAAATGAGGATTAATTTGATGACGCAGCAATGCAAGTTCGGTTTTAAGTTGTTCTTTTTCGGTGTCTTTGCGTTTATTTTCTTCATAAACCCAACGTATCAGCGTTTTTTCAGTGGTACCCGTACCCACTACTAACAATGCAATGATCAGGTAATCGAAGAAAATTTTATTTGCAGAATTTTGAATCGATTGTTGATTGGGTCTGAATCCTTTGGGTGGAGGCATGGATGTTCCCAGTTCCATGGGTGGTAAACCCGGACCAATTTCCATTGGTGGCATTTCGATAGGATTCCGCGAAAAATGATTGAGCTGAATCCAGATCACTCCGAAGGTTATTGTTGCTGAAATAAAAGAAATTAAAACAATGTAAAGAAGGTATTTTTTGAGAAAAAGAATTTTAGGTACTAAAATGTAAGTGTTAAGAATAAAAATAATCAGAAAAGCTGAAATGATAATCCATTGGTTAAATACTCTCTCCCAGATAACCGTACCAAAAATTCTGTTCTGGAAAAATGGTAATGAAAAAATTGCAAACCATAATATTGAAATTGAACATAATTCAATAATACTAAAATTTGATATTTTCTTTTTCCCGATTGTCATGAGTAAGAGATTTTTATGTAATTGGTTGAATGTTAACAAATAATTCGTTTGTCAATATAATTTTCAGATGATTGTTATTAAATTGAGCACATAAGGTTAAATAATTAATTAACATGAGTTCGATATGAAAATAGTCCGTTAGGACTTGAATATAAATAGAAAATCATTTTATCTATAACGATTTCCCATCGGGAATCAAGCTATTTATCCCCTAAAGGGGAATTAGAACATAGAAATAATACATTCTGTTGATATAAATTCCCTGCGGGATACATAAACTCCTATATTTCTTTAAACATGTTTTTAAAAAACACCACAAACTGTTTTTTTAAGAAATTATTTTAACCACAAATGGAGTACTCTTGTATATTTGTTGTAAAGTTTGTGCATTCAACAAAACGGATTGTGTTTCAATGCTTATAATTTAGCCGTTTCATCGTAAAATATAAAACAAAATTAACGGTATGATGTTGAATTCTTATAAAAATTCAGTAGAAAGTCAGATTTTCTAAGTAAAAAATATGACTATCGGCTTATGTGCAAAACGACAGTTTTTGAAGTGATTATTGAGAAATAGATACTATTTAGTAACCTTACACCAAAAAGTGTCAATATATCATAGCCCGTGTCAAATCGGATATCCCGGTAAACCATAGTTTTGTCTTACTCCATCAGACACAACATCATAACCGGAAAATGATCGGACGGATAAGTTTCAGGCACATATTTATCTGTCAATACTTTATAGGCTAATATTCGCACTTTTGCAGTAAATATATAATCGATGCGCACGTTCTCCGGAAACTTGTCCTTACTCACATCCCACCCGTTGAAAGTACCCATCGAACCGCTTGTTTCGGAGTTGTAAACAATTTTTCCATCGGTATATTTCGCTGTCATTGTTTTATAAACTGCAGTTTCATAGGGCGATGCATTAAAATCGCCTACGCAGAATGTTGTTTCGTCGCGTGCTATTTCATTCATCTTTTTCACCACCAAAGCAGCGCTTTGCGCTCGGGCTGTTGTACCAATATGGTCAAAATGAACGTTGAAAAAAAAGTAAGTTTTTTTATTTACTTTGTCGTACAATTTAACCCAAACACAAATACGGTTTAAAGCCGCATCCCAGCCTTTGCTGGCAATTTCGGGAGTTTCGGACAGAAAAAAGAAACCATTATCAAGTTCATTAAATCGGTTTTTGTTGTAAAAAATGGTTAATCGCTCACCGCTTGTTCCTTGTGTGTCATCGCGTCCTTTCGAAAAAAAATTAAATGATGGCAACAAGACTTTCAAATCATTTTCCTGTTTTTGATTCACTAATTCCTGCACTCCGAAAACATCAAATCTATTGCTATTGATCAACTGAGCCACAAAAGGCTTCCGTTCATCCCATGCTCTTTTATCAATGTCACCTGAAGTTTTTATTCGCACATTATAGGTCGCTATTCGCAATGTATCAGAAGTGGAATTTATAAAACCGGCATCCTGTATTGGAATTTTACACGATAAAATATTAAAAGTGAAAAACAAGAATATCAAATTAAAAAACCATTTTTTCATAAAGCAAATTATTGAAGGTGAATTAATAGGTGTGTTTTGTTTCATTTAAAAATAACAAAACCATACAAATCTACAAAAACTATCAGACAAAAACAAGTTTTATATTTTATAATTCGTATTAAAAAAACTGGTTTCTTTTTTTTATTTACAAATCATACAAGTATCTTTGCAAAAAAA
>JAURYY010000116.1 GCA_030653695.1 Paludibacter sp. | reverse complement strand
AAGCCTTTCGGCTGCTATAAAAGCGGGTGCCGATTCGGTATATTTTGGCATCGAAAAGCTAAATATGCGCGCCAAATCGAGTTCAAATTTTACTACTGAAGACTTGCGCGAAATTGTGCGAATTTGCAACGTAAATAAGGTGAAAAGCTACCTCACAGTGAATACCATTTTGTACGACAACGACCTGAAATTGCTGCGCGAAATTATAGATGTAGCCAAAGAAGCACAGGTTTCGGCAATCATTGCAGCTGATGTTTCAGCTTTGATGTATGCAAACCAAGTAGGTGTAGAGGTGCATCTTTCAACCCAACTCAATATATCGAACGTGGAAGCTCTGAAGTTTTATGCGCAATTTGCCGATGTAGTGGTGTTGGCACGCGAACTCAATTTGGAGCAGGTGTTGGAAATTTATCAGGCAATAATTCGCGATAATATTCGGGGAAAAAATGGAGAACTGATTCGCATCGAAATGTTTTGCCATGGTGCATTATGTATGGCTGTTTCAGGTAAATGTTACCTCAGTTTGCACGAAAAAAATATTTCGGCAAATCGGGGTGCTTGCAATCAGATTTGCCGACGTGGATATACGGCAAAAGATAAAGATTCAGAAATAGAACTCGAAATTGACAACGAATACATTATGTCGCCCAAAGACCTGAAAACAATCGGTTTTATCGACGAAATGATGCGGGCAGGAGTGCGGGTGTTCAAAATTGAAGGGCGTGCCCGTGGTGCTGAATATGTAAAAACCGTTGTGTCCTGTTACAAAGAAGCCATTGAATCGGTGATTGACGGATCGTTTTCAGAGCAAAAAGTTGCTGAATGGGATATTCGTCTTGCCAAGGTTTTTAATCGTGGATTTTGGAACGGATATTACCTCGGACAACGCTTGGGTGAATGGAGTGCGAACTACGGTTCGGAAGCTACACATAAAAAAGTGTATGTGGGTAAATGCACCAACTTTTTCCAAAAACTCGGTGTAGCAGAGTTTTTATTAGAAGCGCAATACTTAGAAGTTGGGAATGAAATACTGATTACCGGCGAAACTACCGGTGCGTACGAAGATACCGTAAAAGAAATGCGTGTGGAGCTTAAACCGGTTGATAAAGTAGAAAAAGGAACGTATTTTTCCCTGAAAACCAATGAGTTGATACGAAGAAATGATAAACTTTTTAAAATTGTGGCGCAATAATTTAAACGCTGTTGCTTTTAAACGCTGTCTGGTGCAAGCACGCTGACAGGTTTTCGGCATAAACATTTTTATGAATAATATTATATATTCCAAAACATTGTGTATTTTTGCATTTATTATTGAGTAAAAACACTCAATACATTGAGTATAAATGAATACTATGATTAAAAGAGCTAACATAGAACAATTTACAAGCCGAATAAATGAACAAAGAAGTTTCATTCAGGTGGTGGTTGGTCCTCGTCAGGTTGGTAAAACAACCATGATTTTGCAGTTATTGGAAGAAACAACCATCGCAAATATGTTCGAATCAGCTGATGCAGTCTTAAATTCAAATTCTGAGTGGATACTTCAAACTTGGGAAACTGCCCGTCTAAGAATTAAAGCCATGCAAGCAACAGAATTTTTGTTGGTCATTGATGAAGTTCAAAAAATTGACAATTGGAGTGAAATCATTAAACAACAATGGGATAGAGATACGCGCGAAAAAACAAACATAAAAGTAATTATTTTAGGATCATCTCGGTTGCTGATTCAAAAAGGATTGTCAGAGTCGCTTGCCGGTAGGTTCGAGATTACCCACTTAGGACATTGGTCATTTTCAGAAATGGAAAAAGCATTTGGCTTTACAATAGAAGAATACATTTATTTTGGTGGATACCCAGGCTCAGCACAATTGATAAAAGATGAACAGCGATGGAGAAATTACATAAAAGATGCACTCATTGAAACCAGTATTTCAAAAGATATTTTGATGCTTACACGTGTGGATAAACCGGCTTTACTAAAACGACTTTTCGAATTAGGTGCTTTGTATTCGGGACAAATATTGTCGTATACAAAAATGATGGGACAATTGCAAGATGCAGGAAATACAACCACTTTATCACATTATCTGAAATTGCTTTCGGATGCCGGTCTGCTTGGGGGAATCGAAAAATATGCTGGTAATGCAGTTAATAAACGCTTATCAAGTCCAAAATTTCAAGTGTATAACAACGCATTATTGACCGCATTAGAAAATCACTCCTATATCGAAATGATTACAAATTCGAAGGAATGGGGTCGATTGGTAGAATCGGCTATAGGAAGTCATTTGATAAATTACTCAGTAACTGAACGCTTCGAACTTTATTATTGGCGTGAAAATAATGATGAGGTTGATTTTGTTATCGAAAAAAATAGTAAGCTTATTGGAATTGAAGTCAAAAGTGGACGTAGAGCCGAAAATAAAGGAATGAGTGTGTTTGCAAAAAGTTTTAAACCCGACAAAGTATTGGTAGTGGGAACAGGTGGAATAGGAATAGCTGAATTTTTGAGAATGAATCCGAAAGATTTGTTTTGATTAAAACGCTGTAATGTTTAAGCATGCTGACAGGTTATTGGTATTACATACTCCACCGCCATTTCTAACGCTTCTTCAGCTTCAGGAATTGGAAAAATCACCCAATCGTGTTGCATGCCCTTAAACTCCCGAAAACTAAAATTTCCAAAACCTTTCGTTTTCTCTTCCAATTTTTTGCAATCGGGATAAAATAATTCATCAGTACCATAAAAAACCAAGATTTTTCCTAAATTTTTACAATCGCCATTGATAGGCGAAAGCAAGTAATGCACTAAATCCTCACCTCGGGAGTATTTTTTACCAGCATCGATTAATGCCTTTAATGACAATATTTTATCTAACTTTTCTTGTTGCTTTATTGCTGGATTTTGCATAGATAAAGCGAGCCATGGCGAAAATAAGATAATTTTTTCGGGTTGAATCAACGCTTTATCTTTCGAGAGTTTTTGCGCAAAAGCCAGCACTAATCCACCGCCTGCCGAATCGCCCATTAACATAGCCCTGTCATCGGGATAATCTCTGATAATTTTATCGTACGATTGTTGCATTATTGGTAATATCAACAGTACCAACTTCTAAACTTTTTTGTTTCTGATCAAAAAGCTCGTAAAGAACATTTCAGGTATTGTTTCGTAAGCCCGAAATTTCTACGGTTAATGTGAATTGAGCAAAGGATGTGAATGGTTTGAAAAACAAGAGAATTAAAATGAGAAAATTGAATATTTTCATAAAATTGAATATTTAAAAAACAGCAAATTAAAATACTATCCTATTTTTACCGATGTCATTGTTAATGAGCCACCTACAGCCTTGTCGTTAAAAAGACTAATTTCATCTCTTTCGTTTCTCAGAGCCAATGTATAAAGCAATGGTAAAAAATGTTCGGGAGTGGGTATCGCTTTTTCAACTGAACTGCCAAGCGATTTATATTGTATAAGTGAACTATAATCGCCATCCAAAATAAATCGGTTTATTTTCAGCTGTGCATCACGAGCCCAATCGAAAGCAAAATCGTGTGAGTTCAGATTTTGCCAGTCAACTAAACGTAGATTATGCACCAAATTTCCACTGCCAATAATTAAAACCCCTTTATCACGAAGTTGTATTAGTTCCTGAGCAAGTTCAAAATGTTGTTGGGGAGTTTTGTTATAATCTAAGCTTAATTGAACAACCGGAACGTCTGCATTAGGATATAAATGTTTTATTACCGACCAAGCTCCATGATCCAACCCCCAATCATGTTCATCTAATTCAATGGTATATACTTTAGTTAATTTTTTTATTTCAGAAGCCAACTTAGGATTTCCCGGTGCCGGATATTGAACTTGATATAACTCGGGCGGAAAACCACCGAAATCGTGAATTGTTTTGGGACTCAACATGGCTGTTACCAATGTTCCGCGGGTTTCCCAATGCGCCGATACACAAAGTATAGCTTTTGGTTTCGGAAATGTTTTAGCAACGTTTCTGAAACCCTGTACAAATTCATTCTCTTCGATGGCATTCATAGGATTTCCATGACCCAGAAACAATACCGGCATACGAACCGGAATTTCAGACTTTGTTGTTGACATATCGCTTAAATAATTTGATAGCTAATCCTGCGCAGGGAAAAGAGATAATATTTTCTGAAAGTTTCTTCTTTGCATTAATGTGTTATATCAATATAATACAGCTGCAACATTTAAATTGCAAAAAAAATTGAGAAGGAGAAACGGTATGAGTTCCCGTTTCTCCATCTGGATTTTTCTTAATTTTTTTCAATACAATGTTATTTATACACCGAAAAAATAAACTGAGATAATAATTTGTAAGTTATTAATTTACTGTATTTATTTTCTTTGTTATAGATGTTTGCGTTCTATAAATATCTATTTTTTGGCAGGGATAAAAGGTAATCCAATTATTTAAATCATTATCGATACTGCGTTTAAAATAGCTCATTACTGCAAAATATTAATGTATTACAAAAATCAAAGGCAAAAATAAATTACTTTTGATATAAATCAAAAGCGAAATAGATTCTAACTCATTTCCAACATTCTCAAAATTGGTTTCACAGCTTTCAATCTTACTTCTTCATCCACTAAAATTTCAGGTGTTTCGTTCAACAAACATTTATACAATTTTTCCAAGGTATTTAAACGCATAAAATTACATTCGTTGCAGGCGCAAGTGCTGTCGTTGGGTGGTACAGGAATAAATTCTTTATCAGGATTCTTCTTTTGCATTTCATGTAAAATTCCTGATTCTGTTGCAACTAAAAAAGATGTTGCGTCTGAATTTATTGTATAATTAAGCAAAGCCTGTGTACTTCCAATAAAATCTGCCATCAACAAAAGCGGTCGTTTACATTCGGGGTGAGCCAAGATAAGTGAATCTGGATGTTCAGCTTTAAGTTCCACCAACTTTTCAACAGAGAATTGCTCGTGTACATGGCAAGCTCCGTCCCATAGTAACATATCGCGACCGGTTATACTGTTTATATAATTTCCCAAGTTTCTATCCGGTCCAAAAATTAATTTCGCATCTTTGGGAAATGAATCTACTATTTTTTTTGCATTAGTCGAAGTAACCACAACGTCGGTGAGCGCTTTTACAGCTGCCGTGGTATTTACATACGAAATAACAGTATAATCGGGATGAGCCGCAGTAAATGCCGCAAACGCGTCAGCAGGACAACTGTCAGCCAACGAGCAACCGGCATTAAGGTCGGGAACAAGCACTTTTTTGGTTGGAGAAAGAATTTTTGCAGTTTCGCCCATAAAATGTACGCCGCAAAGCACAATAATATTGGCATCGGTTTTGGCAGCTTGCTGCGCTAACGCCAAACTATCACCAACTACGTCGGCAATATCTTGTATATCTCCCATTTGGTAGTAGTGTGCCATAATCACCGCGTTCTTTTCGGTCTTCAGGCGGGTAATTTCGGATATAAGACCCTTAACCCCTAAAGGGGAATTGGAGTTAGTTTTGTCTCTTAGTTTTATATTTTGATCATCCATACAAATAAATTAAATAATTAGTACTAATATTTCTTCCTCCCCTTTAGGGGTCGGGGGCTTTTTCTTGTTCCCTTTTAGTGGTTGGGGCAATTTTCAAACAAAACAATAATATAAATATTTTAAATTTTTTACAAAAAACTTTTATGAAGATAATAATAGGCTGTTAGTTTGGTTGATAAAAATATTCTTTAAAACTTGTATAATTCTATATAAGACTTTGGCTATAATCTATCAACAATAAATTAATTGACTTTGTTTTGATAATAACGGTTTTACAAACTTTATCAACACCTTATTAATAACTGCAAAGTTAACAACTTTTACCGAAACACGATGCTCATAACTGTACAAAAGGGGTTAAAAAGTTACATAAAAAAAAGGATGAACTTTTTAGGTAAATCCAATTTTTGTTGTATACGAAAAACAAGTGTCAATTATGTAAATTAAGTTTTAATATTTCTGTCAGGTATTTTTCAACAGATATCAACAGTTTATTGATAGATTGCCCATAAAAAAATTTTTTTTCTGACACGATTGAATAAGAATATTAAAATCAGTAGAAAGAATTGGGTATTAAATATTTTTTTTTTTGCGGTTCCATGGTAAATTTGTAATAATTTTGCAATGCATAAATTTAATTACAAACAGAAAACCGACTCTAAATATTCATGTTTCTACATAGAAAACTTATCATAGCCACCAAACACGAAAAGGAAAGTATAATAGCCCCGATTCTTGAAAAAGAGTTGGGGGTTACGTGTTTTATAAATAAAAATTTCAATACTGATGAATTAGGAACTTTTACAGGTGAGATTGAAAGAGTGCTTGATCCTATTTCGACGGCAAGAGAAAAGTGCATAAGAGCAATGAATTTAAGCAATTGCGATTTGGGTGTTGCCAGCGAGGGATCGTTTGCTCCTCATCCATCTATTTTTTTTTGTAAATGCGGATGATGAATTTTTGATTTTTATCGACCGCTTAAATAATATCGAAATAGTAGCCAGGAAGCTCAGCACTTCAACTAATTTCAACGGAAAAAAAATTCATACCCAAAAAGAACTTATTGAATTTGCCGTAGAAGTTAATTTTCCATCACACGCTATAATTCTTCGTAAATCGAAAGAAGACTTTACAGATATTCATAAAGGAATAACAGATATTGAGATTTTAAAAAATACTTATGAACATCTTTATTCAATACACCAATCTGTATATGCCGAAACGGATATGAGGGCAATGTTTAATCCAACACGAATGAAAGTGATTGAAAAGGCAGTTGAGAAATTAGTAAAAAAAATTAAATCTACTTGTCCTCATTGTCAAATGCCGGGTTTTGGAATAACAGATGCTAAAAAAGGACTTAAATGTAGTTTATGTGGTTCGCCCACAAACTCAGTACATAGCTATATTTATGTCTGTCAACATTGTAGGTTCACAAAAGAAGAAATGTATCCACATGAAAAAACAACTGAAGATCCAACCTATTGCGACTACTGCAATCCATAGCAATCATCCCAAAAGTCTATTGTCTTTTTAAAAAGCTTACACGGTTTTTTCTTTATTTTTTTCGTTGGTCGACAGCATACCGCAGGCAGCAAGAATATCTTCTCCTCTCGATTTACGGATAGTGGTGGTTATTCCGTTGGAAGTTAAGTAATCTCTGAAAAACAACATTTTTTCCGGCTTGGATGTTTTCAAGTCAACGTCAGGAATTTGATGAAAACGAATTAGATTAACCCGACTCGAAATTCCTTTCAGCATTTTAACTAACTCTACGGCATGGCGCATCGAGTCGTTTAATCCATCGAACATAATGTACTCGAACGACACCCGGCGTTGTTTGCTGAAATCGTGTTTGCGTATTTCTTTCAGCACATCGGTAAGGGGATAGGCTTTTTCAATGGGCATCAGCCCTAATCTTTCTTCAGTGAAGGGAGAATGCAAGCTGATTGCTAAATGACAATCCGACTTTTCGAGAAGAATTTTCAAACCGGGTATCAGTCCAATTGTCGAAACTGTAATTCTGCGCGGACTCCATGCGTAACCATAATCGGCTGTAAGAATTTCAAGCACTTTGAGCATGGGCAATAAATTGTCTAACGGTTCGCCCATACCCATGAAAACTATATTGGTAAGTTGATATGCTTCATCAATGGACATGATCTGATTCAGTATTTCTGTTGCTGACAATTGAGCCACAAACCCCATTTTCCCTGTCATGCAAAATTTGCAATTCATTTTACATCCTATTTGCGATGACACACATAATGTGTTTCTATCATCCTCAGGAATATAAACACTTTCAATAAATTGTCCATCCGTTGTTTTAAATAAGTATTTTTTTGTACCATCCACCGATTCCTGAAATTGAACCGGAAGTAACCTGCCCACTTCAAAAGACTGGTTTAGCTTTGTACGGTTTTTCACAGATATATTGGTCATTTGATCAATGCTAAAAACACGCTTTTTGTAAACCCATTCGGTAATTTGCTTTGCTGTAAATGCCGGCATACCAAGTTCGGCGAATAATTCTTTTAATTCGTCGTGTGTTTTTCCTATTAGAGCAGTTTTATTCATTTTATTTCTGATATTTTATAAAGTGGAAAAGTATTATTTAAAACATTCAGCAAAAAAACAACAAAACGGAATGGCAGAAGCCATCCCGTTTTACGATAATTTTTTGAATTGATTAATAAAAATTTAACCGGTTATCTGTTATGTCTGCTTTATCTTTTATGTTTTGAAGTACCGAATAAGCCAAAGAATAACTCATGCGGGAATTGAGTTGCATAATTTGTGATTTAGCATCGAAAGGTGCCGGGTTTGGTGCTATGTTTTTAATTAAAACTACATAAACTCCGGCATTTCCTTTGATTGGTGCTGATATTTTATTCAAAGACATTGATGAAACCTTACCAATCACAGCAGGCTCCATACCGGCTTCACCAAACTGATATGTATTGAAATTAACTCCTGGAGCATCTTTAATATCGGTATTTAAGGCTGCAGCAATTTTTTCAAGTGCCGGTGTTTTGGAAATTATTGTTGTGAGATTTTTAATTATTGTCTCGGCTTTTTTATCGCGTATTAATTCATTTTTCAACTGAGCCGACATTTTTTCGAGCGAAGTGAAACCTTTTTCGTTTACTTCGGTATTTACGGCTACCACGAAGATATTACCGCAATCGAATACATCCGAAACACTTCCCTTTTCCTTTTCGAACACCCAACGTACTATCTGACGCGATTGAGGAATATCTGAAATTTTATCGGAGGTGACCAGTAACTCATTAGCTTGTCGAACGATATAGCCTTTTTCTTTGGCTTTATTCTCGAATTTTTCAAAATTTGTAACTCCGGTAACAAATTGTTTAGCATCGTTGTAAAATTGGCTTACTGTTTTGCTGGTTGCTACAACTTTGCGTTCGAGTATGGCAAGTTTAACTTTTCGGCGTGCAGCCGTTTTTTCGGTTACCTGCATTATCTGAACTCCTTGTGCGTTTTTAATTGTAAATATTTCATTCACAGCTTTCGAAAATGCAGGTGTTGTAATTTCTTTATCGATACCCGTACCTTCCTGTATCCAGCCTATTTCGCCACCGTTGACAGCTGTTTGTTTTACTGCAGAGTATTTTTTTGCCAACATTGCAAAATCAGCTCCTCCCTTTATTGCGCCAACAATACTATCTGCTTTTGTTTCATCGTTTTTAGTCAAAAATATATGACGCAATTTAACTGAATCGGATTGTAGTATTCCGGTTTGCATCACACGGGCCATGGTATAAGTGTCGTTTGCGAACAACGGTCCGAGAACTGACCCTGCAGGGTTTCCAAAAGCAAAGTCTTTCAACAATACGGGAACGCCTTTTTCGCTGAAGTTATGTCCATTGTACATTACGTCCGAATTTGAATTAACCAATCCCGATACATCATCCGTTGTTTTAAACTCTTCCGATAGGCGGTTGATCCACGCTTCTGCTTCTTTGAAGTCCTCGGTAGAGGGTTTAATATTGAAAGTTAAATAACTGATGCTGCGGTTTGCTTCTTGTTTAAATTGTTCTTTTTTCTTGTTGTAAAGATTTTTAATTTCATTTTCAGAAACCTTCACCAACGAATCGGGTATAGTATAATAAGGCTGCACAACATAAGCAGCATCAACAATATTTTTTCCTGCATCAAAATTTATTTTTGCATCTAAACTGTTGGCTGTAACTGATTTTGAAATTAACTGGTTGTACTTTTCCTGCAAAAGACTTACTTTAATAGTCCGTTCCCAAAACAACCAGTAAATTTTTGCTTTTTCAATTTGCTGACGCATTTCTTCGTTTTCGGCGGGAGTTTGCAAACTATTGTAAAATTGCAACAGATTATTGCGGCTAAATTGTCCGTTTTCGTCAGCAAATGTCCTGCGTTGTTGAATTAACGAATGAATATTTTTTCCTATCAATCTATCCGATAATTCTTCAGCACTTACCACTAATCCGAGTTTTTTGGACTGAGCAAACAATAATTTTTCATTCACTAAACTCTCCCATACCGATGTGCGTAGTTGCGACATGGTTTCTTCGTTCAATTCCGACTGACCTGTTTCAATTTTATAAACTTCAGTCATTTGATCAATTAAAACCGAATAATCCTTGATGTTAATATCTTCATCATCAATTTTTGCTACTGTTTCGCGCGATTTGTTGAAATAAGATGAACCCTGAGTCAACGCATCGTTTACAATAAAAAGAAATAATGCAAGACCTATAACAACTATCAATAAAACTCCTTTGCTTCGTATTTTTCCAAGTAGTGCCATTTTCTTAAATAAATATGTTTAAAAAATTATATTCATGAATTTTTGAGGGTACGAAATTACAAAAAAAAATTGTTTCAATTGCACCCTTTTTAAATTTTCTATTATTCAGAAATTGCATCAATATTAATAATTTTGTATCTTGTTGAAATACAAATATATAACTTTTATTATCATAAGATATAATTCGGTTTTAAAATTCATTTCCGGCATAAAATCTGACAATACGGTTGTTCAACTGTTAATAACCTACACCTAACCGAATCATTTCTATCCTGCTGTTAGTAACTTTTACACATTTAATCGAAAATTCATCTATTCTGATGATCTCATTTAATTTGGGAAAATGCTGATGATGGTGTAATACAAATCCTGCAACGGTTTCATAATCATCTGTCTCGGGGATGTTTAAATTAAATTTCGCATTGGCAGTTTTCACTTCTAACCGTCCCGAAAAAAGATACTCATTTTCGCCCGTTTGCTCAGCTACATAATCAATTGTATCATGTTCATCTTCAATTTCGCCGAAAATTTCTTCAATAATATCCTCGAGTGTAATTATACCTGCTGTTCCGCCAAATTCATCAACCACCACTGCAATACTTTTTTTCTGCTGCATGAAGAGTTTCATCAGTTTTTGAGCAGCCATATTTTCGGGAACAATCGGAATCTGATTGATTTGTTTTTTCCATTCTTTCTGGTGTTCAAACATTTCGGAGGAATGAATGTAACCAATAATATTATCGATATCACCTTTATAAATTGGAATTTTCGATAATCCGGTTTCAATAAAAGTATGCTTTAAAACTTCAACATCGGTATTGTATTCGAGTGCAATTATATCGGTGCGCGGAATGGAACAATCCCTTAATTTAACTTTTGAAAAGTCAAGCGCATTTTGGAATATTTTTACTTCATTTTCAAGTTCTTTTTCATTATCGGTCTTGTCAAAACTTTCCTGAATAAGATAATTTAAGTCGATGCGCGAAAAAACATTTTCTTGCGACTGAGCATTCATTTTCACACCGAAAAGTTTGATAATTTTTAATGAAAGCCACGAACTGAACCTCGAAATAGGATAAAGTACTATATAGAAGAAAAAAAGCAGCCACGAAAAAACCCGCAACCATAAATTAGGATTGACCCTGAAAATGGTTTTGGGCAGAAACTCCCCCGTTATCAGTACTATGGCAGTGGCTATTATGGTTTGAATTAAAGTGCTAAGCAAATCACTTCCCAAAAAGTTTAGTAAAGGATTTAACGATTTTGCCATCAATAAACCGTAAATTACTAACGAAACATTATTCCCGACCAACATGGTGGAAATATATTCCTGAGGATGTTTGTAAAAGATAGTCAGAATGGAAGAAACAAGATTTTGCTGTTTTTTATCCAACTCAAACCTTAATTTGTTTGAGGAAACAAATGCGATTTCCATGCCTGAAAAAAAACCCGAAAAAAGCAATGCAATTAATATTAAAAAAAAACTATCCAATTTTATTTACTGTTTATAACGTGAAAATGAGCACAAATATACAATAAATTATTGTTTTTCACTTTAATAAAATCATACATATAGGAGTTCCGAAACGTGAATAATTCAAATAAATAAATTTATATTGTTGATAATCAATGTAATATAGCGATTCGAAACAGAATTTAAATTTTAATCAATAAATGGGTTTGCCGATTAAAAAAAAACCCGTATCTTTGCAACCGCTTTTTGAAAACCGATCTAGTAGCTCAGCAGGTAGAGCACATCCCTTTTAAGGATGGGGTCCTGGGTTCGAGCCCCAGCTGGATCACAAATATTTTTCGACAAGCAGCTCACAAAGTTGATGATCTAGTAGCTCAGCAGGTAGAGCACATCCCTTTTAAGGATGGGGTCCTGGGTTCGAGCCCCAGCTGGATCACTTAAATAGTAAGTTGGTCGTACATATCGGCATCAACCAGCATAGTTCGAGCCCCAGCTGGATCACTTAAATAAAAGCCTTCCAAACAAATAGTTTAGGAAGGATTTTTTTGTTAAAAAATTAACTAATCGTTAAACTTTGTGTTTCAACCCTGAGCGTTATCGTAGAAATGATATTTTTCACATCAAAAAGCGATTAGCGTTAGAATTATGGCTTTTAGCGGTTAAAAAACTTTTTTTTTACACAATCGCCAATTTATTCCAATCGCTATTTAACTCATAATCTTCAACAACCAAAGTTGGTTGGTGAAAGGTAAAATGACCAACCAAGGTAGATATTTCCTGACGAAGGATAGAAATCGCTCCATCAACCAAATCGTTTCTGAAACCGGCATCACTCAGTTTGATGACCATATCCATTGAAGCCACTCGACTTATTACACGCCCAAATTCAACTAATTTGCGTTGTGGCATTTGCAGGTCAATGTCGATATTTATTAAATCTTTCACATATTTTGAAGCATATTCGGTCAATCGGTAACTTTCAAGATACAGATGCAGTGCATTTTCTTTGGCAGACTTCATTAATTTAACAACAGCTTCACCAATTTGGGCATAAAGAATGTCATTTGAACCTTCAAAAATCATAAAGGGACGACTGTCCACCGTTGCACGACCGGAAATGTGATTCAGCTTGTATCCTTTTGCACCTACCAAAGTCAACAAAGTTTGAGCCGATTCCTGCATCAAATCAGTTGTAACTGTTTTAATAATATTAGCTTCGAGCCCCAGTGCTGTCAGGTCATTTTCTATCCCCGCCACTCCCGAACTGTGTTTACTAAAAGCGGAAAGAATGGTAAAATTTGCTTGCAAACGCGCTAAGTGTTGCTGAACCTGATCGTACGAGAACAGACTTCGTCCGCCAACCAAACGGTGTTGACAATGGGCTATGGCTTCGTCCAACATACGTTTTACAAAACCTAAACCCATGCCCGGAAAGTGCAAACGGCTACGGTGCAATAAATCCAGCATCATTTTAACACCGTTGGTTTGAGGGATAAGTCGTTGAACTTTCGGAATCTTTACATCTATAATATTTCTACCATAAGGAATTTGATATAAACCCAGATTGTCGAAACGTTCATCCACCACAATTTTTTGTTCCGGTTGGGTATTATCGCAAACAAAAAAGTCGATATCGCGTTGCAAACCACCTTGGTCAGTTTGTTTACGCGCAGTAAGTAACCAATAATCAGCTTGCCCGGTTAGCCCTGCCCAGTGTTTCGTTCCTTTCAGATGATAATGATTTGATTGTTCAGCGAATGAAGTTTGCATATTCAGCGCATCGCTGCCGAAATCAGGTTCGGTAATCATAAGTCCACCCATGTTTTGGTGTTTCAAAAAGCGTCCAAACACCTCAGGTTTCAATGCATCCTGACCGTATTTGGCAAAGGGCTGCAAGAATAGCGCACTATTAATGCCTAAAGTTAAGGATAACGCGAGTGACTCGTACGAAGCTGCCGATAACAATTGCAGGCTTTCCGCCACATTTCCGCCACGACCGCCGTGCTCGATGGGGATAGATACTGAAAGTGGATTACATTTCATGATTTGATCAAGCACGTCATGCGAAATGCCACGGTTGATGCTCATGGTGTCAATGTCGTTTTCCTCCCGAAAGACTCTTTTCAGCGTGTCTTTGAAATTTTGAATGAATTTTTCATACGGCAAAAAAACCGCTGCCTCGACCGAAGAATCGGATTTACCCGAAGTTGTGTTTTGAAAATATTGCATAAGGTATTTATTATTTTTGAGTTCTATTATTTTTCTTTTCTCAATTTCTTTTTGAAAGTGAAAATACTGCTTGATTAAAACTTAAAGTCCCCCCCTTTTTTATCAACGTTATAACAAGTTCGAAACCAACGGTGGCGACCAACAGGAATTAACTTGGCTTTGTTGTTTGACATACCAACAATAAGGGATGGGTTTTAATTTTTTTTACCCTTGCCTAACTTGGATTTTTCATTTTCTTTCACTAAAAACTATAAAAAATCTATCGGCTTTCGCCTCCAATAACTCTCTGAATTGAAGAAAGTATGCGCAAACAGGCTAAAGTTAGAGGTCAATAGAGGAGGGTGAATGAGTGGTGTCTGTGACTGCTTTTTTATGAGTTTTTATTTTAATCAAGGCGAATTAAGCGCAATTGTTTACGCTTGAAACAAATTTGCAGGCAAAATGTTTTGAATCACGAGAATTTAAACGCAAATTAATGCAACAGATATTCATTCGAATGCAACAGATTTTATGGATATCGACTTTTACACTCTATTTGATTTTGGATGAATTTGTTGAGTTATCAAGTTTATAAAGCTATAAATTCAATTATAAAAAGCACATAAAAGACTTTTTTTAATACAATAAACCCACTACCCATAAACGTAATTTGACAGGTAGCCGATTGAATAACCATACAATAAGTTGATAACCAAAACCGGGAACAACAAAGGTGTTCATTTTTTTCTTTTCTATTTGACGAAGAATGGCATTGGCTATAACATAAGGCGACATACCATTTTGTTCGTCTTTCTCCATTTTTCCGACCGACGATTTCATTTTTTTACCATAAACCGAATGGGGGGACTGCGAAGCAATGGTATATTTACGGGCAGCAGTAAAACCGGTTTTTGTATCGCCTGGAAGTATAGAGCAACATTGAATGTAAAAAGGTTGAAGTTCCAATGCAAGGGCTTGCATAAATATAAGAAGAGCAGATTTTCCGGCTGAATAAAATGCCTGAAAAGGAATAGGAACAATTCCGGCAACCGACGAAACAGCAATGATTTTACCATAACCCTGAGCACGAAAAACCGGAATACAAGCCTGAATTGTTTTGACTGCCCCAAAAAAATTGGTCTCGAACTGATATTTTACTTCATCCGAGGATGAATCTTCAACTGAACCTGCAATTCCGTTTCCGGCGTTAGATACAACAGCATCCAAACGTCCGCGTTCAAAAATGATTCTTTCAACAATCGATTTAATTTCAGATTCATTATTTACATCCATACTAACATAAATAATTTCGCCACCCGAAGTTGTATCATTTTGCGGTGCGTAAGCTCTGCGAGAAGCACCGTAAACAACAGTGCCCTTTTTCATCAGAAGTTCAGCGGTTGCTTTTCCTATACCGGCACTGGCGCCGGTCAAAAGAATAATTTTTTTATTCATTTTTTCCAAGTTATATTCAGCAGCAAAGATAATATCATTTATTATTTATTTAATTATATTTTTTTTTGTTTTGTAGTACATAAAGTTTGTAAAGTCAGACATCTATGACTTTCGCAAATTAAACTGCGACTCTTTTAAATTCATCGAATTGTTGTGCGAACTATATTTTCATAATACGTTGTATATCAATACGTACAAAATTCGCATCCCGATAGCTATCGGGACACCGACACGGGTTGTTATTTTACGACATTTGATTTTCAAATTGTTGAATATCAGCAATAGGTCATAGAGTTCTGAAAGTAATAAAGTTCATAAAATAAATAGTCGGATGACTTTTAATATGATTTAAAATCGCAAAAAAAACAGTGTTGATTTAGGACTGCGATTATTCCAAATTATCGGATTTTTTATCTGTTTTCATTTTAACTCTGATGCGATTATCTTCGTTCAATATCAAACGCCATAACATTCTGCGCAAACATTTATGAATACCCGTCAGACTGCTTCAAGCGGTCTGACAGATTACCGTTGTCCACATTTAATTAAATGCAACGAAAAAATTAATCTGAAATAAAATTTTGCAACATATTAATTTGCTGTTTTTAGGTCTTGCGTTCTATAAAATACGTTTATTATATTTGTTTGAGTTTAAAATTTTTATGACATAACATGTTTCCGATTTCTAACATAAGTAAATTCAATTGATTTTGTAAAATGTTATTGGAATTAATTAACAATTCAATTTAAACATTTACACCTGTTGAAATTGTTATATAAAAAATTCAAATTGTAAATATTTATCTACTTAGAGCTTAGAGTCTTTATGAAAACAGTAATCCACAAAGCCGCTACACGCGGACAAGCCGACCACGGTTGGCTAAAAACGCACCATACCTTCAGTTTTGCCAATTATTATAATCCCGAACGTGTACATTTCGGAACCTTACGCGTGCTCAACGACGATTGGATTGATGGAGGCGAAGGATTTGGCAAACATCCGCACGATAATATGGAAATTATCACTATTCCACTCAAAGGAGCAGTTCAACATCAAGATAGTATTGGAAATAAAGGGGTTATCAATGCCGGTGAAATACAGGTTATGAGTGCCGGAACAGGAATTTATCACAGCGAATACAATGCGAACAAAAACTTAGCACTCGAATTGCTGCAAATTTGGGTTTTTCCCGATAAAAAGAATGTAACGCCTCGTTACGAACAGATTTCGCTTACTTCACTCGAAAAATCCAACGAATTTTATCCAATTCTTTCGCCAAATGCAGATGATGCCGGTGTGTGGATTCATCAACAAGCCTGGTTTCATCTTGGCGATTTATCAGCAGGCTGGGAGGGAAACTATAATTTGAAAAGTACTCAATCGGGTGTTTATGTTTTTATCATTGAAGGTGAAGCTACAGTTGCCGGAATTGAACTGAGCCGAAGAGATGGAATAGGAATTTCAGAAACACAGGAAATAGAGATAAAAGCAAAATCAGACAGTAAAATATTAATCATGGAAGTTCCAATGAATTGATTGAAAACAAATTAATAACTAAATATAAACAAAAATTAAATTAAAAAGAACATTATGAATACAATTAAAAAATTTTTAGCAACCGACACACAAAGCTGGTCATTATTGATAGCACGATTGGCATTAGGAATCGTTATTTTACCTCACGGAATGCAGAAAGCATTAGGTTCATTTGGTGGATATGGATTTGAAGGTACACTCGGTGCTTTTACAGGTATGGGAATGCCGCTTTTCCTCGGAATTTTGGTAATTCTTGCTGAATTTGCAGGTGCCATAGGCGTCATTCTCGGTGCAGGAACGCGTTTTATGGCATTTTCAATTTTCCTTACGTTGGGTGGAGCCATGTTTCTGGGTGGACACGTACAGCACGGATTTTTCATGAACTGGTTTGGCGCTCAGTCCGGCGAAGGTATGGAATATTTTATACTTGTATTAGGGTTGGCATTGGTACTTATTATTGGCGGAAGTGGTAAATTCTCAGTGGATAACTTCATTTCTAAAAAATTGAAATAATTCATCAGAACAAAGAACAATCCCGATTCCCGTCCCGATTCCCGATAGCTATCGGGACGGGAATCGGGACGGGAAAAGAACAAAGATTTTAAAAAAGGCAATCCGTTCGGGTTGTCTTTTTTTTTGTCGGATATTGAACACTTAACAATTAAAAAGTATAATTTTGTTGATTCAAATAGAAAATTCAAATTATTCCCCCTTTAAGGGGGTAAGGGCTTATATGAAAGTACTCGTAACAGGAGCAAATGGATTGTTGGGACATCATGTGGTTATGCAACTTCAACAAGCGAATCATGACATCAGAATTATTCTGCGTGGAAGTCGTGAAATTTATTTTGATATGAAAAATATTGAATCAGCAGGCGGAAATTTTACTGATTACGAAACACTTAAAATAGCTGCTGATGGTTGCGATGCAATTATTCATATTGCAGCCGTTACTTCAACAAATTTGCTTCATTACCAGAATTATAAAAAAATTAATGTGGATGGTTCTGCTACTATTATTAAAGTTGCAGATGAATTGAAGATCAACCGACTTGTATTTGTTAGCACAGCCAATACGATTGGATATGGAACAAAAGAACAGTTTTCGGATGAGAAAGCGGACATTGAGTTTCCGTTTACAAAATCGTTTTATGCACGCAGCAAAGTCGAAGCCGAAAAACTTTTTGTTAAAGCATCAAAACACCCCGACCGACATATCATTATTATCAACCCTACTTTTATGATTGGATCGCACGATACCAAACCCAGTTCCGGTAAACTGATATTGATGGGTTACAGAAAAAGACTGATGTTTGTTCCCAATGGAGGTAAAAACTTTGTAGCCGTAAGTGATGTCGCAGCAGCCATTTGTAAAGCACTGATTATGGGGAAAAACGGAGAACGTTATCTGGCTTCGGGGCAAAATCTTTCATTCAGAGAATTTTACGAAATTCAAAGTCGGGAAGGAGGATACAAACAAAAAATAGTAGAACTTCCCAACTTTTTGCTCCAAATAGCCGCAAAAGCAGGTGATTTGTTGCGATTACTCGGAGTGAAAACAGAACTTTGCAGCATGAATATAAACCAACTTACCATCAGGGAATATTATAGTAATCAGAAAGCAAAAAACGAAATTGAGCTTCCTTCTAAATCTTTGGAGCAAGCCATAAAAGAAGCGTTGGATTGGTTTGAAGAGAAAGGAAAAATATAATTTTATGGAACTATATATTCCCTTCGCTCCACCGTATGCGCACTAAAATAACCCAAAATAGTTCCGGTAAGATTTGTGTAAGGATTAGCCGGACTTGATGAGTTTCGTGGTCCCATGGCACTGTTTCCCATACTTTTAAAGTATTCATAAACCGATTTATCAATGCATTGCATTTCCACCGAAATTTTATCGCCTGTTTTCATTTCGGGGTAATACAATATCAATACACTTTCCACTTGTTTACCGTTAGTAAACCTATCATCGTAAATGTAGTTCCGGTTTTGAGCGGCACCATTCAGGTATAAAATAAATATATAATAATTTTTTTCGGCGACCGGATCAGTAAATTTTACACTAACTTCATAAAAATGAGCAGGTATTTCAGGTCTTATTGGTGCTTCGCCTCCCGGATAAATTGAATTGGTAACTTTAAAAGAATCAATAGCTACAGCATTTGGAATAGTTGAGTTTGAATATCCCGAGAGATATAACCGATTTTTGTCGTTGATAATATAATTCATCTTGACATTTAAATCGTAGAAATAGAGTTGATTGCTATTTATCAAGTCATTGGGCGAGAGTTTTAGAAATAAATCGGCATAAGTGCGGCGAGCGGTAACCAGAAACGAACTTTTACCTTTTGCAATCGGACCTTCAACATTTAACCTTGACGAAATAAGACCAATTCCCCCGCCCACCTGATAATCCTGATTATTTCCATCATTCATTTTTACATCTAAAACCGATGAAATACGTCCACCGTATTCTGCAGGAGCTGTTCCCTTAAACATTTGAATGTCCTTTATGGCATCGCTGTTGAAAGTGGAAAAGAAACCCAATAAATGGTCGGCATTGTAAACGGTGGCTTCGTCGAGCAGAATCAGGTTTTGCGAATTGTTACCACCACGTACAAACATGCCTCCGCTGCCTTCTCCGACCGATTTAATACCGGGAGTAAGTTTTAGCGTTTTCATTATATCAGCTTCACCGAATAGTACCGGAATTTTTGCAATTTCCTTCACTTCTAATTTTTCCATCCCTATTTCGTTCGAAGTAATGTTGTGGTTTTTTCGTTGGGCAATAATTTCAATATCGCTTAATTGCTGCGAATTAGGAATAAGTTTGAAATTAAACACTTTATTTTCGTTTAAATTCAGAGGTAAAACAATGGTTTCATATCCTAAATATGAAATTACGAAAGTGTATTTAGCTTCGGGTAAAGTGAGCGAAAAATAACCGTAGGCATTGGTGGTAACTCCTGTGCTTGCCAAATTTTTAACTGTAATACTTGTACCAATTAGACTTTCGCCGGTGTTAGCATCGGTTATTGTACCGCTAATTGTATGTTTGGAGGAGGCGAAAAGAAAAAAGGGAAAGGAGAAAAAAATTAACAAAGTTATAAATTTCAGTAATGTGCAGGACATAAATACCGGTTTGATTTTTAAATAATCAATAAACTGCAAAAGTAAGTCCAAATGTTCACCAGATAGCCTGTTTTTTGTATTATTATTGAAAAATTAAGAAAACATATACTGTTTAATATTTTTAATGTACAATATTTAATGACCATTAACAGCGAGTTTATTGAGTTTAGTTATTGATTTAATTATTATAATTATTTTGTATTACTATATATAGTTAGTAAATATACAGATAAATTCTAAATATATTAATTTTAATATTGTTTCTATGCTAAATATACTTAGAATTACTTATATTTGCAGAAAAATTAATTTATAAAAAGTGTATGTTATTAGAAAAGGTTATATTATCTCAAAATGCACACTGGACAAATAATGAATATGAATCATTAGAGTACCGTTCGGAGATAGATGGACTTTTAAAAAAAAATGAATTGCCACACATTCAGGTTCTTACAGGAATACGCAGATCGGGTAAGTCGTCTATTTTTAAGTTAATCATAAACCATTTAATGAAAACTGTTTCGCCAAAAAACATATTATTTTTGAATATGGACGATCCTGTTTATTCATTTGTTTGGAGCGACTCATCGCAACTGTACAATATCATAGAAACAGCTGAAAAACTATCCGAAACAAAAATTCATTATTTGTTTTTGGATGAAATTCAGTCCGTTAAACAATGGGAAAGGTTTGTAAAAAGTGCCTATGACGCACAAATCTATAAAAAAATATATGTAACCGGTTCAAATTCAAGTTTGTTGAAAAATGATTTTTCAATACTTCTTTCCGGTAGATATTTTGCCAATTCAATACAGCCCTATTCACTAATGGAAGTATTAAAAATAAACGGGATAGAAACAGAGATTGATAAAATTGAAAAAAAACCAACCCTGCTTAAAGTTCTTGATGATTGTGTAGAGTGGGGAAGTTTTCCGGAAATTTTGCAAATTAAAGATGCGACTATACGACGTGAACTATTAAAAAATTATTTTGATTCAATTGTCTTTAAAGATTGTATTTCGTATCATCAAATAAGAGATGTAATGCTTTTTAAGCAAATGATTTTATATATATTATCGAATATAGGTAATTTGTATTCGTTCAATAGTTTAGCCAAAGCACTCAATAGCAACGAAAATACAATTAAAACTTATCTTGAAATACTTCAAGATAGTTTTATTGTAGAAATGGTTCAAAATTTTTCATATTCAACTAAAACAAATGCTCGAAGTGCTTCAAAAATATATTGTGCTGATAATGGACTTATAACAGCCCTTTCGTTCCGATTTTCGGAGAATAGGGGAAGGATGTTTGAAAATTTTGTGTTTAATGAATTAAGAAAAAAAGGTTACGATGAAATTTATTTTAGCAATCAGGATGGTGAATGTGATTTTATTGTAAAAAAACCCGATGGTTTTCATGCTTTTCAGGTATGTACAGAAATTACTCCCGAAAACAAAGCAAGAGAGCTAAATGGTTTTAAGCAAATTGCTAAAAAAATTCAGTTGAATTCGAAGCATATAGTTACATTTAATCAACAATATAACGAAGGAGATATAAATATTATTCCTGTATGGAAATTGCTTTGAAAGAGAAAATTATACTTTAGGTTACCATTCATCAAAACAAGTTAGGAATTAATTTCCAGAAAGAATTTTTTAGCTGCTTATGACTTTTTTTTCCCCTCTACCACCGAAGCCACAAAAGTATCGCCCGTAACGTTCACTACCGTGCGGAGCATATCGAGGGGGCGGTCGATACCAAGAATCAGTGCCAACCCTTCGACAGGAATACCTACCGATGACATAACCATAACGGTCATTACCACGCTTGCGCCGGGTACTCCGGCTGTGCCAATGGATGCCAATATAGTGAGCAAAAGTACCATAATGTATTGTGTGAAACTAAGCTCGATACCGAAAATTTGAGCAATAAAAATTACCACAATCGCCTGATAGCAACTGGTTCCGTCCATGTTGATAGTAGCGCCAAGCGGAAGTACAAACGAAGCTGTTTCTTCCGAAATACCTAACGCTCGTTGCGATTGCTCCATAGTAAAAGGCAAGGTGGCTGAACTGGAACTGGTCGAAAATGCCAACAGCTGAATGGGGAAAATAGCTTTCAGGTAATCAACAATATTCTTTTTTGTAATAATTTTCAAAAATACAGGATAAAAAATATAACCTAAAAATAACAAACAGCCTATTACAGTTATGGAATACATACCCAGTGCCGAAAACATAGCCGAGTCGCCCGAAAAATCGATGACTAAACCTGCGAGTAAGGCGAAAACACCTAATGGAGCAAATTGCATGATAAAATCAATGATTTTAAGCACAATGGCTTCGGTGGCAGAGATTACTGATACAAAAACACTTGTTTTTTCATTGCCAAGCAATACAATTGCAACGCCGGTAAGTACTGCCACAAGAATTATTTGAAGCATATTGCGGTTGTCGCCGGCTGCTGCAAATAAATTTTCAGGAACCATTTCCACTATAAAATCCATCGGTCTACGTTGTTCGACTTGAGGAGTTACCTGGTTCTCGGTACTGAATTTTTGTTTGTAAAATTCCGACTCGCTTTTACTGAATACACTTCCGGGTTTAACCAAACTTACTACTCCAATACCTAACGAAACAGCAAAAAATGAGGTGGCAAGATAGAGCGAAACAGTTTTCAGACCAAGTTTTGAGAGTTTTTTCAAATCCTTCATCCCACTTATTCCTTTTACCAGCGATACAAAAACCAAGGGTATGGCAATAAGTTTCAGCAATTTAATAAATATCGTTCCCCAAGGTTTGATCCAATCGGATACAAAACTTGAATTACCGGTTTTGAGCAATATAAAACCTACTACCAAGCCGGCAACCATTCCGGCAAGTATTTTTGCAAAAAGAGGAAATTTGCGGATTTTCATTTGGATAAAAAAATTAGATCTTGTGGTTATTTCTTTTTTTGAGGTGCTATTTATTCCTTATTTCACTTCTCTGCCAATTTTAGTGATAATAAAACTCTTTTATTTCCTTTGAGTCAGTTCAATACATTGATGTTTTTTGAGATCCCTCACTACGTTTCGGGATG
>JAURYY010000115.1 GCA_030653695.1 Paludibacter sp. | reverse complement strand
AGCCACCCTGCTTTCGATCAATATCCGATAGTTGGCGTTACCTGGGAACAGGCAATGGATTATTGCGCCTGGCGTACCGACAGAGTAAACGAGATGGCACTGGTAAATGCCGGCGTAATTGCACAACCCGATTTTACAGTGTTAAAAAACATCGGGAAGGATTCAATTGCAAACAATTTTGTGTTTAACACACAAAAATATTTATTGCAGGATAAGTATCAGCCGCAATATGGACAAAAACCAACAAAAGACTTGTACGGTCAGAACAGAAAAGCTGATAATTCGGACGGAATTTTATTTTCTGAATTCAGACTGCCTACCGAAGCCGAGTGGGAATTTGCGGCGTATGCTATCAGTTCAAATAAAGAAGGCATTGTTACTGATGGTAAAATTTATCCGTGGAAAGGTTCTCACCTTCGCAATACAAAGAAAAAATACTTAGGATTGATGCAGGCAAATTATGTGCGTGGTCGTGGCGACATGATGGGTACTTCGGGCACTTTGAATGACAAAGCTACTATTACTGCTCCAGTAGATGCTTTTTATCCGAACGATTTTGGGTTGTTTAACATGGCCGGCAATGTAAACGAATGGGTGTTGGATGTTTACCGTCCTACCAGTCACGAGGAGGTTGCCGAGTATAATTCATTCAGAGGAAATGTTTATCTTAGCCCCGTAGAAGAGGGCGTAGATGCGGATGGAAAGAAAATATATAAAATTGATGAATTCGGAAGAATTGCTACTTATGTAAAAAAAGGAGACGATGTGAGAAATTACAGAGATGGCGATTCTGAATCACAAATTCAGTTTTCATTATCCAATCCAAGTTTGATGCGAAGAGATACATTGGATATTACTGATATTTTACGTCCGGTAATTAGCGACAGAACCCGTGTATATAAAGGTGGTTCGTGGAAAGACAGGGCGTTCTGGTTAAATCCTTCGACAAGACGATATATTGATCAGGATAAATGCACGAGCGATATCGGATTCAGATGTGCAATGAGCATGATTGGAAATAAAGATGACTTAAAGTCAAGAAAATAAATTAGTCAGCCAAATATGTGTAAAGCATCTGATCTTTTTCAGGTGCTTTTTTTTAATATCTTAAAAAGGAATAAATTCGATGATTTTTAGTAATTTTACAGACTTTAAAAAATGGGATTTAAGATAATTTGATTAACAATTTAAATATATGATCAGAACTGTAATTATTGATGCGCTGAGACGAAACGATTTTGGTGAAAGTGTAAACATAAAAGGCTGGGTTCGTACCCGCCGCGGTAATAAAAATGTAAGCTTCATAGCGTTAAATGATGGCTCAACCATCAATAATATTCAAGTGGTGGTCGATAATGAAAAATTCGGCGACGAATACCTCAAACCTATTACTACCGGTGCTTGTATCAGTGTAACCGGAAAACTTGTTGAATCGCTGGGCAAAGGTCAATCTGTCGAAATTCAGGCAGATGAAATTCAAATATATGGTACTGCCGACCCCGAAACTTATCCTTTACAAAAAAAGGGACATACGATGGAATTTTTACGCGAAATTGCCCACCTGCGTCCTCGTACCAATACTTTCGGAGCGATATTTCGCATCCGCCATCACATGGCTATGGCGGTGCATAACTTTTTTCACGAACGTGGGTTCTTCTATTTCCATACCCCAATCATTACAGCATCCGACTGCGAAGGTGCCGGGCAAATGTTTCAGGTAACAACATTAAATCTTTACGATTTAAAAAAAGACGAAACCGGTTCAATTGATTACGCCGATGACTTTTTCGGCAAACAGGCAAGTTTAACTGTATCAGGTCAGTTAGAAGGCGAATTGGCAGCCATGGCAATGGGAGCAATTTATACCTTCGGACCTACATTCCGTGCCGAAAACTCTAATACACCGCGCCATTTATCTGAGTTCTGGATGATTGAACCTGAAGTTGCCTTCAACGAAATTGGAGAAAACATGCAATTAGCTCAGGATTTCATTCAATACTGTATTCGCTGGGCACTCGAAAACTGCAAGGACGATCTGGATTTCCTTTGCAATATGTACGATAAAGAATTGTACGATCGTTTGAACTTCGTGGTAAACAACGACTTCAAACGACTGACTTATACCGAAGGCGTAAAAATACTGGAAGAAGCCGTTGCCAACGGTTATAAATTTGAATTTCCTGTGGGTTGGGGAACCGATTTGCAGTCGGAACACGAACGTTACTTGGTAGAGCAACATTTTAAAAAACCGGTCATCCTCACCGATTATCCAAAAGAAATCAAATCGTTTTACATGAAACAGAACGATGATGGAAAAACAGTTCGTGCTATGGATGTGTTATTCCCTAAAATAGGCGAAATTATTGGAGGTTCACAGCGCGAAGATGATTTAGAAAAATTAACCAACCGTGCTGAAGAAATGGGAGTTCCAACCAAAGATATCTGGTGGTATTTAGATACCCGCCGTTTCGGAACTGCCCCACATGCAGGCTTTGGTTTAGGGTTCGAACGGCTGCTGTTGTTTGTTACCGGCATGACCAATATCCGCGATGTGATTCCGTTCCCGCGTACGCCCAACAATGCAGAGTTTTGAGCCCTATGCAATGGAACAGGTTACGGAAGAAAGTGATTAATGTGATGTGTATCAATATTTCAAACACTTTTTGTAAATCAGCTGTATAAAAATAGATTTTTTTCTTACTTTTGCACGATTAACTGATTTATCAAACTGTCTTCTAAAACTCGATTTTAAAAATATTATGAGCAACACAAAGACTTCCGAATTGGATAATGTAGTGGTACGATTTACAGGTGACTCGGGCGATGGTATGCAACTAACCGGAACACTGTTTTCCAATCTTTCGGCAATTCTGGGGAATGAAATTTCAACTTTCCCCGATTTCCCTTCCGAAATACGTGCACCCCAAGGTACTATTGGTGGGGTTTCAGGGTTTCAGGTGCATTTGGGCGCTTCCAAAATTTACACACCGGGCGATGAAGCCGATGTGATGGTGGCAATGAACCCGGCAGCTTTAAAAGTGAACGCCACGGGAATAAAAAAAGGAGGAGTACTCGTTTTCGACGAAGATTCATTTAAAAAATCTGATTTTGATAAAGCAGGTTTCAAAACCGAAAATCCTTTCGAGGAATTAAATATTTCGGATACCATACAACTTATTCCTGTACCGCTTTCCTCTCTTACTCAAAGCAGTCTCGAAGGTTTTGATTTGGATAACAAAACGGTATTGCGAAGCAAGAATATGTTTGCATTGGGACTTATTTGCTGGCTATTCAACCGTGATATTGAACAGGCTAACCATTTCCTACAAAATAAATTCGGCAATAAACCAAGTTTAATGCAGGCAAATATAAAAGTGTTGACCGATGGATACAATTATGGACATAATTTACATTTGAGTGTTTCGACCTACAATATTGAAAAGTCAATTGAATTGCCCAAAGGAAAATATACAAGCATCAACGGAAACAAAGCAACTGCATGGGGTTTAATAGCTGCATCAAAAAAAGCAGGACTGGAACTGTTACTCGGCAGTTATCCAATTACACCTGCTACCGACATTATGCAAGAACTTTCTTTGCGCAAGGATATGGGCGTAAAAGTAATACAAGCCGAAGACGAAATTGCAGGTATAACCATTGCATTAGGTGCCGCATTTGCTGGTCATTTAGCTGCAACAAATACTTCGGGTCCAGGCTTGGCACTAAAATCGGAAGCAATAGGATTAGCAGTCATGGCAGAACTGCCTCTTGTAATTGTTGACGTTATGCGTGGCGGACCTTCAACGGGCTTACCCACCAAAACAGAACAAACCGACCTATTACAGGCATTGTGTGGACGCAATGGCGAAAGTCCTGTTGTTGTAATAGCCGCAAGCACGCCAGCCGATTGTTTTCATTACGCATATATGTCATCCAAAATTGCTTTAGAGCACATGACTCCGGTTATTTTACTTACCGATGCCTATATCGGTAACGGAACATCGCTGTGGAAACTTCCAAAATTAGCCGAACTTCCCGAAATTAAACCAAATTATGCCCAGCCCGGCATGGAAGGTTTAAAGGTAACCGCCCGTGACCAGGTTTCGAAAGTACGATACTGGAGTATTCCCGGGATAGATGGTTTTGCTCACCGCAACGGTGGATTAGAAAAAGATTATATAACAGGTGCCATTTCTACCGACCCGCTTAACCATCAGAAAATGGTGGATACACGTAGCGAAAAAATTGACTACATTACCAATTTTATCCCCGAAGTGGAAGTTACCGGTGATGAAAATGCCGAATTGCTGGTAGTAGGATGGGGCGCAACACACGGACATTTAATGAGTGCTGTAAATAATTTAAATAAAAATGGGGGAAAAGTGGCTTTAGCTCACTTTAATTACATTAATCCACTACCTAAAAACACCGAAAAAGTCATTAAACGTTACAAAAAAGTGGTGGTTTGCGAACTGAACAGCGGACAATTTGCCACTTATCTTCGTTCGAAAGTTACGGGCGAATATTTACAATACAACAAAGTTCAGGGACAACCATTTACGGTTGCTGAACTCGAAGAACACATTGCAGGTTTACTGAAATAAAAGAATGACAACAAATTCGCAACATGGAATTTGTGAAGCGGAAAAACTTTAAAATTAAGAAATCAATATTATGGATACTTCTCTTATTCAACAATATACAGCCAAAGATTTTAAAAGCGATCAATATGTTCGATGGTGCCCCGGTTGCGGCGATTATGCCGTTTTGAACACTGTGCAAAAAGTAATGGCAGAATTGGGTGTGCCCCCTCATGAAACTGCTGTAATTTCAGGAATCGGCTGCTCTTCGCGTTTGCCTTATTATATATCGGGTTACGGATTCCATACCATTCACGGACGCGGAGCCGCTGTAGCTACCGGAGTTAAAGTAGCCAATCCGAAACTTACTGTTTGGCAGATTACCGGCGATGGCGACTGTTTGGCAATAGGCGGAAATCACTTTATTCACAGTGTCCGCCGAAATGTGGATATCAATGTACTACTTTTCAACAATCAGATCTACGGTTTAACAAAAGGTCAGTATTCGCCCACTACCAAAAAAGGATATGTTACCAAATCATCGCCCTTCGGAACGGTAGAACGTCCTTTCCGTCCTGCTGAACTTACTTTCGGGGCACGCGGAACATTCTTCGGTCGGTTGCTCGATGTGGATCTAAAATCTTCGCAAATGACTTTGCTTGCTGCAGCTAAACATAAAGGCACTTCAGTAGTCGAAACACTTGTGAATTGTGTTATATTTAACGATGGTGCACACAGTTGGCTTTCGGAAAAGGAAACCCGCTACGACCGAGTTATAATTCTTGAACACGGGAAACCCATGATATTCGGGAAAAACAACGACAAAGGTTTGGTGTTGGATGGATTTAACCTGAAAGTTGTAACCATTGGCGAAAACGGAATAACAGCCTCAGATATTCTTGTACACGATGCTCATTGTGATGATTTTACATTGCAGATGAAGTTAGCGTTGATGGAAGGTCCTGATTTTCCGATAGCTCTCGGGGTAATACGCGATGTGGAAGCAGAAAGTTATGACGAAGCAGTCGTAAATCAAATTGCTGAAATTCAAGCAAAATCAAAAATTAAAACTTTCGATGATTTAATTGACTCCTGCGAACAGTGGGATATGTAAATATTTAAATGACTATCGGGTTTTACACCCAACGAGATATTTGTAACACAAATATTTGTAAACTCAGAATTAAGTTTGCAAATAAATTGTTATTATAAAAAACTCTGTAAGAGTTTACTGTGCATAAACCCCAGTTTTAACTGG
>JAURYY010000104.1 GCA_030653695.1 Paludibacter sp. | reverse complement strand
AAATCATTTTAAAACAGAGGGTGGGTCAGCATCTGCCGTATTGACAGATTGTTGGTAGCGATTTCGATATTATTCGCATTGGCTTTTCCGCCGGATGGGTGGGTCAGTATGCTCCGGAATATCCAAACCATGATTTATTTGATTTATTTGATTTATTTGATTGCCATGATTATTTAAAAATGCGGCAACATCGTTTTCTCTTTTTTGATTGAGTGTTTCAAAAAACAGGGGCGATAAAAACTCTTGGTAGAAAAGGTCTTTGTTTCTAAAGTTTTCAAACTGTTGGGTAAGGAAATTGAAGTCGCCTTTGCCCCAATCTTCATTTTTAGGAACGCCCAACCAACCTTTTTTCTGAATAAAATAAAGGAACACAATTCTTCCTAATAATTTTTTATTGAAATCACGGATGCCTTTTTCGTCACCGTTAAATATGGTTTGGCGAATATTTGGTTTTGAAACCATAAAGTCGCAAAAAATATCGTAGTGCTTTTTATAGTCGGTAAAAAATGCTTTGGAAAGTTTCTCTACCGAGAAGGCTTCTTTTACATCGTCTAAAGTGGCTTTGCTTCCCTTGGTTGCAATGGCTGTAAAGCGTTCTGCTGCTGTTCGTGTGCTTTCGCCTTCACCCAAAAGGTATGTATAGCGTTTGGGTTCGGTTTTAATTTTTACAAATTCTCCATCAGCATCATAGCCTGTTAATTCTGATACATAGGTAAATCGCCATTTTGATGATGAGCCTGTCGAATCATCGGGTCTGTGGTAAGCTATAAAAGCTGCATCAATATCTTTCCAATATTTGCGAAGCAAATTTCGTAACCCCACACGGTTTCGTTCCAAAATAATTCCTTGTGCCAATGTAACTTCATACACTGCAATTTGGCGTTCAATTCCGTTTTCGTTGAGTGTAATATACCCCAACTTTTGAACCTGTGAAGCTATCCCGCCATTTGCGGGACTGTCAATACCAGTTAGTATTTCAGGTTTGGCAAGCAAACGAGTATTTGCAAACGCTTCGCCCAAAAATTGTTTCCAATTAGCTTGGTTATAGCGTTGCTTAAATAGGTTGTGGATTTGTTCGTATGTCATTATTCAAAGGATTTTAAATCAAAGTATTGATTAATTTTATTGGAAATTTCAGTACTGCTTGGCAATAGGTTTTGGTATTCCTTGGGCAAAAGTGTCGATGTTTGATAAGTTGCTACACCAATAGGCATATTGCTTGATTTTAGAGAGTATTCAACGATAGTTCTGTCTTTGCTTTTGCAAATAATAATACCTATTGCTTCGTTTTCGTGAGGCAATTTTATGGTGTCATTTAAAATTGAAAGGTAAAATTCCATTTTGCCTTTATACTCAGGCAAAAACTCACCAATTTTTAATTCTATAGCGATGAGGCATTGCAGTTGACGATGATAAAGCAGTAAATCAATGAAATATTCTTTGTCGCTAAGGGTTACTTTATATTGGTTTCCAACAAAAGTATAGTTGTGTCCAAGTTCTAAAAGGAAAGCACGTATATTTTGAATGAGTGCTTGCTCTAATTCACTTTCAGAATGTTCATCAGCAAGGTTTAAAAAATCAAAAGTATATTCATCTTTTACAGCTAAGTGTGCCTGATTTTTAATAGTTTCTGGTAGTGTATTGTCGAAATTTGTTTGGTTGAGCAAATATTTTTCAAAGGTTTTGTTTTCAATTTGATTGATTAAAACATTTTTAGTCCATCCAAATTTTTTTGTTGAAAGAATATAAAACTGTCGTTCTTGGTTGTCTTTACATTTTTTTAAAATAGTAATATGCTTACTCCAACTAATTTCTCGTACCAGTGGTACGAGAAATTCAACTGCTTGATATTCAGAATAAAATTGAGCCATAAGCCATAAATTGCCTACAGAAAAACCTCCAATGCCAGGAAATTCATTTTGCAATTCATTAGACAAAGTGGGCACAATTGCTTTGCCCCAATTCTCTGATTGTTTTTCGGCAATAGATTTACCTATTTCCCAATACAAATTTATCAATTGAGTATTAACAACCTTTAATGCTTCGTATTGAGCTTGCCTTACTTTGTGCTTGATGTCGGCAATAAAATGATGTTGCGAAGTTTCAATATTCATATTATTCAAAGGATTCTGAAATGATTAAAACTGGTTTTTCTACGTTGCCTTTTTTGCCTTTTTGTGCATCACTCAAATCAATATTGTATTGTGCTGCAATTTTATCTATTTCAGCTAATGCAATATTCAGGTTTGCTTTTTTCTTTTGCAAACGGTCAATGTTGGTTGGCAGGTTGGTGTATTTACCTATGTCAATAAGGACCACAATTTTTTGAATGTTCTCTTTTTGTTTTTCTGTTACTTGTGGATATTTCACCAAGTCGGACAAGAATTTTTTTGCTCTTTGTGCCACTCCACCCAATGCTTCGGGGTCAGTTTGCGATTGTGCAATTTTATGTTCCAGCGTTTCAAAATGTTCCAATGCTTTGTTTACGTGTTCGTGATGAGTTTCAATTAAAGGAACATTTTTTTCTTTTTGGTCAGCTTCAAAAATCTTGAATGCTTCAATTGGCGTTATTTCACTTGGTTTGCTCTCACTATCCACCCAATAGAATTCAAACTTTTTATCGGTTTTTAAAAATGCAGCCGTTCCGTTTTGCAGTTCGGTTTTTTTAATGTCTAAAGAACTTCGTCCTGCTCTTGATTTTAATGGCAGTTTTTTTATCTTATCAAACCAAGCTCGGTTCGATTTTTTAAAATGGCGTAAGAAGTATAAAAACTTCAATCGTTCATCTTCTTGTTCCTTGAATGCATCATTACTATACAGTTTTACTTCATCCAATATTTCCTCGGTAGAAAACACTTGATTGTCTTCGCCAAAGGCAGTATGAAATGCCTGTATTTTCATAAAAGCAGTTTTGTTTAATCGTATTTGAGAATCGCCTTGCGCCGAAGGATAAAAAACATAGTTATAAATGGCACTTGCTTTTGTTCCGATACGATTTACACGCCCAATTCTTTGCATTAGCTTAGTCGAGTTCCAAGGTGTATCATAGTGAATAACAACATTAGAACGATGCAAGTTTACACCTTCAGCCAATACTTCGGTGGTTATTATGATGCTATATTCATTTGCTTGTTTGTCTGCTGCATAGTTTGCATCAAAGTTGGTTGCAATAGTGTCATACATTTGCTTTCTGTTTGCAGCAGAAATCACCAATACATCTTTTCTTCCTGCATCGGTCAATGCTTTTGCTAAATAATCAACGGTGTCTTTTGATTCAGAAAATATTACGAGTTTACCTTCTAAATTGGTTTTCTTGTTCAGGAATTGTTTTGAAAGTTCAGCAATGAATTTATCTAATTTCGGGTCTTTTTTAATAGCGTTCCAACCTTTTGTTAATTCCTTCAAAAGTTTAGAATCCTTTTTTAAACTTTCAATAAACCCGTCTTTGAAATCAGCACTTTTAAAAGTTTGGTTTTTAGGGTTCTCTTCGCTTAATCTTTCAATTTCTTTTTCAATATCATCTTCTGTCCAGCCTTTGTCCAACAACTTGTTTACATTGGTGTCTGGAGCAATGAATACTTTCCCTTTCCCATCATCACTTTCAAACATTTCAATCATTCTGTCGGTTGCTGTTTGAAAATTGCCCAATGATTTTTTGAATGCATAGAAACTACTTTCCAATCGTTTTATCAATTGAGTTTTCATTATAAATGCTAATGATTTAGAAACCGTTTCCGCATTTTCATAATACTTGTCTTGTATATTTTGCTTCAAGCCTGCAATGGCTTGGTAACGGCTGTATTTTAGTTTGTCTTCGTCTGTGAGATAAAAAACTGTTTTATGAAATAGTTCGTTCAGTTTTTCGTCCATTAAGTATTCTACTTTTTTAGGTGGTTCCACTTTGGGAAACTTAATGCCTTGCTCGTCTAAATCAATTTTATATTCGGGAATATTTTCAAGGTCGGTTCGTGTTCTGCGAATGGTAATTGGTTCAATTACATTCTTGCGAATCTTTCCATAAATTTCTCTGAGCTTGTTTACATCCAATTCATCAAAACGTTTAAGCGTTTTATATTGCTCCATTAACGGACTAAAAAAAGAAGTCAGGTTTGTTATTGGTAAGGTTGATTGTCTTGCATCTTGAAACATTTGAATCTGATAAAAAATATCATCAGGTCTGTTGTTCAATGGGGTTGCAGAAACTAAAATTACTTTTTTCTGTAATCCCTCAATCAACCCTTTGTTTGCTCTTGGGCTTTTACAAATCAGTTGTAAGTTTTGAAAAGCACCAGTTAAGTAATTACGAAACTTGTGTGCTTCGTCAACAATTATTAAGTCGTAATCTTCCTTTATCCAATAGTCTTGATGCCCTTCTAATATTTTTTCAAGGCTTCCGTTTGTTATGAACTTAGTGTATTTGTCAAGTTGAAAATCTTTAAAAGTGTTTTTCCAATTCTTTTCAATTGCTGGCGGATATACAATTAATATTTTGGTGTTGTCTCTGCCGTTTTGCATTAAAAACTTTTTAGCAACCATAGCAGCAATAACGGTTTTACCTAAACCCACAACATCAGCCAACATAAAGCCGTTGTGTTTTAAAAGCATATTAAAGCCTTCGTTTACTGCATCAACTTGATAAGTCAGTTTTTTAAAGTTGTTCGGTAAGTCGCCAATTGAATCAGGGTCGTAGTCAATATTTTTTCCAAAATATTCAGTCAGCAATTTTATGTATAATTCAAAAGGGCTTACTTCTTCATTCAAATAAGTTTCCTTTTTTATGTTCTGAATGTCTACTGGTAATATATCAACGGATTCAAGCCAAAGTTTTTCAAATTCTTCTGTTGCAAATTTTACTTCTTCATAGTCATTTAATTGAACATTGAACTCATAATTGTAAAAATTACCACCGCCAAGTCCAGCATCAGTCAGATTTGAAGAACCTGTTATTGCGGTTGCAGGTGTATGTTGGTTAAATGGCTCAGGTCGTAAAATATAAACTTTGGCGTGTATCTTTTTTTCGGGATGTGCTTTTACTTGTATTTTTTTTTCAATCAGGTCGTCAATAAATTGGAGGATACCTTTCTCGGTGTCTTTGTCGTAATTAGCTTCTTCAATGTCCTCTTGTATTTTCTTAATGAAATCTTCTTTTGTCTTTTCGTGGTTTTTAAAAAACTCCAGTCCGGATTTTTGAGCATCAGCAAGCATTTTGTCGATGTTGATACCAACCAAAATTCTAATGTTTGGAACTTTACCTAAAAACGGTCTGATTCTAAAATAACCCGATGCCCTGAAATAGCCTACTAAAGCGTCAAAGTATTGGATGTTGGGATTGTAAGTAAAAACACCTTCAAACTTGTTGATTAATGTGTTCTCTTCGCTATTAGTAAAAAACTTTGTCGACATATATGTTTAAATTCTTAGGTCGTTAAAATACGGATTATTCTTGGGGCGTTGGCAAAAAATGGCTCTTTTGCTTTTGCCGAAGGGTGGGCTTTGTGTGTCGGGGCAAAAGCAAATGTGCCATTTGTGCGGCTGGCTAAAATTGTCCTTCGACTTCGCTCAGGATGACAAAAAAGTGCGGTGGGAAAAAATAAAAAATACAGAAGGGTTGGTCTGTCGTGTCGGCAAACGGTCGGCTGATTGATTATGTTTATTCCTGTCATTTCGATATTCTGTCGGTCAGTTTAATGGTTGTCGTGTCGGTCTTTACGCTTGTTTGTAACGGTTGAGGCTATGTGCAGTAAGGGATTGCGGGCGACTTTCCTGCCCACCAACACCGAAG
>JAURYY010000102.1 GCA_030653695.1 Paludibacter sp. | reverse complement strand
TTTCGTAGAATTTGGATCGGGACTTCAAAAGGTTGTTATGTCTATAATGAAACCAGCAATCATCTTGATTTGGTTACATATCCGGAGTTTCTGACATCTAACTCAATTGGTGTTATCAAAGAAGATAACAATGGTAAAATTTGGATTAGTACAGAATTGTTATTAATGAATTTCTCAGTCAGGTCATTTTCTCTGGCCGAAAAATTTGCATATCAAAGTATCAATCAGGGTGAATCCACAACACGATTGAGCTGTGCTTCCATCAATTCGCTGTTTGCTGATATGGACAATAATATCTGGATAGGGACTGCATGGGGTGGCGTAAATATGTTGAAAGGAACTACCACTAAATTCAAACTTATAAAGCATGATCCCGAAACACAAAACACTTTACCTAATTCACCAATTACTGCCATAACGACCGACAATTCAGGGAATTTGGTTGTTGCCACCATGGGAACCGATAAAATTGGATTGTGTAAGTTGAATATTCAAAACGGTAATGTTTATGAACTTGGTTTAAACAAAAAGTTAAGTGGTTATATTTATCAAACAGTATTTATAGATTCTGAAAATGTTTTGTGGCTTGGAACATACAACAAAGGATTGATAAAAGTAGATAAAAATGGAACAGGCTTTAAACAATTTTTATTTGACAGTAAAGATCTAAATTCTATCCCCGGAAATGATGTCAGGTGTATTTGTGAAGACAAAGACCATACAATATGGGTTGGAACGAGTACCGGTTTAGCAAGATTCAGCAAAAAGGATCAAAAATTCTCACGTATTGATATTTCGAATAATAGAATTGTGGGAATTCGTTCCATCAAAGAAGCCGGTAATGGAACACTTTGGATAGGTACCTATGGTGCCGGTGTGATAACATACAATTATAAAAATCAGAAAGTTAACGGTAATCCAACAAACTTAACGCTTCATGTTGTGAGCGATATATTGATAAATCGCGATAGTATTTGGTTGGCAACGCAAGGTGAAGGTCTATTTCTGTATAATCAGAAAAATAAAAAGAGCTATGTGTTTAATGAGACAAATGGATTACCAAGTAATTATATTAGCTCAATTTTGCGAGATAAAATAGGTAAAATATGGTTTGGATCCAGTAAGGGAATTTCAAGACTTAATCCAAAAACTAAAGAAATAGAGACTTTTAGCTCTGGTGATGGTATTCAAAGTCGTGAATTTTCAGAACGGGGAGCATTAAATCTGCCCAATGGTTTAATGGCATTTGCAGGATTTGGTGGTATAAATATTTTTAATCCTTCAAATGTAACAAAAAACGACAAATGTCCACCGGTTATATTTACCAAACTCGTGGTGTTCAATGAAATAACTACACCTTCGGAGGATAGGCATAAATACTCTCCCTTGAAAGAAAATATTACACTGGCTGATAAAATTGAATTGAAATACAATCAATCAGTTTTTACTATTGAATTTATGGGTATCAATTACAATGCAAATCAGAAAATTCAGTACGCATATTTTCTTGAAGGTTCCGGTAAGAAATGGAATCATTTGGGCAATCAGAACAGTGTAACTTTCAGGAATCTTCAACCCGGAACATACGTGTTCAAGGTTAAAGCATCAAGCCCCGATGCTGTGTGGAATGATACAAATATTGCATCAATAATAATTGTTGTCCGTCCTCCCTGGTGGGCTTCCTGGTGGGCCTATTTCATCTACTTTGTTCTTTTTGGGATCTTACTTTATTTTGTTTTGCTATTCGTTAAAATTAGGATTCAAACAGCAAACCAATTGAAGATTGAATTTGCAAAACGGGAGAAAGATGAAGAATTACATCAGGAAAAATTGCAATTTTTCACCAATATATCCCATGAATTCCGGACTCCATTGACATTAATAATCGGACCACTCGAGAAAATGCAGTTTGATGAATTGAATGAAGAGAAAAGGTCGAATTTTAAATTAATGCTTAGTAATGCTAACCGACTATTGAGTATGGTAAATCAATTACTTGATTTCCGAAAAACAGAGCGAGGTCAAATGAAGTTAAGAGTTCAAAATTCTGACATGATATTGGTTGTCAGAGAGATTATGCTTTCTTTTGATGACTTAAGTAAACAGAAAAACATTCAATTCGATTTAATTCATGATCAGGAACCTGTTTTAGCATGGTTCGACGCTGAGTTTCTCAATAAATCGTTGATGAATTTGCTTTCAAATGCATTTAAATTCACACCCGATGGAGGCAAAATCGTCATTAATGTATCAGTAAAAAAAGATCCTTTTGGAAACAATGAGGTGGAAATATCAATTACTGACAACGGAAAAGGAATACATCAAAAAGAGATTCTAAGCATTTTTGACAGATTTTATCAGGGCAAAGAACAAAGTAACCTCCAACAGGGCTCAGGTATTGGCTTGCACCTGACAAAAAATCTTATTGAACTTCATCATGGTACAATTGAGGTTGAAAGTACTCCAAATGTTCAAACAACCTTCAAAGTTACACTCCCAATAGAGAAAAGTGCTTATCTGAAGGATGAGTTTATGGAATTAAATGTATCATTGCCTATGCATGAGATAATTGATGTTGACTTCGAAAGCAAAGATAATCTGAATGAAAAATCAACAGTTGAAAGTTATAAGAAAGAACATAAAAAGAGAATTTTAGTTGTAGAAGATAATGCGGATATCCGGAATTATATTCGAAGTATTTTAGGATCAGAATATACAATTGAAGAAGCTGAAAATGGTGCCATCGGACTTGAAATAGCAACACTTCAAGACTTTGATCTAATTATTAGCGACTTAATGATGCCTGAAATGGATGGAATAGAAATGTGTAAACAATTGAAAACCTCCATCGAGACCAACCACATTCCCATTATTTTGCTCACCGCAAAGTCGGATATTGAAAACCGTATAGAAGGATTAAGCATTGGGGCTGATTCATACATTACCAAACCCTTTCATCCGCAACACCTGACTATTCGAGTTTCCAAGCTCATCGAGTTGCGTGAATTACTCAAAAAGCGCTATAGCCGCAAAATATCATTGGGTGATTTACATAAACCCGATATGGAAATAGTATCGCCGGATGAACTGTTTTTACAAAAATCAATTTCAATTATTCTTGATAAAATGATTGAATCGGAGTTCAATGGCGATGCACTTGCATACGATCTAAGTATCAGTAGAATGGGTTTGCATCGTAAAATTAAAGCACTTACAGGTCAAAGTACCGGTGAGTTTATCCGTAATATAAGACTGAAAAAAGCTTGTGAGTTACTTAGTGTGCATGGCAAAAATATATCTGAAGTATGTTATGATGTAGGATTTAATTCGCCGTCCTATTTCACCACCTGTTTTTCTGAAGTCTTTAAAATGACTCCGAGTGAATATGCTAAAACGGTGAAGAATTAGAACATAGATCAGGACAATTTATAGCTGAAAATTATTGAAATGAACATCCGGCAATTGCCCTGTAAAAGAGTCATTCGAAGCTTATTGTATTTTT
>JAURYY010000099.1 GCA_030653695.1 Paludibacter sp. | reverse complement strand
AAATTTGGAAGTTAGTGAAGTTATTGAAAATTTGGAAGTTAGTGAAGTTATTGAAAATTTGGAAGTTAGTGAAGTTATTGAAAATTTGGAAGTTAGTGAAGTTATTGAAAATTTGGAAGTTAGTGAAGTTATTTAAAATTTGGAAGTTAGTGAAGTTATTTAAAATTTGGAAGTTAGTGAAGTTATTGAAAATTTGAAAATTTGGAAGTTTGAAAATTTGGAAGTTAAGGTAGTTATTGAAGTTAAGGAAGTTAAGGAAGTAAGAAGTAAGAATGAAAAATATAGTTTTAATAATCGCTGTTTTTATTGGTTTGGTGGTGTATTCGTGTGCCAACAAAGCTCAGGGACCAACCGGCGGACCGAAAGATGAGACGCCACCTAAAGTAATGAAATCAACCCCGTTGAATGGTGCATTGAACTTCAAAAAGAAAGAAGTACACATTGTGTTCGATGAGAATATTTCAATCGAAAAAGCTACGGAAAATGTAATTATTTCACCTCCTCAATTAAAACAACCCGAAGTAAAAGGAAATGGCAAAACGGTTACTGTTCAGTTTATGGAAGAATTACTCGACAGTACCACTTATACTATCAATTTTGGAAATTCGATTGTTGACTTAAACGAGAAAAATGCATTGAAAGATTATCGTTTTTCATTTTCGACCGGAAACGAAATTGATACATTGAGAATTTCAGGAACTTTAATAAATGCTGATGATTTAAATCCTGTTTCGAATGTAGTAGTAGGTATTTATCGCGAAGATGATGACTCAGTTTTTTTTGTTAAACCTTTTCTGAGAATAGCGAAAACCAATGAAAACGGACGATTTACCATCGATAATATAAAAGCCGGAAAATATAAGATTTTTGCTTTGGGCGATATTAATCAGGATTATTTTTATCAGCAGGGCGAAAACGTAGCCATGCTCGATTCGATGATTACTCCTACATTTCGTATCGAACAAATGCAGGATACAATCTGGAAAGACTCAACTGTCATCGACAGTGTCCGAACATTTATGGGTACGCGGTATTTGCCCGATGATATCGTGTTGCGATATTTTAAAGAAAGCAAGAAACGTCAGTCTCTTTTGAAAAACGAACGTAAAATTTCTCAATCGTTTTCACTGTTTTTCAATACCACCCTTCCTAAATTACCTGAAATTAAACCAATCAATTTTGAGTGGGAAGGAAAATATATTTTACAAAAAAACAACACACTCGATAGTTTAACTTATTGGATTACGGACTCGGTAGTATATGCCAGAGATACACTTGAAATGGCTGTTACTTACCTGATTAACGATGTGTTGTCGCTGCCCGAAACAAGAACGGATACAATCAGTGTTATTATGAGAAGGGCGCGGGTAAACCCAAAAGCCAAGCAACCATCAGTTAAACAGATTGTTGCGGGTGAAAATTACTATAAATTTACAACCAATCTTAGCGGTACATTTGATGTGTATAAAAAAATTAATTTGTTATTTGAGGCTCCATTGGCTACTTATGACCTGACAAAAATCAATCTCTCCCAAAAAGTGGATACAATACTAAAACCTCTAATGTTTATTTGGAAACAAACCGATTCCACTTTGATGAAGTATTCCATCGACTATAAATGGGAACCTGAAAAAATGTATGTTTTGAAGATTGATTCGGCAGCTTTTTACAGTATGTATAAAAACAGCAGCGATAAATTCAGTAATCAGTTTAAGATAACTTCATTAGACGAGTATTCAAGCATAAAAGTGATGCTTGCAGAATTCGATTCAACCGCCATTATTCAAGTATTGGATAATAAAGATGTAGTTGTAAATTCAAAACCTGCACTAAAAAAAGGGGTGCTTTTCGAACACTTGAAGCCTGGAGATTATTTTTTAAGAATGTATCTCGATAAGAACAAAAACGGTAAATGGGATACAGGCTATTTCTTAACGCATAACCAACCCGAAGAAGTTATTTATTATCCAAAAAAACTCAGTCTTCGTGCTAATTGGGAATTTGAAGAAACATGGGATTTTAGAGCCACGCCTTTGCTCAAACAAAAACCTGCTGAACTGCGTAAAGATGGAAGTAAAAAAACCGGAAATTATTGATATGCTTTTCCCGAAAAGCAGAAAAAACGTTTTGATTCTTGATGAATTTGTCGCAAACGCTCGTTTTTTGAGTATTGATATTTGGTAACCGGAATATTTATTATTTGCCGATTTTGATACAATTGACAATCAATCTGTTTCGGAGATAAGTAATGAATAATTGTTAACTTTAATTGTCATCTTTTCGATGATTTCCGATTACCGGAACTTCCTTTTTGCGGCTTTCCATTTCGTGTTGAGCCGTTTTTCACGCCCCGCAATTCTTTCGACTTCGGATTCGGATGGGTAGAACGATCAATTTTATTTGCCGGTTTGGAGTTAGAAAGTTGAGGCGTTTGGGTTTTTACTTTTATACTTTCTCGTTTTAAAGGCTTGGTTTTTGAGGCGGTCGATAGATTCTTGACTTTTGATTCGTTGGTAGATGAAGAATGTGCAATTAACGCCATGATGTGTCCAATTTCGGTCGAATCTAATGGTCGCCATTCGCCGGGAGGAATTCCTTTCAGGTGGATATTCATAATTCGTACCCGTTCCAACTTCACTACATTATAATTGAAATATTCGCACATGCGCCGAATTTGCCTGTTTAAGCCCTGTATCAATACTATTCGAAAAGAATAAATGGAATCTTTGGAAACTTTACATTTTTTGGTTGTTTCGCCCAGCATGGGAACGCCATTTCCCATTTTTTGAATAAATTCGTCGGTAATGGGTTTGTCCACTGTAACTAAATATTCTTTTTCATGATTGTTTCCGGCTCTTAAAATTTTGTTTACAATATCGCCGTTATTAGTCATAAAAATTAAACCCTGCGAATCTTTATCGAGCCGACCAATAGGAAAAATCCTTTCGTGATAACCAATGTAATCAATAATACTGTCTTTTACGCCGATTTCGGTAGTGCTGATAATGCCAACAGGTTTATTGAAAGCCAAAAACACAAAATTTTCACCTGCTTTTGCTTCAATCCGATTACCATTGAGCAGCACTTTATCCCGAACCGAAACCTGATCACCCACATTTGCTTTCCGACCGTTCACGTAAACATGTCCTTGTTCGATATATTTGTCAGCCTCGCGACGGGAACAAACGCCACTATCGCTTATAAATTTATTGAGTCGGGTTTTTTCGGTCATTGTTGGGTTGGGTTGGTTAATGGTTAATGCTTAATGGTTAATGGTGAATGGTTAATGGTGAATGGTTAATGGTGAATGGTAAATGGTGAATGGTAAATAGTGAATGGTTAATGGTGAATGGTTAATGGTTAATGGTGAATGGTTAATGGTGAATGGTTAATGGTTAATGGTTAATGGTGAATGGGAAATTATTAATGGTAAATGGTTGGTTCTTTTTTATCTGTACTGATAAGGCGACAAACCAATCTGCTATTGAATTGCAAAGATATAGATATTTTTTTTAAACTTGTTTTAATTATTCATTTATCTAATATCATTGAAATTATGGTTGAATTATAACAATTTCTGTTTGTTATTCAACTATTTTACTATTTTGTTGTTTATATTCTTGTACAATTCAATTTGTTAATATTTGGAGAGTTATGAGCAGCTTAGGTATTAAAAAGGGCGATAAAGTTGTTATAGTCGGTGGCGGTTTTGCCGGTTTGCAGTTAGCCAGGGCATTAACCAAAGCCGATTTAAAAATTATTTTGGTTGACAAGCAGAATCATCATCAATTTCAACCTTTGTTTTACCAAATTGCCAGCGGACGACTTGAACCTTCGAGCATTTCGTTTCCGTTTCGTAAAATTTTTCAGAAAAGTAAGAATGTAGATTTCAGAATGGCTGATATTTCAAGCATTTTACCTGACAAAAAAATGATAATAACCGAAAATGACCAACCGATTACTTACGATCATTTAGTTATTGCTACCGGTTGCCGAACCAATTTTTTTGGGAACAAAGAATTGAGTGAAAATTGTTTTTCAATGAAAACTACGCAAGATTCAATTCAAATTCGCAATAAAATTCTATACAGTTTTGAAAAAGAAATTTTTGCGCTTCCACAAGACAAGCAAGCGTGGATGAACATTGTCATCGTGGGTGGAGGTCCCACCGGAGTGGAGCTTTCGGGGGCATTTGCCGAACTGAAAAAGTATGTGTTGCCAAAAGATTACCACAATATTGATTTTTCGAAGGTTAATATTATACTTTGCGAAGGAAGTAAGCATACTTTGAATAATATGAGCGAGGAATCGAAGATTGCTTCACGAAAATACTTAGAAGAAATGAGCGTAATTGTAAAAACAGAGACTACGCTTGTTTCGTACGATGGGGAGGAAGCTGTATTGAATACCGGCGAACGCATTCCAACCAAAAATGTAATCTGGGCAGCGGGCGTTACAGGAAATATCATTAAAGGTTTGAGCGATGAACAAGTCATGCGGAATCGTTATGTCGTTGACAGACACAATAGAATAAAAAATATTGATAATATTTATGCATTAGGCGATGTGGCTTATATGATAACTCCAATGTATCCAACCGGACATCCACAAGTTGCTAATGTTGCTATCAATCAGGCAAAAAACTTAGGTAAAAATATCCTTAAATCCTTGCAAAATGAAAAGTTCGATGATGTGGAATACGAATACCACGATTTAGGCATGATGGCTACCATAGGCAAGCACAAAGCGGTAGTGGAATTTCCGTTTATCAAAATAAAAGGAGCGATTGCCTGGTATATTTGGATGTTCCTGCATTTGATGCTTATATTGAGTGTTCGAAACAAATTGGTTATTTTCTTCAATTGGGCTTGGAGCTATTTTACTAAAGATACTTCGTTGCGCTTGATAACGTACATTGATTTCAAAAAAGATAAAATAACTAATATCAATCGTTCGGTTGAAAAGTTTGAAGTGTTTGATGTTTGATTTTCAATTGTTTACTATTTGAAAATATTTAAAAAGTAAATTTTTCAGGACAGTGTAATTGGTAAATTTAAGATTTGCATACTGTTTCATAGATTTTGGATTTGGGAAATATTCTTTTTGAAATTAATTGTCTAAAAAAAAGCATCGAGTACCGATGCTTTTTTGTTGTTAATTTTCAATGTTATAATGAACGTCAAACATAACTTACACGTTTAATTTCGTATATATTTGTCATACTGCGTCTTGTCATTTTCCCGATTGTTCTAAGGTCTTTCATTAAATTAATGAGCCAATTGGGAGATTTTGCTTATATTATCAGCTATATCTTTATCTGTCAACGAATAATTAATTAAATCGCCTGCGAAATATTGGTCATAAGCAGCCATATCAACCAATCCATGTCCCGAAAGATTGAAAAGAATGGTTTTGCTTACACCTTCTTCTTTGGCTTTCATTGCTTCGTTAATTGCAGCTGCTATGGCATGGGCTGATTCGGGAGCAGGCACAATTCCTTCGGTTTGGGCAAATAGAACACCAGCTTTAAATGAATCAAGCTGTTCGATATCAACTGCCTCCATCATTCCATCTTTCATCAATTGGCTTACAATAGTTCCGGCTCCATGATACCGCAAACCACCGGCATGGATATGTGCCGGAGCAAAATTATGACCCAGCGTGTACATGGGTATCAGCGGTGTATATCCGGCTTCATCGCCAAAATCGTATTGAAAAACACCACGAGTAAGCTTCGGACACGAAGACGGTTCGGCCGATACGAAACGTGTTTTTTTGCCTTCATTTATGTTATGGCGCATAAACGGAAACGAAATCCCTGAAAAGTTTGAACCACCACCGAAACATCCAATCACAACATCGGGATATTCGCCCGCCATTTCCATTTGTTTCTCGGCTTCAATTCCGATAACAGTTTGATGTAATGATACATGACTCAAAACACTTCCTAATGTGTATTTGCAATTCGGGGTACTCATAGCTAATTCGATGGCTTCAGAAATGGCAGTACCCAGACTACCCTGATAGGTTGGATTTTCGGTAATTACTTTTCGTCCGGCTTTGGTCGACATGCTGGGCGATGGAATTACTTGAGCACCCCAGGTTTGCATTAACGAACGGCGATATGGTTTCTGTTCATAGCTTATTTTTACCATATAAACCGCCAGTTCGAGCCCAAATATTTTAGCTGCAAATGCCAATGCCGTTCCCCATTGTCCGGCACCAGTCTCAGTTGTGATATTTGTAACCCCTTGTTTTTTACAATAATATGCCTGTGCCAAAGCGGAGTTTAATTTGTGTGAACCAACCGGACTCACACTTTCGTTTTTGAAATATATATGAGCTGGTGTATCTAATGCTTTTTCGAGACTATAAGCACGAACCAATGGAGTAGGGCGGTAAATTTTGTATTTCTCACGAACCTCTTCGGGTATTTCAATCCAGATATCGGTTTGATTCATTTCCTGATTGGCGAGTTCTTCTGCAAAAAGCGGATAAAGATCTTCGGCTTTCAATGCTTGTTTCGTTCCGGGATGTAACATCGGAAGCGGTTTGTTGGGCATTTCTGCCTGAATATTATACCAGTGTGTAGGCAATTGGTTTTCGGGCAATAAAAATTTTTTTGTTTTTTCCATAATGATTTAATTTTTTTGAATTTTTTGTATTTTTTTAATAAAAAAGCCCGTGTTTATTAAAAACAACAGGCTAACAGTATGACAAAAAGCGATAATATCTATTTGAATAATTCACACTTGTTTCCTGTCAGCAAAATCTTTGCCAACGCCATAATTTGGTTTGAAGTTTATTATTCATTTTAGTTTATTATTTGTGTTGCAAAGTTATAAACTATTTTTTAAAATCAAAACATTAAAACTCATTTTTTATTTAAATTGATGTAATAAACTCCTTTTTTATTATAGTTGATAAACAAATTCATTAATTTCGGACTTTCGGATTAAATATTGTACTTTTGCAGACACACAGATAAAGTATAACTTGAGTCAATAATAAAGGTAAACTTATCGTAACATATTTAATAAAACGAACGAAAAAAATAACTTATGATTCAATCAATGACAGGTTTTGGTAAAGCCACGCTCGAATACGGAAATAAAAAAATTGTAGTAGAAGTTAAGTCGCTGAATAGTAAACAATTGGATATTTCGACCAGAATTTCGGGTTTATACCGCGAAAAAGAAATTGAAATCCGAAACGAAATTTCACAGCAGCTTGAGCGGGGAAAGATTGATTTATCGCTTTATATCGACAATTCGGGTAAAGAATCGGTAACCATTATCAATCAATCGGTTATAGAATCATACTTTCAGCAAATCAAACAATTATCAGTAAAAGTAGGTATAGAAGTGCCTACAAACTGGTTTGAAATATTATTGCGATTACCCGATGCGATGAAAACCGAAACGGTTGAATTAGATGAAGAGGAGTGGAAAGAAATTCGGAAAGCTATTTCGGCTGCTATTGGTCAACTGATTTCGTATCGCACACAGGAAGGAAAATCGCTCGAAAATGTTTTTAATGCCAAAATTACCCGTATAGGTGAATTGCTTGATGAAGTTGCTCAATTTGAAGGTGAACGGGTTGAAAAAATTAAATCACGATTAGAAGAAAATCTACAAAATTTATCCGATAAAATTGATTATGATAAAAACCGATTAGAGCAGGAATTGATATATTACTTCGAGAAGCTTGATGTAAATGAAGAAAAAGTGCGGTTGAGAACCAATTTGAACTATTTTACCGAAACTATGCAGCACGAAAAGTCGCCCGGCAAAAAATTGGGTTTCATTGCTCAGGAAATCGGACGTGAAGTGAATACGCTTGGATCAAAATCGAACCACAGCGAAATGCAAAAAATCGTTGTTCTGATGAAGGACGAGTTGGAGCAAATTAAAGAGCAGGTGCTAAATGTTTTGTAATTGAGAGGCAAGAATCATCCCGATAGCTATCGGGACAAGAACCAAGAACCATCCCGATAGCTATCATCGATTTTTTTTGGGGATATTCATTTTACTGGTTATCTGCTTAGAGCAAGTTGTTAATAAATAAAATTATTTTTTTAACTCTTTTGAACGCAAAGTCGCTAAGGCACAAAGTCGCCACGAAGAATTTACTATAAAATATAGCTAAGTATCTTATTCACTTAAT
>JAURYY010000083.1 GCA_030653695.1 Paludibacter sp. | reverse complement strand
ATTAGCTATTAAAACATTATCGGATTTGATTAAATGTGATTTCAGCAGAATTCAGTTTACCCCCGACTTGCTGCCGGCTGACGTAATAGGCACGATGATTTACAGTCAGAAGAAAGAGGAATTTAGTATAAAAAAAGGACCAATTTTTGCCAATTTAATATTAGCCGATGAAATAAACCGCGCACCGGCAAAAGTGCAAAGTGCCTTACTCGAAGCCATGCAGGAGCGTCAGGTTACGATTGGTGAACACACTTATAAATTAGATGAACCATTTTTGGTCATGGCAACACAAAATCCTATCGAACAGGAAGGTACTTATAACTTACCCGAAGCACAGGTCGACCGTTTTATGCTCAAAGTGGTTATCAATTATCCCAAAAAAGAAGAAGAAAAATTGATCATCCGACAGAATCTTGTAAAAGCAAAACCTGCAGTTGCACCTGTTTTATCTCCCAAAGATATTGTTGAAGCACGTGATATCGTTCGTCAGGTATATATCGACGAAAAAATTGAGCGTTATATAGTTGATATTGTATTTGCTACCCGCTTTCCACAGGATTACGGACTCGACTCGCTCAAGGAAATGATTTCGTTCGGAGCATCACCACGCGCTTCTATTAACCTTGCGCTGGCTGCACGAGCTTATGCGTTTATCAAACGCCGTGGTTATGTAATTCCCGAAGATATACGTGCTGTTTGTTACGATGTGCTTCGGCATCGCATTGGTTTAAGTTACGAAGCCGAAGCCAATAATATGACCACAGAGGAAATTATTACTGAAATATTAAATACGGTTGAAGTACCTTAATAAGTTTATAGTCCATAGTTAACGGAACGAAGGTGAAAATATGATATTTGAAAAGTTTATAAAAGACGAAACTAAAATAATCCCCCTTTAGGGGTTAGGGGTAATGGAAACTATTGAATTAATAAAGAAAGTACGTAAAATTGAGATTAAAACCCGCGGTTTGTCGAAAAACATTTTCGCGGGCGAATATCACACCGCCTTCAAAGGGCGGGGGATGACATTTGCGGAGGTGCGTGAATATCAATACGGTGACGATATTCGTTCTATCGATTGGAATGTTACTGCCCGTTTCGGGCATCCTTATATCAAGGTTTTTGAAGAAGAACGCGAACTGACAGTGGTTTTGATGATAGATGTTTCGGGAAGCCGCAATTTTGGAACCGTTTCGCAACTGAAAAAAGATATTTTTACCGAAGTAGCTGCTACACTTGCATTTTCCACTATTCAGAATAACGATAAAATAGGTGTAATTTTCTTTTCGGATAAAATTGAAAAATTCATTCCTCCCAAAAAAGGACGAAAACACGTTTTGCATATTATTCGTGAACTCATTAATTTTCAGCCAGAAAGCAATAGTACTGATATTGCAAACGCATTACGGTACTTCACAAATGCCATCAAGAAAAGTTCAACAGCGTTTATTATTTCCGATTTTATGGATTCAAGTTTTGTGAAAGAACTTACCATTGCCAATCGAAAACACGATGTGGTGGCTTTGCAGGTTTACGATATCAGGGAAACCGAATTACCGGATATCGGATTAATCAAATTGAAAGATGCTGAATCAGGAAAACGGATTTGGGTTGACACTTCTGATAAACGATTAAGGATTTCGTACAAACACGCGTGGGGAGAAAGTCAGCTTGAACTTCAAAAATTATTTACTAAATCGGGGGTCGATTCTGTTTCGATGAGTACGTCGGAAGATTATGTAAAAGCGTTAATGAAATTATTTAAAATGAGAGCCTAATTTCATGTACAATTTATCCCGATAGCTATCGGGATTCGGGGTTACATTTTACAATTGATGGTTGAAAATAGCATGGTTGAAATTACAGTTTTATGAGAAAGATACTAATTTATTGTTTCATATTTGCAAGTTCTTTTATTGGTAAAGGTCAAGCGCAGCATATAACTGTTACTGCCCGCATCGACTCCGCTAGGATGTGGATAGGTAATCAGACTCGATTATCGTTCGAGATTTCGCAACAAAAGGGACAAAAAGTAATTACACCCGTTTTTTCCGATACAATTACAGGGGGCATTGATTTGGTTGAAAACGCTAAGTCAGATACTATTATAAGCCCTGATGGGCATTTGTTGGTAACCCAAAGTTATTTAGTAACATCATTCGAAGATTCATTGTTATATATTCCCCCATTTCCGTTTGTAACCGGCGATGATACAGTTTGGTCTAAATCGCTGTCGTTAAAAGTGGTTCAACCATTTCAAATTGATACCGCCTCGAATTCAATTACCGATATTAAAAAGGTTTTCGACCCTAAATTTAACTGGAAAGGATTATTATTTAAAATATTGTTGGTGCTTATAATTCTTGCAACTTGTATACTCGTTTATTTTTTAATCAGAAGGTTTGTTCATAAAAAGCCCCTTTTCATGCCATTGGATGAAAAACCCGAATTGCCGGCTCATGTTGTTGCTTTAGCCGGACTTGATAAAATTAAAAATGAAAAACTCTGGCAGCAAAATCGCACAAAAGAATATCATACCGAATTAACCGATGTATTGAGACTTTATATCGAAAAAATGTATGACATTCCAAGCCCGGAAATGACATCCGAAGAAATTATCGAACATCTTAGTTTTCTTCGTTTCGAACAAAAGTCAGCGTACAGCAGTCTTAAAAGCATTTTGCAATTGGCCGATTTGGTAAAGTTTGCAAAATGGAATGCTTCGCCCGATGAGCATGAACTGAGTTTGAATAATGCTTATTTGTTTGTAAATCAAACTAAAAAGGAAGAAATAGAGCCGGTAAAAGAAGAACAAAAGGTGGTTGAAAACGAAAAAAAATAGGTTAATCATCCGTATTGTAAAACAATATTACTAATTTACGTTTATAAATCAACGACTCAACAACCATAAAAAATGACTTTTCACAATCCTGAATATTTATTTTTACTTCTGTTAATAATTCCTGTCGTATTCTGGTACTTCAGGAAAATGAGTAAATCCGATGCAAGTTTACAAATATCATCGCACCGGATGTTGTCCAATATTCGACCAAGCAAAAAAATAAAATTTTTACATGTACCTTTTATTTTTCGTGTTTTAGCCATTATACTCCTTACCGTTGCGCTGGCGCGACCACAAGCGTCAAACTCATGGCGCACCGAAAGTACCGAAGGGATCGATATTATGGTTGCGTTGGATATTTCGGGGACCATGATGGCCGAAGATTTAAAACCAAACCGGCTTGAAGCTGCAAAAAGCACCGCAACAGAATTTATTCTTTCACGTCCGAATGATAATATCGGATTAGTTGTTTTTTCTGGCGAAAGTTTTACGCAATGCCCTCTGACAACCGATCATGCGGTTTTAGTTAATTTGTTTAATGGCGTAAAATACGGATTAATTGAAGATGGTACTGCTATTGGATTAGGATTGGCAAATGCTGTTAACCGCTTGAAAGAAAGTAAAGCTAAATCGAAAGTTGTAATTTTACTTACCGATGGCTCGAATAATCGGGGAGATATTGCCCCAATTACAGCTGCCGAAATTGCTAAATCTTTTGGTATCAGAGTATATTCAATCGGGGTAGGGTCTTATGGGGTAGTCCGAATTCCGGTTCAAACGCCGATGGGTTTGCAATATCAGCAAATGGATTCGGAGTTTGACGAAAAATCGCTCAAGGAAATTGCAGCTATGACAGGTGGACAATATTTCAGAGCAACCGATAATACTAAACTTCGGAATATTTATCAGGAAATTGACCTTATGGAGAAGACAAAAATAAATGTTCGCGAGTTTAATAAAAAGAACGAAGAGTTTTATCTTTTTAGTCTGGCTGCTTTTTTATTGCTTGTACTCGAAGTTTTGTTGCGAAACACAGTGTTCAAAAAAGTTCCATAATGAATTAATAAATACTTGATTAATAATAAGATTGGCTCTATAATAAACGCAATACTTTCTGCGCAAACATTTAATGCACTACTCGTCTGACCGCTTTATGCGGTCTGACAGATTACAGGATTCCGCATCTAATGAGTACGTTTATTAAATTTTTGGCTCAAAAAATATTATTTCAGAAAAACACAATTATAAAAATATGTTCCGTTTTGCACATCCCGAGTTTTTGTTTTTGTTGTTAATAGTGCCGCTGTTAACAGCTATCTTTATATATTCAATAATTCAGAAGCGAAAGAAAATAAAACAATTCGGAAATCCTGATTTGTTGGCTCAATTAATGCCCAATGTTTCAAAAGTTCGCCCGCAAGTAAAGTATTATATTCAGCTTTTTGCCATTGTTCTGATTATAATTGTATTGGCACAACCGCAATTTGGCACAAAAATGGAAGAGACCAGGCGGAAGGGCATCGAGGTTATGATAGCTTTGGATGTGTCAAATTCGATGATGGCTCAAGATGTTCAACCCAACCGCCTCGAAAAGGCTAAACAGGTTTTGTCAAAATTGGTAGATGATATGACTAATGATAAAATAGGGCTGATAGTTTTTGCCGGAGATGCTTATACACAATTGCCAATTACAGCCGATTATGTATCTGCAAAAATGTTTTTGTCAACCATTTCGCCCAAATCAGTGCCGCGGCAGGGCACCGCCATAGGTTCAGCCATTGACCTGGCTATTAAGTCGTTCGGAGTTAAAAGTGAAGTTCAACGAGCAATCATTGTTATAACTGATGGCGAAAATCATGAAGACGATGCAGTAGGCGCCGCAAAATTAGCAGCCGAAAACGGTATCAAGTTGAATGTAATTGGTATGGGAAAGCCTGATGGAGCTCCTATTCCTGTAGAAGGAACCATGAGTTTCTGGAAAGACAAAGAAGGAAATGTAGTTGTGTCAAAATTGAATGAAAAAATGTGTCAGGATATTGCCGTTGCCGGCAAAGGAGTTTATGTAAGGGCGGATAATACGAACGGAGCTTATAAATTTATTAGCAAAGAACTTGATAAATTAGCAAAGTCAGACATTCAAACTCAGGTGTTTTCAGATTATAACGAACAATATCAATCATTTGCATTGATTGCACTTTTACTTCTAATCATGGATACATTTATTTTCGACAGAAGAAATAAACGGTTAAGCAGATTAAATATTTTTGATTTAAAAGATAAGATAATAAAAAATAAAATGTCCTAATTGATTTATTTAACAAGATTTTTATTTGAAACTCACAGTATTGAAATGAAACGAACAGTAACCATTATTTTATATCTAACATTGTATTTTACTGTTACTGCCCAAAAGGAAAGTGATGATGTAAGAGCTGGTAACAAGTTATATAAATCGAGCAAATTTACCGAAGCCGAAATCGCTTACCGCAAGGGATTACTTAAGAATCCTGCATCTTTTGAGGCTAATTATAATCTGGGTAATGCATTGTTTAAGCAAAAAAAATACGCTGATGCGCTCGAACAATATAAAAACTCGGTAGCATTACAACCGTCCGATAAAATGAAACTTGCTGCAGCACTTCATAATACCGGAAATGCATTGTTGACCGACAAAAAAATTGAAGAAAGTATTGCTGCTTACAAAAACGCATTGAAAGCAAATCCTAAAGATGATGATACTCGTTATAATTTAGCTTATGCACAATCAATGCTTAAAAAACAGCAACAAAACAAGGAACAAAACAAAGAGGATAAAAAAGAACAACAAAAAAAGGAGCAGGAGCAAAAAAATCAGGAACAGCAACCACAGCAACCTCAAATGTCGAAAGAAAATGCCCAGCAAATACTCGAAGCATTGCAACAAGACGAAAAGAACACAATGGAAAAAGCCAAAAAACAGGCAGCCAAAAATAAAAAAAGTGCTGAAAAGGATTGGTAAACCCTTATTGCAAAAAAGAAAGTTTGAAAGTGGGAATAAACCAAAAATTATAAGTTTTATAAAAAATGAAACATAGCGTATTATTTATATTATTGTTGATTGGTATAGTCAATGTTAATGCTGAAGAACAGGTTCGTTTTTCGGCATCTGCACCTTCAACAGTTATTTTGGACAAACCTTTTCAGTTAGTTTATACTGTAAATGCAACCGGAAAGGATTTGAGAGTTCCCGAATTAAACAATTTTGATATTTTAGCCGGACCTTTTGAGTCGAGAAGTTCAAGTTATCAGATCATTAATGGAAAAGCAACATCTTCGGTGGCAATAACATATACATATACACTGCAAGCACCAAAAACCGGTACGTTTACAATACCATCGGCAAGCATAATTGTTGATGGAAATAAGTATACTTCTAATGGAATCTCGATAAAGGTTTTACCTGCCGATGACAACGCTGCTCCAAAATCAAATCAGGGAACTCAATCGGGTTCATCAACCCAGGGTCAGAATATTTCAAACGAAAATGTATTTATTCGTACAAGTGTCTCAAAAGCCGATGTTTACCAAAATGAAGGAATACTTATTACTTATAAACTTTACACATTAGTTGATGTGGTAAGTGTGAATAATAGAAAAATGCCCGATTTTAAAGGTTTTCTGAAACAGGATTTGGAACAGGCACAAAACAAACAGTTTTCGTACGAAAATTATAACGGAAAAAATTATGGTACTGTTGTATTGTATCAGGTTTTGCTTTATCCGCAGCAATCGGGCGAAATTCTTATCGAACGAGCCAATTTCGAAGCGGTTATCAGGGTACAGAACCGTGCGGCTGTACGCAGCATTTTCGATGACTTTTTCGATTCGTACACCAATGTATCAAAGGATATTATTGCCCCTGCAACCAAAATAAATGTAAATACACTGCCACTTTCGGGCAAACCTGCCGGATTTAACGGAACAGTGGGTAATTTTACATTAAATGCTTCAATTTCGTCCGAACAAGTTAAAGTTAATGATGCAGTTACACTGAAAATAAATATCTCGGGTAACGGAAATATGAAACTGATAAAAAATCCTGAGATTAAATTTCCGGATGGATTCGAGGTGTATGATCCGAAAGTAATCAATAATTTCAAGACCACAACTTCGGGAATAGCCGGCATCAAAACGGTTGAATATATGTTTATTCCTCGTCATCCGGGTAAATATGAAATTCCTTCATCCGAATTTTCGTATTTTGATATTCAGACAAAAACTTATAAATCGTTGTTTACACCGGTTTATAAAATCAATGTTTTGAAGGGAGATGGAACCGAAAGTCAAAAGGTTGTTTATAATTATGTCAATAAACAAGATGTAAAACAGTTAGGAAAAGACATCAGATATATTATTACTAAAGATGTAACATTGAGAAAAAACGATGACTATGTTTTTGGTACCACTTTTGGATGGCTTTTATATATAGTACCGCTTTTTATTTCGCTTGTTTTGTTTATTCTTTTCCGAAAAAATGTACAGGAAAATGCCAATATTGACTTTGTGAAAAACAAAAAAGCAAACCGCATCGCCACTAAGCGGTTGAAACAAGCCCTGAAACTATTGAACGAAGGGAAAAAAGACATTTTTTACGAAGAAGTTCTTAAATCAGTGTGGACCTATTTAAGCGATAAACTAACGATACCCGTTTCTTCGCTTAACAAAAGCAATGTGGAAACTGAACTTGAAAGCAGAGGAGTAGTGCCCGAAGCAATTCAAAAAGTAATGAACGTGCTGAATACTTGCGAGTTTGCACGATACGCCCCAAATACCGGACAACAGGAAATGGGCAATTTGTATGACGAAACAGTACAGGTTATCAGTGAGTTGGAAGAATCGATAAAAAAAATGTAAATCACAAAATATAAAAAAGTCTTATGATAAAACGATTTGCAAATATATTTTTATTTTTTTGTTTTAGTGTGTCCGTTTTGGCTCAGGATGTTACACTAAAATCGGCAAACAATTTGTACAGCAAAGGTGACTATACTGCTGCAGCCCTGCAATATGAAATTATTCTTGAAAAACAAGGAATTGCTCCCGAGGTTTATTATAACCTTGGCAATGCCTATTACAAACTCAATGAAACTAATCGTTCAATTTTAAATTACGAAAGGGCATTACGGTTATCTCCCGATTTCGAAGATGCAAAAATTAATTTATCAATGGCACAGGCAAAAGTTATTGATAATATTGTATATTCGCCCGATTTCTTTATTATGAACTGGATGAATTTTATTGTAAAATTAATGTCTTCAAATAACTGGTTGTATTTCAGTGTTATAATGTTGCTTCTGAGTATAATAGCCTGTTTCATTTTTTTGTTTGCCAATAGCCGTTCAGCACGTAAAACTTCATTTTATTTCAGTACTGTTTTTTTGTCATTTTGTATTGTATCCCTCGTTTTTTCGGGTGTTCGTAAAGATCAGTTAGTAAATCATCGCGATGCTATTATCATGTCGGGTGTAGTTGTTGCAAAAAGCTCACCCGATAAAAGTGGAACCGATTTGTTTCAATTGCACGAAGGAACAAAAGTTAAAATAAAAAGTACTTTGGGCAATTGGGTCGAAATTAAAATAGGTAATGGTGAAATTGGATGGGTTCAGCTCGAAGAAATTGAGAGAATTTGATTGTAATCAAACCGATAATCGGAATTACTAACTCAACGAACAATCATAGTCATTTCGACTGTTTATGTTGTTGTATATTAACTATTTAACTTTGTTGCTTTATAAACTTTATAGCTTTACAAACTCTTTATGAACTTACTCGAATTAATTTTATCGTGGGACACACATTTATTTTTATTAATCAACGGTCTCCACAATGCTTATTTCGATAAGTTTATGTTCGTTTTCAGCTCAAAGTGGGTTTGGATTCCTTTTTATTTGGCCGTGATTTTTGAGATTTACAAATACAAAAAAAATGAATCGGTCTGGTTAATTCTTGCTTTGGTATTGTGCGTTGTACTCACCGATCAAATCTCATCCTCACTTATTAAAGATACTGTTCAACGATTGCGCCCTTCACAGGATACAAGTTTAGACTGTGTTATTCATATAGTGAATGGATACAAAGGCGGTAAATTTGGATTTGTTTCGTCACATGCCGCCAATACTTTTGGTTTTGCTTTGTTGAGTTCGCTTATTTTCCGAAATAAAACGTATACATTTATCGTTTTCAGTTGGGCTGCCATAACAGCTTATTCACGAATTTATTTGGGCGTTCATTATCCGGGCGATATTATAGGTGGTATTATTTTAGGCGTTTTTACTGCTTTGTTTTGTTATGGAATAATCAGAAAATTCAAGACAAAACTACTTGATTCATTCGTTTTTTCGCAAAAATTAACATTATCTTCATTTGTTTTGATAATCAGCATTTTAGCTATTGGAGTTTACAGTTGTTTTTTTTGACCCCAAACCCCCAAAGGGGGATTTTGACAAGTATTGATATATTTCAACCATAGCAGTTCTTTAATATTTTCAAAAATACTGCGTCTTAAACCCCATTTGGGGGTTTGTGGGGTCAGAAGATGACAATTAAATAACTATTTTGCTTTATTCAAAGATTAATAATCATACAATTTTATTCAACTTGACCTAAGCAGATAAGCAGTATTTTTTTTATATTACGATAAACTCCACACAATAATGTATTATATGTGAATTAAAAAAAACTTTGTTTTCATTTTTTTTCAACTTAGTAGAGAAAAAAAAATAAATAATGAAATCTTACCTTATTCCCTTATTTTTCTTTTTGATAATTCACTGATCTGCATTTGCAATTTACGTCAACAGAATTGGTTTTTTGGAAATAACATTACCTTTGGGTGCAAAACCCGATAGTCCTTTAATGCAATAGCAGCGATAAAAACATGAATGTATTTATCGCTGCATTTTTTTACTTCTGATTTCAACTTGAAATCAGTATTTTTCGGGGTAAAGTTGACCGAAAAATTATTTCTTTTTCAGTAAAACTTCTTCTATTGCCTTTTTGAAAGCATCTTTTGGTAATGCACCTTGTGCCATTTGCGGGTTTTCGCCCATTGGGCAGAAAAGTATGGTTGGAATACTGCGAATACCAAAAGCTGCGGCTAATTCCTGCTCTTTTTCGGTATTGATTTTATAAATGTAAATCTGTCCGTCATATTCTTTTGCTAAATCCTCAAGGATAGGGGCAATGGTTTTACAGGGCGCACACCAATCGGCATAAAAATCGATAATACAAGGTTTGTCGCCCAGATACTTCCATTCGGTAGGATTGGATTCGTAATTGGCTACTTTTGATAAAAATTCTGCTTTGGTTAAATGAATTGTTCCCATTTTTTTTACTTCGTTTGTTGTAGTTTTTACTTCGTTGTTATTTTCTTTCGATTTACCGGCACATGCAGTAAATGCAATGATGATGAGCATAAATGACGCTCCGATTATTTTTTTCATCTGTTGAAATTATTAAATTGTATTTTATTTGTTTGTTTGTTTGAAGTTTTAATTGGTCTGATTATGTTTGAAATCGTAAATCTCTTAATACTTAAAATTAAAGTGCACATCCCCAAATAGATGGTTCGGTGTCATCGTTATTTTTTTCTTGTGTAATTTCTTTCCATCCAAGCGAGTTGAGCGTTTCTGAAATTTGCTCACGACTTACTTCATCGGTATGGTTAACAGTTATTCGTCCTTCAATTCTCTCCATTTCGGCTCCGAAAACTCCACGCAATGTTCCGAGTGTCTTCAGAACTTGGTTGTCGCAGGTCATACATTGCGATTTAGAAACAAAAAAAGTACTATACATTGGGTTCTTTTTTTGCAGGATCGTATTTTTCAAATTCCATCACCTTCTTTTCGCTTTCCTTCGGTACATTTGTAGCACAGGTGCCACCCGGACATCCGATATTGAAAATTGCCTGAGCGGAAAAGAAAATTGCACCTGCAATATACATGCTTTCTTGGGTCGAAAAATAGCCTATCAATAAGGCAACTCCTATTACCATTTTAAAAATCCGTGCAAAATCCCAAATAGCGAAATATTTTTTAATTTTTTCCATCTGCTTGGTTTTCTTTCTTTTTAAACATGTCGAAAAGTAAATAGCCCATCAAAGCGCCGTAAACAATGCTTATATATGGATTGGAAGTAATGGGACAACCACCGCTCTGACAACCCACGAAATAGTAATACAAATATCCGCCTATTGCTCCTGCTGTGGCTCCGATTATTTTCAAATAATGTTTTACAAAAAATACTTTAATCATAATTTTAATTTTTATTATGTACAGTCGAACATATATTCATATATTGGTTCAAAAAAATTATTCGGTACAATTACAAGTCCTTATACATTCAATAATTTGTATTATCTGTTTGTTTTTCAGTGAATAAAAACAGTTTTTCCCTGTACGCCGGCAATTCAGTATTCCTTTTGCACGCATGTCGGTAAGGTGGTGCGATAAAAGAGATTGTTCGCATTGCAAATGATCCACTAACTGTGTTACATTCATTTCTTCGGTTTCCGAAAGCAACGAGATAACACTAAGGCGCGTACCATTCGAAATTGCTTTGAGTGTATAAGCAGCTTCTTCCATTTTTTTAATATCTTCAATACTATTCATTTCAGAAATTTTCTGCAAATATATGAACATATATTCATATAATCAAAATATTTTCAACTTATTTAACAATAAAAACTCAAATACTCAAATCATTTATTTTTTCGTACAGTTTAATTATTATTATATCCGAAATTTTAAAGAAAAAAGTATCTTTGCAAGATAATTGTAATAATAATGAATCAACCGGTTACCTCTATTTGTAATAATTTTATTTCCGAACTTGACAATGTAATCGGAGAGTTTATACCCAAAAATATTTATGTGTTGGTTGACGAAGTAACTCAGCAACTATGTTTACCTGAAGTATTAAAATCTGAGAAACTGAATGGATGTCATGTAATTACCATTCCATCGGGCGATGAAAACAAAAATATCGAATCGGCTGTGGTAATATGGAAATACCTGAGCGAAAACAAAGCCAATCGAAAATCGCTAATGATCAATCTGGGTGGTGGAATGATAACCGATATCGGCGGTTTTGCCGCATCAACTTTCAAGCGTGGTATACAATATATCAACATTTCCACCACTTTGTTGGGTGCTGTCGATGCTGCTACCGGCGGTAAAACAGGGATTAACTTTATGGGGTTGAAAAATGAAATCGGTGTTTTTGCTCCAGCAAGCGCCGTGTTGATTCATGTTGATTTTTTCAAAACGCTGGATGATAAGAATATACGTTCAGGTTTTGCCGAAATAGTGAAACATGCACTTATTGATTCGCACGAGGAATGGAGTAATATACTCAGTTTTGATCTCCATAAAATCAATTTAGAGAAGTTACGCAAATTAGTCGAAAATAGTATAAATATCAAAGAACGAATTGTAGATCAGGATCCTTTTGAAAGCAATATCAGAAAAGCCTTGAACCTGGGACATACTTTCGGTCATGCATTCGAAAGTTATTCATATAAAATTCAAAAACCTGTTTTGCACGGCTATGCAGTAATGTGGGGGCTGTTGTGCGAGTTGTATTTATCGTACATGAAATTTAATTTCCCTAAAGATGACTTGATGAAGTTAAGGTATTTAGTCAAAGAACATTACGGTATGTTTGCAATTGACTGCTCCGATTACGAATCGCTTTACGAGCTGATGACGCACGATAAAAAGAACGAAAATGATGCAATAAATTTTACGTTATTATCCGATATAGGTGTGATACAAATTAATCAAACTGCAACGAATGAAGAGATTTTTGAATGTTTTGATTTTTTTGCAGGATGTTGATACATTTATTAACAAACCATTTGCTATTTACCATTTTACATGAAAAAAACATTAATTATAGGAGCAAGTAATAATCCTGATCGTTATGCTTACAAAGCAGCCGAACGTTTATTAGCTCACGGACACGAGATCGAATTGTTGGGACTACGTCCTGACGCAATTTTCGATAAAACTATTGATACACAAAGAAAGCAGTATGAAAATTTAGATACTGTGACGCTTTATGTAGGACCACAACGCCAACCGGAATATTACGATTACATTTTATCGTTGAAACCCAAACGCGTGATTTTTAATCCGGGAACCGAAAACGTGGAGTTCGAATCGATGCTCCAAAAGAACGGAATTGAAGCCGAAGAATCTTGTACATTAGTGCTGTTGGGAACTGGGCAGTATTAATAAAATACCACCCCTAACCCCTAAAGGGGAATAAGATTAGGGTCGTTTATAATTAAATTTTTAAAAAAAAATATCCCCTTTTAGGGGTTAGGGGTCTTATGAAAATAGCATTGATAGGATACGGAAAAATGGGCAAAATCATTGAACGAATTGCTCATGAGCGCGGACACGAAATTGTGTCGGTAATTGACATTGAGAATATTGAAGATTTCGATTCGGAGGCATTTCATAAAGCTGATGTTGCTATCGAATTCACCACTCCTAAAGTGGCACTCGAAAATATTCGTTATGCATTTGGAGCAGGTGTGCCCGTTGTTTCGGGAACAACTGGATGGATAAAAAACGTATCGGAACTAAAAAATGAAATTGAAACAGGTGGAAACACCTTGTTCTGGTCATCAAATTTCAGTTTGGGGGTCAATATTTTTATGGCAGCGAATAAATACCTCGCCAAAATTATGAATCAGTTTCCGGAGTATCATGTTGAAATGACCGAAGTGCATCATACACAGAAACTTGATGCGCCGAGCGGAACGGCAATTACATTAGCAGAAGGAATTTTTGAAAATCTCGACAGAAAGAAACTATGGGTCAAAGAGAACGGAACAAAACCCGAAGAATTGGCAATTAAATCCATTCGTAGAGGAGAAGTTTCCGGAATTCATACCATTCGTTACGAATCGGCTGTAGATACGATTGAAATTACACACGATGCCAAAAGTCGCGAAGGATTTGCACTCGGTGCAGTTGTGGCAGCTGAGTTTACAGCCGGAAAAAAAGGGTTGCTGGGAATGGAAGATTTGTTGAAATTTTAAATTTTATTTTTCGTGTCCATTTGGGTAATTCGTTGACAGAAAAAAAAGCATTATCAACCAATTGCACTAATTAAACGAATTATTTCTTTTTTTCGATTGAATTTGTGTAATTCATTGACAGAAAAACTTTGGTGACTAATTATAAAAAGAATAATCGAACTTTTTTTTAATGTGAATTAATTTAAAATCAGATATTTGAAGATTGTATCGCTGTAATCTGAATTTCCTTAAACTGCTTATCTGCTTTAGTAAAGGTTAAAAACATATTAACTATTCTTATTTGCTGCCATCAATTTGAAATATGGAATTAATAAAATACTTTAAACCATATTAGGCACAATAGAAAATATAAATAATTAATAAAGAGCACAATAGATAAATACCTATCGGTATTTTAAAATGTAAGACTTGATAATAAAGCTATAAGTACTATCTCTATTGTGCCTAATGTGGTTAAATTTTCTTCAACTTGATCGAAAGGGATAAGCAGTTTCCTTAAACAACCAAAACAAATATTACTCATGTAACAAATAATCAAAAAAAAATATGACAACCGAAAAAAAAAAATCCCTTTTCAAGAAACCTCTGAAACAATGGATTAAAGCCATTCTGTGGTGTGTAGTTTATATATTGTTTATCGTTTGGGTAGGTAATTACTGGTGGCTACTTTTATTGCCATTCGTTTTCGACGTTTTTGTAACAAATTTAGTCCCATGGACTTGGTGGCGAAAGCTGAAAAATAAAACATTATTATCTGTAATGGGGTGGGTCGATGCTATTGTATTTGCTTTAGTGGCTGTGTACTTTATCAATGTATTTCTTTTTCAAAACTATCAGATTCCGTCTTCTTCTCTCGAAAAAACATTGCTTGTAGGCGATTTTCTGTTCGTAAGCAAAGCCAGTTACGGACCGCGTGTTCCCAACACACCACTTTCATTTCCATTGGTACAGCATACTTTTCCTGTAATTAATACAAAATCGTTTAGCGAAAAACCCCAATGGGAGTACAAAAGATTGAAAGGTTTCGATACTATTGAACGCAATGATATTGTGGTTTTTAACTTCCCAACAGGCGATACCGTTTGTGTAAAACAGGAAAACCCCGATTACTATACCTTGTGCTATTATTATGGCAAAGAGGTGGTTCGTAATCGCACCGATATTTTTGGCGAAATCGTTTACCGTCCTGTCGATCGACGGGAGAATTATGTGAAGCGATGTGTGGCGATTGCCGGCGACTGGTTCGAAATAAAAGATAATCAGATATTTATAAATAATGAAAAGCAGGAAAAAATACCCGGAATACAGTATAATTATTATGTGCAGACCAATGGTGCTCAATTGACAAAAAGTATTTTGGATAAATTAGGAATCAGCATGGATGACAGGGATTTACTCGATAATACGCAACGTATGGAGGAAATAAAAGCATTGGAACTTGATCCGAATTTGCCGGTTTATCATTTCCCGCTAACTGAAGAAGCGTATGAAAAGTTGAAAAACGTATCAGGAGTTACTAAAATAAAAATAGAACCCGCATGGCGTGGAGGCGAAGTTTTTCCGCTTGGTGGTAAAAAGAGTTGGACAAGAGATAATTACGGTCCTTTATTTATTCCTAAAAAAGGTAGTAAACTTGCTTTAAACAAATATAATTTCCCAATTTACGAGCGAATTATACGTGTTTACGAAAACAATAAATTGGAGTTAAAAGACAATACATTTTATTTAAATGGACAACCTGCAACCACTTATCAGTTTAAGATGGATTATTACTGGATGATGGGCGATAACCGTCATAAATCTGCCGACTCGCGTTTTTGGGGCTTTGTTCCCGAAGATCACGTGGTTGGTCGTCCGGTTTTGGTTTGGTTATCACTCGAAAAAGACAAAGGCTGGTTTGATGGAAAAATCCGTTTTAACAGATTCTTTAAAAATGCAGAGAGGTGATAACCCCTAAATCCCCTAAAGGGAACATCAAGCGTTGAATTAAGAAATTTACATATAAATATTAAGTTACTTATAATTATGCAACAGCATAAGCCCCCTTCAGGGGGTTGGGGGTTAATTTGTCTGTCAACTGCTTATCTTGGTACGGTTGAATATTATGTGGCATTAAATTGTGCTGATAAAATATTTATTGAACAACACGAGCATTACGTAAAGCAAAGTTACCGGAACAGATGCCGTATTGCAACACCAAACGGAATATTGGATTTAAGTATTCCGGTTGAAAAAACCGGGAAGGAGTTGATTCAAGATGTTAGAATTTCGGAGCACAGCAACTGGCAAACGCATCATTGGCGTTCCATTGAAACAGCTTATAATTCAAGCCCGTTTTTTGAATATTACAAAGACGATTTACAACCATTTTATGAAATAAAATGGAAATATTTGTGGGATTTCAATATGGAAATTCAGTTGAAAGTATTCGAATTGCTTGATATAGAACCAAAAATTGAATTTACCCGAAATTTTGAATTAATTGGTGATAATCATATATTAGATTTCCGCAATAGCATTCACCCAAAAAACAATGCAAATTGTATTTTAAAACCTTACTATCAGGTTTTTGAGCAAAAATTCGGGTTTATTTCGAATTTAAGTATTATCGATTTATTGTTTAATATGGGAAATGAAAGCCAGTTGATAATCCACAATTAATTAACGATAAATGACAGAAATACATGAGTTAATTGTGAAAATAAAAAAACAAAACAAAAATATTATGGAACAAATAGATTGGGCAAATCTGGGATTCGGTTACATAAAAACCGATTTTAACATCCGTTGTACATACAGTAACGGTCAATGGGGCGAACTTGAAGTTCATGACACCGAATATATCTCATTGCATATCGCTGCAACCAGTTTGCATTACGGACAGGAGGCTTTCGAAGGTTTAAAAGCTTACAGGGGACAAGATGGAAAAATCCGAATTTTCAGAATGGATGAAAATGCCAAGCGTATGCAGGATTCATGTAGTGGTATCCTCATGGCAAAACTTCCGGTCGAAAAATTTGAACAAGCTGTAATCAAAGCCGTTAAGCTAAACGAAAGATTTGTACCGCCTTACGAGTCAGGAGCATCGTTGTATGTTCGTCCTTTACTTATAGGGTCGGGTGCTCAAATTGGAGTGAAACCTGCTACCGAATATATGTTTATTATTTTTGTTACACCGGTCGGTCCCTATTTCAAAGGAGGATTTCAAACCACTCCATTTGTTATCATGCGCGAATATGACCGCTCAGCTCCTCTTGGGATGGGAAAATATAAAGTAGGTGGTAATTATGCTGCCAGTTTGGTCGCAGGTCAGCGGGCACACGAAATGGGCTATTCCAACATATTTTATCTCGATGCAAAAGAAAAAAAATACATTGATGAATGCGGTGCTGCCAATTTCTTCGGAATTAAAAATAATACGTATATTACTCCTCAATCGGCTTCAATACTGCCTTCTATTACCAATAGAAGTTTGATGGTGTTGGCTGCAGAGTTGGGTTTGAAGGTTGAACAGCGCCAAGTGCCGGTCGAAGAGCTTGATACTTTTGATGAAGCCGGAGCTTGCGGAACTGCTGCGGTTTTAAGTCCTATTGAACGAATTCACGATTTCGATGAAAAGAAAAGCTACATTTTTTCGCACGATGGGAAACCAGGTCCAATTTGTGATAAATTGTATCATAAACTAAGGGCTATTCAGTATGGCGACGAAGCTGATAATCATGGTTGGATAACGGTTGTGGAATAATACAGATTATTTTTTTAATGTCCGATGGTTAGTTCTTTCGGATGTTTATTTTTAATTAACGATTACTGCTAATGATAAATTCAGAAAAACATTCAAAATTTATTGTTCAATATACTTTGTTTATCCTGTTTTTCGTTTCATGTACAAATCCGGATATTCATAAGCCATCTGATTATATAACTGATGTATTTGAGTACGTTTATGCGCCGGGGCAACATGCTCAATTAGTAAACTCAACAAACATTCAGTATTTTAAAGGTAATCCTGCCTTACATTCCGGTTGGTTGTATCTGGGCGGTTTTGGCGGATATGTTATTGCAGGGTTCGACCACAATATTTTGAATCACGAAGGGTTTGATTTTGAAGTTTATTCGCTTAAAGGAGCAGTACCCGAACCTGCGGTGGTATATGTTATGCAGGATGTTAATGGTGACGGACTCCCGAATGAAACATGGTATGAGTTGAAAGGAAATCAGTACGGTAATTCAAAACAAAATTATTGGGTGCGTTACTATAAAGCTAAAACCGATTCGGCAAACATTACCTGGCTCGATAGTGACAACAAACAAGGAGAACTTATTTCGGGTTACGGAGCAAAATATACATCGGGTTGGTGGTCGAAATCGGTTACAACCGACAGTATTACGTTGCATGGTACGCGTTTGCCGGATGCTTATGACAATAATCCAATCAATGGCACTCCTTACTGGACGGTTCCAATTGACAGATTTAAGTGGGGTTATGCCGAAAATAATTTTGGAACTGATTATGATGCTGCTTTAGGATCGAATAAACTTGATATTTCTAATGCAGTCGATATAGATGGCAAATTAGTAAATCTTTCTGATATTCGATTTATCAAAGTCCAAACCGGAGTATTTCAACAAGCCGGATGGCTGAATGAGGTTTCGTCGGAAGTAAGAGGTGCAAAGGAATTGAAATAAAAAAAGCTGCTGTGAAGCAGCTTTTTTTAATTTTTTTCTCCCACGCCAGTCGGGGTTAGGTTCCATAATGAAAAAGGAAACAGAAATTCTACATACAAACAAACTGAACTTACGAAAATTTTAATATATTTTTTCAAACTTTATTCAAAGAAATTTCGTTATATATTCAATTAAATTACTATCTTTGTTGCTTAAAGTCAACACGAAAAGAAAATGAAAAAAGGGATATTTAATGAAATTCTCAAATCATACAATCTCAATGAAATTGAGATGCATTTGATATATCATTATCTAACATCTAATAAACTGGATTATTCAGCAAATATTATTTTGTTTAAATATTTAGGAAATTTCCAACAAAATACATCACTTTATTTTGATATTTTTAATTTAGACATACTTACTTTAAAAGACCTCGAAAATTATCTTGAATTATTAATCCCTCAACAAGACAGAAAATTTAATGGGGCATTCTTTACTCCAACTTATATTGTAGATTTTATAATTAATGAAGTAAAACCTACAAATAAAGCTAAAAACCTTGATCCAAGTTGTGGATGCGGTGCTTTCTTGATCGGAATTGCTGAATATTATAAAGCAAACTTTAATAAACCGATTCAAGAAACAATTAAAGAAAACATCTACGGTTCTGATATATTAGAATATAACATTCACAGAGCAAAATTACTTTTGATAATTTTTGCGCTTCAGAATGGAGAAAATGTTGAAGAAAATGATTTTAACCTATATACTCAGGATAGTTTAAAAGCAAATTGGACAATTGAGTTTGATAATGTTGTAGGAAATCCTCCCTATGTAAAATTCCAAGACCTTTCAGACGAAAACAGAAAATACTTGGCAAAAAATTGGACAACTGTTGATAATGGTAGTTTTAATTTGTACTTCGCATTTTTTGAATTAGGATATAAACTACTTAACTCAAATGGTAAACTTGGTTTCATTACACCCAACAATTATTTCACCTCCTTAGCGGGAGTTTCTATTCGCAAGTACTTCCAACAAAAAAAATGCGTTACCCGCATTATAGATTTTAGCCACAATAAAGTTTTTGATGCTCAAACTTATACAGCTTTGACGTTTCTAAACAAACAAGAAAACGAGGCACTTACATTTGACAGAATAAAGGAAGGATACAAACCCGAAGATTTTTTAACTATCGCTAATGGTTCTCTAAATTATTTTAAGAATTTAGATTATAAAAAATGGCGATTATTAAAAGCCGATGAACAAAAAAACATAAAACGGATTGAAACGATTGGTTCACCAATTGGAAAAATGTTTGACATTTGTGTTGGCATTGCAACTTTAAAGGATGATGTTTTCTTTGTGGACGGAAGTGTAGAAAGAAATGGATGTTTTATAAAAAGCACAGAAAATGGGACTTTCGAAATAGAAAAAGAAATAACGAAATCTGTTTATAAAATTTCAAATTTTAAATCTCAGAAAGAAATTGAAAGCAATACAAAAAGGATTATATGCCCTTATAAAATCGGTAAAGGAATAGCTACCCCTATTTCGGAGTTGCAATTTAAAGAGAAATATCCGAAATGTTATGTGTATTTATTATCAGAAAAAGACAGTTTATTGGCAAGAGATAAAGGGAAAGTTATCTATGAACCTTTTTTCGTATGGGGAAGAACTCAGGGCTTAAATAAATTAGGAAAGAAAATATTAAATCCTACTTTTAGCCAGTTTCCACGATTTTTAAAAGTTGAAGAGGAAGATGCCTTTTTCACAAATGGTTATGGACTTTTTTTTAGAGAGCAAAATAGTAATATGTCTCTTTTTGATGAACCAAGTAATCCAATTTCACTTTTAGAGAATATTGATGTCGTTCAGAAAGTTCTAAATTCCATTGTAATGCACTATTATGTAAGTAAAACCAGTATAGCAATTGAAGGTGGATACCCTTGCTATCAAAAGAATTTTATCGAAAATTTTACAATTCCTGAATTTTCAAATGAAGAAATCTATATTTTAAGTAAAATGGACGACAGACAAGAAATTGATGAGTTCTTGGTTGACAAATATCAGCTCAATATTCCAGTACCAAATCTTTCAGAATAGATTTTCAATAACTTTTTAGAAAAATTAGACCATTCTAAACCTTCATATTTAACTGACGTGTCTTCGGGTAACAAACCATCTGCAATAAGCTCACTTGTAGAATGATAAATTTTAGGAACTTTTCTACTGAAATCAACAATAAGTAAACAAGTTGCTTCATATTGATAAAAAAACTTATCAAGTTCTGTTCTATTAGTTATTGCCTGAAATGATTTTATATACTTCTCAACTATCTTAGGACTTATTCTTTTGAATACACACTTATTATTTCCAAATTCTTTATCATTATACTCTGGAACTGCTATTAAATAAACCTCACCCAAAACCATCTCAGGGCATCTATCGTGTAAATTTTGAGCTTCAGAAATTGTTCTTTCATAAAGAGTATCAAAGTTTTTTTGAATACTACTTATTTGACTCCTAACATTTATGGTCAATGTTCTTTTCGTGTATTCCTCACCATATTTATCCATCGTTCCTTTTAACAGACCTATTGTAAGCATTTCCGATTGATGATTCGTGTAATTTGGTGCAACACAAACATCTTGGTCTTTTTGCTTCAATCCACCGGCTAATTTTAATTCTGGTTTCCTTTTGCTTAATGGTGGAAATATCAATTCCTTATTTACTCCAGACAAAACCAACTGAATTTTAACAGCTTCGTGGATATTAAGAATAGGTTTTGATGAACGTATTATCGCTGTTTTAGCTTTGTTACCTCCTTCAATAATTGAACTCTCAATTAATCCTTTAAAATTATTTACTGCTAGTTGAATTGACATCAAATTTTTCATTATTAAAAAACTGTTTTAAATTTACATTAAGTGCAATAGCAATTTTCTCAATATTTATTATTGAAATATTTCTGCTGCCATTTTCAACAGAAGCTATATAGCTTCTATCTAAATCAGCAGAATAAGCCAAATCCTTTTGCGACATTGATGTAATTTCACGCAATTCTTTAATTCTTTGTCCTATTTTTTCTTTGATTTCCATTTTGCAAAATTGCAACTTTGTTGACTATAAATCAAAGACTATAAGTAACACTTAATAAAATATTTGTATCTATATTTGCAAATTAACAAATTTGAATAGATTTTTCTTCGAAAGCTGGATGTGTACAGGTCACAGACCTGCACCAGCATAGGGAACATACCGTACAACATCAAATCCCTTAGCAAAAATCGTTAGTCAGAATAAACCCGAAGTTGCCAAGGTATACAAAAAAAAACTGCCGTGAAGCAGTTTTTTTATTTCTTAATTTCTGTTTTTAAGTTCTTCGGCGGTTTTAGCTTTTAATCCCGGATTTTGTTTAACCATTCCGCGAAGAAATTCTTCGGGATAGCCGGCGCGGATAATACTGGGTGGAATGTGAAATTCATTTTGCAAAAATTTTCCATCTTTTTCTTTTTTGATATTTCCATCCATGTACTTCACAAGCAAATATTCTCCTAATTTTTTCCAGGCTGTCGTTGAGTTTTCGGCTTGTGTTACACTGAAATTTGTCAGAAAAACCTTTGCGTCATCTTTGCTCATGCTTACCGCCACTTTGTCGATGGCAGGAACAAGAAGATTGAAGTCAGTTTCCCATTTCGACTGAACTTTCTTAATATCGGGCATCATGAACGAATATTTACTATAGGCAAAATTAGCCACCCAATTGTAAGTCCAGAAAGCAGATGTAGAGGAATATTCAAGTAAACTGCCATTTTTAATGCTGAAACATTCAGGAATCTGAGTAATACCGCAATACATAGGAACGTAAATATTGCTTGCCGCATCGTCCACGCCAAACCATAAAATTCCGCCAATATGATCGGGCAACCAGCTTCGCATTTGAGCTACAAAAACAAAACCGCTTTGCTGTGTTGCAATTGGTCTTTCGTGCATGTATTCAACCGAATCAACTTTAAACACGAGCGGACTGTGTCGAAGTTTTGAACCAAAAGATCCGGCAGCATATCCTTTAGTCATGTCAAATGCTGTCCCTTCATATTGATCGCGCATAAGATCTTTTAAATCCTGAGCGCTTAATTTTTTGGTAGGTTTAATCCACAAGGGCATACGCTCCAAAGTTTCACCTTTCACGTAAGTTATATATTTGTCCATGGCAGGATCAGCTTTCCTGAAAAAACTCCATACCCTCGCTTCGCAAATTCGTAAAGCACTGTAATCGAGCGGAGAATAAATGTCAGAGAAGCTGAATTCTTTGTTTTTACCTTTGAAATAACCCTTTTCGCGGGCAAAAGCAATGACATCTTCGGAGTAAATACAATTGTTTTTATCATCTAACGGAAAGGTTGTAATCCGTGCCTGGTTTGCATGGGCTGAAATACAGTCATCGGGGATGCGTTGTGCGACCCACACAGCTCCTTTATTATTAGAACCTTTGCTGATCATTTCCATAATCCAAACTTCGTTCGGATCGGCGATTGAAAACGATTCGCCGGAACTGTAATAACCGTACTCTGCAACAAGGTCGGTCATTATTTTTATGGCTTCGCGCGCAGTACGGGCACGCTGAAGTGTGATGTAAATTAAGCTGCCATAATCCATTATTGCTGTGGTATCTTTCAACTCTTCGCGACCTCCAAAAGTTGTTTCGCCTATACTTAGTTGAAATTCGTTAATATTCCCAATCACAGAATATGTTTTTTCAGTTTGCTTTATTTTTCCAAGGTATTTGCCGGTATCCCATTCGTAAATATCGAGCATTGAACCTGCCGGATAAGTTTTAGCCGGATAATGATACAGTGCGCCAAAGAGGTAATATGAGTCGGCCGAATAACTTATCAGCGTTGAACCATCGACACTGGCATTCTTTCCGACCAGGAAATTGGTACAAGCCATTGAAAAAGCCCAGGTAAAACAAGAAATTATTATAAGTGATATTTTCTTTATCATTGAATGTTTTTTTATATTGATTACAAAAATATGAATTTATGGTTAAATATGCAAATCTTAGAATTTTGGGTTCAATCAAAAATGGTTTAACTTATGGTAAATCCGTATTTGTTTATTTTCAGCTGATATATAAATAAACGAAATATTTTAAAATCTAAAATTCTATTTTGTTTTGTATTTCTATTTTTTTAACGTCATTAAATTTTTTGTGATGTAATAGGGTTACAAAATGAAATTTATTTTTGTGTACATTTGCATCAAATTAAAATTCAACTTTATGTATAAAATTAATTATATGCTTTTTATGGCGGTGATTTTTATATTTAAAACAATAACCCTGCCAGCAATCAATCCTGTCGATTCAATTAAACACCATCAAATAAAAGAAATAACTGTTTTTGGATTGAAAACGAATTCGATTATTTTACCATATACCGAAATTGCAAAATCTAATATTGAAAAAATCAGTGCTTTCACTCCTGCCGATGCCATGCAGTACTCCACGGGTGTTTCATTGTCGCGCGATGGAATTTGGGCTACATCGGTCAATGTCAGGGGGATTTCGGAACAACGATTGTTGATTCTGAGCGATGAAGACCGATTACTGACTGCAACCGATATTGCAGCAGCACTTTCGACAGTGGATGTAAACTCACTCGAAAAAATTGAAATCATTAAAGGCGCTGCCTCTGTTTTATACGGTTCAGGAGCAATGGGTGGAGTCATAAATTTTGTTTCGGAACGACCACAATATTCACCATCACATCAAACAAATGGAAATATTTCAACTGGTTTTCACACGGTTAATAAATTGTGGACAAACGGTGCCAATGTTCAAATAACCAATAATGACTGGTATTTATCGGTGAACGGAAGTTACCGGACAGCACAAAACATAATGACACCTACCGGAATATTAAACAACAGCCAGTTTAACGATGCATCATGGGGCTTAAAAGGAGGTATGAAATACGGCGATAATCAGGAATTATTGGTCAATTATAATCATTTCGAAGCATGGGATGTAGGTCTTCCGGGCGGTAATGCCTTTCCGCCAACTGCTGTGGTACGCTATAAGGGAGTGGAGCGTAATCAGCTGAGTGGCGAATATATTTTTAAAGCGTTGAATGATAATTTTAAGAAATTAAGCATAAAAGCTTTTACGCAAAATATAAGTCGTGATGTTGAAAATCAGGTAAATGCAACAACAAAAATTTTACCATCGAGCCTGAATCGTACTTCGGGTGTGAAAGCGTTGTCCGACTGGTATTTCAACGATTATAATACATTGAAAGTGGGTGCCGAAAGTTGGATTAGAAAACAAGAAACCATTAGATTTAAAATTGTTTATCCAACTGACACTGTTGTTGTAGTAGAACAACCCACACCTAAAGCATCGATGTTTGATGCAGGCGTTTTTGCACAGTATAGTTGGGTTATTTCGCCGCGGTATTTAACGCTCAATGCCGGAGTAAGACTCGATTATATCCAAACGGTCAACGACACAGCTTTTAAAGAAGTGGTGAAATACAAAATAAAGAAGGGAGTAAGAACGGATTTGACCCCTAACCGTACAATATTGTTTTTTCCATCAACCCATCATGATATTTCGTATGCAGCTCATGTCGACATGGAATACACACCGACAAAGCAAAACCGGTTTGTGCTTTCGATGGCAAACGCTTATCGGGTAGCTTCTATCGAAGAAAGGTTTAAATACATAGATCAGGCAGGAACCTTGCGGGTGGGAAATCCGGAGCTGAAACCCGAAAAAGGATTTTTCTGTAATTTAAATTATTCGTTTACGCGTAAAAATTTATTATTGAACGTAGATTTATTTACCAATTATTTATTCGATTTGATAACTGAAAAACCCGGAACTTATTCAGGAGTTGCTGCGCTTATCAATACAAATGTTGACGAAGCGATGTTTTCGGGGGCTGAAGTTGAATTGAAATGGATTTTTTCAAAACAGTTTTGGCTGCTTGCAAATGCATCATACACAAGAGCCATCGATGTGAAAGCGCAAACATTTTTACCTCAGATTCCACCGTTACACGGATTAATCACATTAAATTACCGGCTTGATAAAAACTTTGAAGCTGCATTGTCGGTGCTTGGAGCTGCCCGTCAGGCTGAGGTTGCGTCCAATGAAAATATGACAAACGGACATGTAATTTTCAATTTTAATATTCAATCAGTACCCTTTCAGATAAACAAGACATTTTTGCAATTATTTGCCGGTGCCGACAACATCTTTAACACCGATTATTACAATCATTTATCTACAACACGAGGCATTAACCGACTCGAACCCGGAAGAAATATATTTGTAAAAGTTAAATGGGATTGGTAATCAAATTATTTTTCAATAAACAAACCCGCTTTGAAGTAAATCAAGTAGAAGTAGATTGAAATATTAAATAAAAAAAATTATTTCAAATTCCCTTTTATCCATTCGTCCATCGATTTGGCTGCGCGCCGACCATCGCCCATGGCCAGAATAACGGTTGCGCCACCACGAACAATGTCGCCTCCTGCAAAAATGATTGGGATTTTCGATTGCATGGTTTCGTTATTCACCACTATGGTTCCCCAACGTGTTACTTCGAGTCCCTGAACCGATTGAGGAATAAGCGGATTGGGCGATACACCTACACTTACAATCACTTCATCCACTTCAAAAATTTCGGTTTCGCCGGGTACTTCCACCGGCGAGCGCCGACCCGATTCATCAGGTTCGCCAAGTTTCATAACCTGAAGTGTCATTTGAGTAACACGTCCCTGTTCGTTTCCGATATATTCAATCGGATTGCGGAGTGTCATAAAAATAATGCCTTCCTCTTTGGCATGTTTAACTTCCTCGATGCGTGCTGGCATTTCTTCTTCAGAGCGACGATAAACAATCATGGCACGGTCGGCTCCCAAGCGTTTAGCTGTACGCACCGAATCCATGGCTGTATTTCCTCCGCCAATAATGGCTACTTTTTTGCCTTTGAGTACCGGTGTATCTGAATCCTCGCTGCCTGCATCCATAAGGTTTACACGGGTTAAGTATTCGTTCGACGACATGACACCTACTAAATTTTCGCCTTTAATATTCATAAATTTCGGTAATCCGGCACCGCTACCAACAAAAATTCCTTTAAATCCATCATCTTTCAAATCATCAATCGATATGGTTTTTCCCACGATACAATTGTTGATAAATTTAACACCCATTGATCTGAGATTTTCAATTTCGACATCGACAATGGCATTCGGTAGCCGAAATTCAGGAATTCCATATTTCAATACACCGCCAATTTCATGCAATGCTTCAAAAACAGTTACTTCGTAACCTAATTTTGCCATATCGCCCGCGAACGAAAGACCTGCTGGTCCTGAACCGACAGTGGCAATTTTAATGCCGTTTGGAGTAGCTATTTCAGGAATCGAAATATTACCGCTTTCGCGTTCATAATCGGCTGCAAAGCGTTCGAGATGACCAATAGCAACCGATTCTTTTTTCATTTTCAGGTGAACACACAATTCTTCGCACTGCTTTTCCTGCGGACAAACCCGTCCACAAACTGCCGGAAGAGCCGAAGTTTCCTTCAAAGTTTTTGCAGCTCCTGCAAAATCGCCTTGCTCTATTTTCTTTACAAATGTGGGTATGTCTATTCCTACCGGACAACCTGCCATACACGAAGGTTTTGCACAATCGAGACAACGTTTGGCCTCGAGCAGTGCCATTTCGGGGGTTAACCCCAAATTTACTTCTTCTTTGCGGCTGTGGCTGCGGTAAGTTGCATCAAGTTCGGGCATGTGAACACGCGGAATCTCTGTTCTTTCTTTGGCTTTCATCGAATTACGCAATTCAACGCGCCATTCCAGTGCTCTTTCTTCGGTATAATTCATTTAATATTAGTTAATTCGTTGATTTGTAAATTGAAAAATTGAAAAATCAGTTCAATTTCTTATGATTTTATACACCCAAACTCTTTCGGGTTTAGTGCCTCAACTCCGAAAGGATTTGACCCGCACACGAAACCCTGAACGCTTAATTATTCGTTTCGGTAGCACATTCAAATTTATCCATTTCTTCGCGCTCAATGTCTTTGTAACCACTCAAACGCATAAGCATTTCGTCGAAATCAACTAAATGTGCATCAAACTCTGGTCCATCCACACAAACGAATTTTGTTTTTCCGCCGATGCTTACCCGGCAGGCTCCACACATGCCAGTTCCGTCAACCATTATTGTATTAAGTGACGCTAAAGTTGGAACTTCATATTTTTTGGTCAGCAGGCTCACAAATTTCATCATAATTGCGGGACCAATAGTTACGCATAAATCTACTTTTTCGCGATTGATAACTGATTCTATTCCGTTGGTAACTAATCCTTTATTTCCATAAGAACCATCGTCAGTCATAATAATTACTTCATCGGATAATTGACGCATTTGATTTTCCAGAATTATCAGTTCTTTGGTTCGGGCTGCAATAACTGTAATTACTTTGTTTCCGGCGAGTTTAAGTGCTGTCACAATGGGTAACATTGGAGCTGTACCCACCCCTCCACAAGCGCAGACTACCGTTCCGAAATTTTCGATATGGGTTGCTTTTCCAAGCGGACCTACCATATCGGTAATGTAATCTCCTTCATTCAAATCGCATAACTTGCTTGATGAAACACCCATTTTTTGTATTACCAAGGTAATCGTTCCTTGTTGGATGTCAGCATCGGCTATGGTTAAGGGGATACGTTCGCCCTTTTCGCCTACTTTCACCATTACAAAATGTCCGGCTTTTCGCGATTTTGCTATCAAAGGTGCTTCTACCACTAATTTTATTACTTTTTCCGAAAAATATTCTTTGCTGACTATCTTATTCATTCTAAGGGGATTTTTTTTTTACAAGTTGCAAAATTACAAAAAAATTGTTAGTTGTAATAGCAAGAACTAACAATTTTTCACAGCAGACATTTCTTTATTCGTGATTTCTGCTTATCGTCGCAACTTTTAAATAATGAGTTCATATTTCAAAAATTAATAATAGTAAACGATGTTAAAAAATAAAATTTTTATTGTGCTGTTTTTAGCAATTAACTCTTATCAGATTTCTTATTCGCAATTAGAAGTAAATGACAGTGTACGGCTTAGTGAGTTATTGGTAACAGGAACTAAAACTCAAATGCCGGAAAGAACAGTTCCCTTTTCGGTTTCACAAATTACTCAAAAAAATATCGAATCGAGCGGACATTATAATATTCTGACTGCGCTGAATCAGTATTCGCCCGGCATTTTTGTAACCGAACGTAATATTCTCGGTTTCGGAGTTGCAACGGGAGGTTCAGGAGCAATAAGCATGCGTGGAATAAGCAGTTCGCCCAATACTTCGGTGTTGGTGTTAATTGATGGACATCCTCAATATCAGGGAATATTCGGGCACCCGTTGGCCGATGCTTATGTAGCTTCGGATGTCGAAAAAGTAGAAATAATTCGCGGTCCGGCTTCCATGTTATACTACAATCGGTTATATAATGCGTTTTTATATAATTGAAAATTCAACGTCAACAAACTGTTTAATTCCTTTTTTCCAATCTCTGTTTTAGTTTTCTGAATTGTATTTTCTATCGCTGCTTTAAAATCCGAAAAACGT
>JAURYY010000079.1 GCA_030653695.1 Paludibacter sp. | reverse complement strand
TATCCGTTACTAATGGAATTGCTGTACCATCTTTGTATTTGGTGGTTTTCAAATTTTCGACCATCCATACCTGAGTACCAATGGTAATGGTGTGATACACATTGCCATCGGCATCGGTAACTGTGGGAGTAGCAACAATTGTTGTAATTTGATAAGCACCTCCATATCCGGTACCTGCACTGTTTGTGGCATAAGCTCGTACAAAGTAAGTTGTACCAGCAGTAAGTCCTGTAATCGCACTGGTAAATGAGCCAATGCCTCCACCATCAGTAGTTTTACTATCGGCAATGCTAGGACTTGCCTTTGTGCTCCAACAAACCCCACGAGCAGTTACACTCATACCTCCATCTGCTGTAATGTTGCCACCACTGGTGGCGGAGCTTTGTGTAATGGCACTTACTTCAGTTGTTGTTAACAGAGGAAGTAATTCAGGTTGCACAATCGGGTTGCAAGATGTAAAAAATAGGTAAAATAACATGAAAGGAGAAATTAATAAGCTGCTGATTTTTTTCATAACGAATAAATTTTAAAGGTGAATAATTAGTTGAATTTATTTTAAGTTCCCCTTTCCCTGAAGTTTTTTTAACTTTGTGTAAGGTTAAAGCTTACTTGCTTTCTGCCATCCATTCAATTGTTTCGATACGTTTTCTACAGTTTGGTTTACTTGAACAAACTGAGGCAAGGTTATTTGTCGCATATCTTTCATTAGCCGTATCATCAGCCGTATTACTTCAATTTGCTCGCGTGCAGTTTGCAGCGTTTCGGCCTTATCATGCCGCGTGTTGGCTCTGTATATTAGCGTTAGTAAGTCAATCGTTTCTTTCTTCAGAGATTCGCCCACCGTGTATTTATATTCTTTGGCAAAGCTGGCTGTAAACTTGAATATTGCCAGTAGCAAATCGTAAGTGGCTTTATACACCGGTAATTCATCGTACATTGCCATGGCGAACGAGCTGTTTTAATTTGTTTACAAACATCAGGGCTTCCTTGGGTGTGGCATTTTCGATGGGGAAATCGGTAATGAGCTGTATAATTGGTTCGTCTTCCATAACAACCGACCTCTCCCTAAATCCCTCTCCCGAGGAGAGGGACTTTAAAACGCAGTTTGTTTGTTTATCAAATACTGCGTCTTGAAGTCCCCCATTTGGGGGATTTAGAGGGTCATATTGTTTATCCACCCACGGTTGGTAATCCTCATCCTTGTCCGAAACACCCGAAATCACTATCTTTTTACCTGCATCTTCACCATTTTCGGATAGTTCAAGAATTTGCCAACCCTTTTCTATGGCATGTTGTTGTATCGATTTCAAAGAACTACACGGAAAACCAACATAAAAAATCTCCTGCTGTACCGTTTTTACAAATTTATGATTGACTTTGAACGGTTTGAGATAAATTACAACCCGCATTGCCGATCGATTATATGCCCGATAAAACATTCCTTCCTTTAGCAGATAAATGCTATTGACATTAGCCAACTCTATGGCTATTATTTCTTTAACTGTCATAAACAAAAACTGCCCCCTAATGCAAGGTTTCTTGCATTAGGAAGTAGGTGTATTTTGCCTAAACAAAAAAAATTAATTTCTGCGTCGGTAAGTTTGTAAAATCGTATGCGCTCTCTCTCTAACAAATTTTCATTGATTACCAACGATTTATCGTTAATAATACACAATAAGGTGTTAATTGTTTGGTTTTGTGTAAACATAAATTTCTTCAAAGTTGATTTAAAGATTTGCAAATATAAAACAATCTTCTCATTATCGCAAAAAAATCTTTATTTAAGAAACTATTTCTCCTATATAACTCTTTTTAATGTATTGATATTCAACTATCATTCATTTAATAAGGTAAGAGAGCTTGGGTGTGGTTCAATATCCTACTAAGGTTGCAACTCAAAAATAAGGTTTTATCACTTTAAAAACCTTCTCTTTTTATCCTCGAAACCTTAGTAGAAAATAGCCGATAATGTATTAAACCTTATTCGCTTATTAAAAATTAAAAGAAAACCATGCAAGGCTTTATGTTATCTGTTTTTTTGTTGGAGTGATCAAACCACTACAGTGCACTCTTTCAACCTCGCAAAATACATCGCAAACGAACGATACAGGAAGTGTGACCATTTAGCCGATGTATTATTGGATTTTTCAACTCGAATCTTCGAATCGGGCACATTTACATTTCCATTAAATCAATCGGAATTAGGGAATATGGTTGATACAAGTCGCGAAAGTATAAGCAGGTTATTGACCTAATTCAACAGGGATGGGATTATTGATGTGAATGGGAAAGAAATCAAAGTGTTAGATAAAAAAAGATTTGAATTAATCAGTGTGAATGGATACCCAATCGGCTTTAACCATCATCAAACCTCAAAAAAAATGGCTGACTCAATATAATTTTGAATCTGCCATTTTCTTTATCTCCATCTTAGGATTTGAATTAGGTAAATATAATTTGGGTACCTTGTCCGCCGGCTAACCCATAAAAATCTCCGATAGTGATTACATCAATCACTTCGTCAATCAAGTCATTTTTTTCTAATTTAAACATGTCCATAGCCAACTTACAAGCGTAAATTTCGCCACCACCAGCAGTTATCATTTCAAAAAATTCCGGAACTGTAGGGATGTCTAACTTTTCCATGGTACTTTTCATCATCATAGACACACCTGCTTCTACGCCGGGCAACATTCCTAAAATGCTTGGAAAAGCCCAACCATTGGGCATACGCATAGCTGGGTTTCCTACGGTAGAAGTATGAATTTTATTCATTTGTTTTTTAGTAATGGCATCGAGTCCAAAAAAAGTAAAAAACACTTTCGTTTCAATTCCTTCCATAACAGCACCGTTGGCCATTACTAAGGTAGCATATACATCTTCGATAGTACCTTTGGCACATATCATACATACTTTTTTTAATGGAAATTCTTCTTTTTGCATAACATTATTTTTTTTTGAGTTAAACACATGATGTTGGTTTCGGAATACCCGCCAACTTCGAAGATAATTTTAATGGAGCTCCGGGAAATAAACCGTAAAACCCTTTGATATCGACAATATTCGATTTTCCAATTGACCTGATTGTTAAAGCATCTCCTTGTGCAACTCGATTACGCAAAAATTCCAACACCTCGAAATGCAAGGGTGTTAAAGTTAAATTTGGTTCTTTAGCCATCTCATTTGCCATATCGGGAGTCCATTGTTTATAATCTATGAAATAACCTTCATCCGTTACTTCGACATTGGTGTTTGCTAATACTTTTGTAGCCATAATTTATGTGTTTTTAAGTTAGTATTTTCATTTTGAAATTTCTTTTACCACACGTAAACCGTATGATAAACTTTTTCTTACTTCGGGTGAATTCATTTCTTTTATTAATTTAAAAATTGATTGATTATCAAGCTGATCATCAGGTTTTACGTTGACTATGATGGTCGTTATGCGCGCCATCGATTCCAAAAACACGGGATTGGTCAAATTCTTCGAAATTGTTCCCAACGAATCAAAAATTCCGGCTCTTTCAAATTTATCCATTTCGTAAGTAAAGTCGATAATCATTTCTTTTAAAATAGGATATGCATCCTTAATTAAATCATCGGCACTTTGCAGCATCGAAAGCAAAGAATTGAAAGTTTCTATATTTCGTAAAAATCGAAATGCGAGCGATTTTACTTCCTCCATATCAATTTCAAGTGCATAATCATCCAGCTCTTTAATTGAGGTTTTAATTACATCGTTACCTATTCGCGTCAAATCATCTACCAAGTCATCGTATACCTGGGCTTTTTGTCGTTGTTCGGCAACATACTCGAGCAGTAAATCAACTTTTTGATTGAGCTCTTTTATTTGTTGTTGCATCAATTCATCACTCATGATTTCTACTGTTTTTAAAATTTAGTAATTTTTCCCGACATAGTCATTAAAGGCTCAATAGGCATTTCTTTGCCTTTAAG
>JAURYY010000278.1 GCA_030653695.1 Paludibacter sp. | reverse complement strand
TTACTCGAACGCCGCAGAGGATAAAAACATTTACAATTTATCCCGTCCCGATTCCCGATAGCTATCGGGACGGGAATCGGGGTTACAATTATCTACATTTGTACATTGTCTTTGTCGAAATTATTTATCTTTCTTTGTTCCTAAATTCAAATGTAAATCTTCAGTTGTTATTACTTTAATATGCTGACGATTTGTTCTTACAAATAGTAAATCGTAAATTTTTTAATTGTAAATAATATTATGTCCCGATTTATTAAAAAGAAAAAGGAAGATATTGGTCTATCGCCTTATGCCATTGTTTTCCGTGGTCAGCAGAAAACTGATAAAACGCTTATGCGCGTTATGGATTTCGACATGAATGAAGTGCGCGAATTTACAGTGAAATCGACCGAGCATACCCTTTCGTTTAAAAAGAGCAAAAGTATTTCGTGGCTAAATATTGATGGGCTGCACGAAGTGACCAAAATGGAAGAAATTGCAAAAATCTTCGAAATTCCCACCAATATTCTGTCCGATATTCTGAATCCTTCGTTGCGCCCTAAAGTACAGGAGTTTGATAACGGAATTTATGCTACACTGAAAATGCTTCAGTACAACGAATCGAAAGATGAGTTATCAGTAGAAAATCTAAGTTTAATCATTATCGATAATGTATTGATTTCGTTTCAGGAACTACCAGCTAATGTATTTGATCCCATCAGGGAACGGATTCGAAAGCATAAAAATAAAATACGTACTTCAGGGTCGGATTATTTGGCATTCGCCTTACTCGATGTAGTGGTCGATAATTATATCTATATCATTGGATTGTTAGGCGATAAAATTGAAGATTTAGAAGAACGTATGACAAATTACCCTGACAAAAACTTACTGGAAGAGATTAATATGTTCAAAGGCGAAATGAATTTTTTACGAAAAAACATAAAACCGGCCAAAGAAATGATTTTGACCTTAGCCAAAATGGAAACCGAAATGATTCATACTGAAAACAGAGTCCATTTCAAGGAATTGCAGGATAATATTAACGAAGCAACCGAACTATCAGACAGTTACCGCGATATTTTGTACGACCAAATCACCATGTATCACACCATGATGAGCTCAAAGCTGAACGATATTATGCGCACACTAACGGTTTTTTCGGTTATTTTTATCCCACTTACTTTTATAGTGGGTGTTTATGGTACCAACTTCGAATACTTGCCTGAATTGCACTGGAAACATAGTTATTTTGTGATGTGGGGTGCCATGATAATATTAGTTCTCATCATGCTTTGGTATTTTAAACGAAAGAAATGGTTCTGAAAGCAACTGATCATTCATTAATTATTGTGAGATAATTTTTCAACTCGTTGTAAAATATCATTCATCATCTCAATTTGTACTTTATGTATTTCCAACACTTCCTGTTGTTGATTGATAATCAAATGATCTAATTTTTCGTGTAGCATCCTGATTTCCAACTCCGATTTCAGATTAATCATATAGTCATTTTTCGATCTGTCGCGGTCTTTTTCTTCCTGACGATTTTGACTCATCATAATAACCGGAGCCTGAATAGCTGCAAGAGTGGATAAAATAAGATTTAATAAAATAAATGGATATGGATCATACGCTTTATTGGCAAGCCATAAGGCATTCAATGTAATCCAACCAAATAAAAAGACCGCAAATGAAATAATAAACGTCCAACTACCACCAAAAGAAGCAACTTTATCAGCTATTCGTTGTCCTAAAGTGAATTTTTGCACATCTTCATCTATTTTATCGGTCAATGTGGTTTGATCTTTCAATGAATCCAATACTGTTTTTTCAAGTGTAGTAAGTTCTCCAATTTGTTTTTTTAGAAATGACACCACATATTCCTGACGATAATTGTTTAACTCGCTATCAGATAAAAATTGATCGGACGTAAATGCGGGATTTTCATTTTTAATGATTTCAAAAATAGATTTCCTGATCGATTTGCCCGAAATTCATTCTGATATGGGAAATTCATTTTTTGATAAGTCACTGATAAAAGTTTCTTTACTCATGATTTTTTTATTTTTGTAATGTTACAAAAATAATAAACTTTTCGGTCGAAAAAATTGAATTGATAAAAGAAACTACTTTTAATCATTTGCTTCATTATTGTTTTACATCGATTTCGGTATTGTTTCTGGTTTATTTATTTATACTAACTTTGCGTTGAATTTATATTTAAAAAATCTTTCATTGTAAACAATAACTACCTATATATGTTATTTCTAATAAAAAAATCAATTGTAAAGAATTGCATTTAAAATACTTCGTTTTTTATGAAAAAAGCCAATACAGATAACCAAATTCTTGTCATTTTCGGGTCGAATGGCGACCTTGCCCGACGTAAACTTCTTCCGGCAATTTTTCAGCTGTTTCTTGATAATTTATTGCCCGAACAATTTGCTGTTATCGGTGCAGGAAGTCAGGTAAAAGACGAAACAACTTACAGAGAAGATGTGAAGCAAAGTCTGTATGAATTCGCAAAAAAAGGGGTTGATGAAAATCCCGACAAAATCGCCGAATTTCTGCAAATGATTTATTATAAAAAAGTTAACAATAAGACCGAGGAAGATTTCGGTGCACTAAAAGCTTATATCGACCATCTTTCTGTAACTATCGGAATTACTCAAAACATCGTCTATTATTTCTCTATCCCACCTTTTTTGTACGAAGTTGTAGCAGCTCATTTGGTTAAACTCGGTTTAAATACCGAAGAAAATGGATGGAAACGAATTATCGTTGAAAAACCTTTTGGTTACAGTTACGATTCGGCTATCGATCTCGATAAAAAACTTCATGCCGGATTTAACGAAGATCAGATTTACCGCATCGATCATTATCTGGGTAAAGAGACTGTACAAAACATCATGGTAACGCGATTTTCGAACGGTTTTTTTGAACCGATATGGAATCGCAAATATATTGATAGAATAGAAATAACTGCATCCGAAAAAATAGGTGTTGGGAGTCGTGGTGGTTATTACGACACATCGGGAGCCATGCGCGATATGATTCAAAATCATCTGCTTCAGGTGTTGGCTGTGGTTGCTATGGAACCGCCATCTGTTTTCGATTCTGATTCCATCCGCAACGAAACGGTGAAGGTATTACAGGGGTTGCGCCCAATAAAGAGCAACGAAATAGCCGATTATGTAGTTCGCGGGCAATATATTTCGGGTCAGGTAGGCAACGAAGTGCAGAATGGTTATCGGCAGGAAACAGGCGTTGCACCCAACTCGAAAACCGAAACTTTTGTGGCACTGAAAGTTTTTATCGACAATTGGCGCTGGGGCGATGTGCCCTTTTATATCCGTACCGGAAAACAAATGCCCGAGCGGGTAACCGAAGTGGTTATACATCTGAAACCAGCTCCGCATCAATTGTTTAAACAACTGTGCCTGACTGAGCCCAACAACATGATCATTCTTCGTATTCATCCCGATGCCGGTGTGGCGGTCGATTTCGGCATGAAAATCCCAGGTGCAGGATTCAAAGTGCAGAATGTAAATATGGCGTTTCATTATTCCGACCTTGCCGATAAAAAAATATCGGAAGCCTACGAACGGCTATTACTCGATGCCATGATCGGCGATTCGACGCTTTTTGCTCGTGCCGATGCCGTAAAAGCAAGTTGGAAATTTGTGGACCCGATACTTGAGGCTTGGAAAAATAATCCCGAAATACCACTGTATTTCTACGAATCGGGAACATGGGGACCAAATGAATCGAATGCTTTGTTTGGCTACAAATTCGTGAAGTGGCGACAACCGTTTGAGAAATTCAAAACCGAAGATTGATACAAAATATTGAAATTTCAAATACCAACATATAAGAAACAGATTCCAAATCCGTTATTTATAAAACAAATTATTTATGAATTACAAGTTATTGTTAATTTTGATGGTGGGGCTACTTGTTTCGTCCTGTGTGGAACGCAACCCTATTTTTAAATACAATTATAATAAAGACCCTAAATATACATGGGGTTATGCCCAGTTTTATGGGAAATATTACGCCGATTACGGCATTAACAACAATGTGGTAACGCTTTCGCTTTTCTCCGACTCCTTATCGATAAACGATAAAGG
>JAURYY010000075.1 GCA_030653695.1 Paludibacter sp. | reverse complement strand
CTTCGTTATCGCACGCTACATATCCTTCAGCATTATCAATGCGTTGTTTCCAATACCATCCGGGGTCGCAGCCATTAAATCCATACTCAAAATTATCGACATAAAACGTTCCTGTTTCATCGATTATATCGGGGTCGTAGTTTAAATCTAATACCGAACCTTCGGTTACAGGAGCAGGAATAGTATACATCAAAGTGTAATACAGTGTACTTAACTTCTGCCCGCTGGCATCGTAAAAGTTTTGTATTTGATTTCCATTTTTAAACTGAAACCTCACCCCCAGCCCTTCTTCACAAGTAGAGGGTAGAGCAGACGGCAAATTTAGTAAATTATAAGATTTAAATACTATTTCATAACTGATTATTTTTGATTTATACTAAATTATTTTCACTTTTCGTTTTATTAGTTTTTGGTAAACTATGGAAAATTATTTTCTCCACCATTTTCAATCCTTATGTCAAATAAATGATTGTAAATAAATTTACCCCTTTTATAAAAATATAACCAACCTGTTTCTTCTGCTCTTGTATAAAGAAAAATTGGCTCGTATCTGAATTGAAAGGGAGTCTTTGAGTCCCTTTTTCTGAAAAATTTATTCAGGTTTATATTATTTTTAATGTCTAAATATATAAAAAATAAATTCTCTCTATATCTAAAATATCCACAATAACCCGTTTCAAAATACTTCGCATCATCCTCATTTAAAAACGCAATTGAAAATTCAATTTTTCGCGATTCTTTTCTTATCCAAATACTATATGTACTATTTCTTCTGAAATAATTCATCTCATGATTTATTGCCTTATCTAATAAGTTATATATCTGCAAATCTTTAACTTCATACTCGGTTAGATATACCAAAGTGTCTGTCATGCTATAATTTTTTGTAGAACAATGAATATCGTTTACAAAACTAAACAAGATCAATGTTAGTAAACTTAATAATCTTGATTTCATAATATCATAAATTAATATTTGTGATAATGTTGTTTATTCTTTTCTATCTTAGTATAAATCTGGAGTATAGCAGTTTTGTTTTTAGTCTTTTCTATAAATTCACTTTTAAACATCTTATCTGCTGGTGATCCAATTTCAGAATTACTGGGATGATTATGAGAGATTTTTTCTATTTCTCCTTTAATAAAACCTCTGTTATTTGCACGATTGAAACCTCTTTCAGTACCCTCTTCATGAGATGTAGTAATATAATTTGTCTTCGAAGTATTTGTAAGTGAATATTCAACAGAAGTGTTATTGCTTAAAAATTCAAACATTTCAGTTGATTTATTGTCATCTGAAACAGTCATCTTATGTACATCTGGTGAAAGCGGGGTTTCAAAGTCATTATGTTTTTGCATATTATCTAAAACACCTTTTCCTATTTCCAATGGTGATGTCTCTGTCCTTTCACCTTTTTTATTAAGCACATATAATTTATCGGTTTTACTTTCGGTATCAGGTACTTTTTTCATATAACCTTCTTGATTAACTTCCCAATCATCCCTTCCATCAGGATCAAACCTATTCACAAAATTATTCTTACACCAAGCATAGGGCGAAATGTCATAATACTTTTCACAATGTGGGTCAGGCGTTGGTGTGCGAACCGAAGAGGGGATATACCACCTCGCCTCACTATCATACTCATCCAACCCATGCATCTCCACCCACTCCTTACCGTTGTATTTTTTATTCTGCACATCAGCCCCTATTCCAGTTGTAGTATTCCAAGGAAAACCGCTTGGGTAGTAATGGGTACGTTGAACTGTAGTACCTGCCCCCGAGCCCCCTAAAGGGGGTGCTTGCCATACTTCACGGTTATTTCCTAAGTGGTCGCGGCGATAATAATTATAAAAGGGTCCGTAAGTTGTTGTTAAATGATGGGTTAAGTAACCTTCGGAGTTGTAAATACGTTTAACATAGCGACTATCCACAGGTGCTTCGGTAACATCATAATCGAAAGTTCTGATAACTTTATATTCAATATTATCCAAATAATCCGTTCCCTCAACCGTTACAGTTTCGTCGGCATTTACATCTACATCATCGCTTAAAACCTCACCCTGATTTAATGGCTGCGGCAATAAGTAGTTTAATGTTTTGTATCGTGTACTTAACTTCTGCCCGCCGGCATCGTAAAAGTTTTGTATCTGGTTTCCGTTTTTAACCTGAAACCTCATCCCCAGCCCCTCTCCATAAGTAGAGGGTAGAGTAGACGGCAAATTTAGTAATTACCCTTTTTGAATTTTTATTAATGCTTATTCACACATATACATCCTTTTCGTTTTGTAAAGGTAAAGAATGCCGTACCAGTTTGCTTTCTCTATATGCACAGCGTGGGCAATTGTTACTTCTTATTGCTCTTATTGCCTTTTATATCATACAATAAAGTTATTATTGAAAAAAAAGAAGATACAAATAATATGGTATAGAAATGATTGTTCCACACTTCTTCCCAGGGTATGGGATTAATCGTTTTTAAACTGTTACCCATGATTTTAAAACCGGACATGGTTATAATAAAAAAAACAACAAAAAAAATCATACTTCTAAAGAATTGTTTCATTATTGATTAGTGTTATTTGTTATTTGAATTGTACCCCAAATCAACTGTGTAACATTTGACCAATTATCAACCATTGGGTTAATATTGATTATTGGAGCATCTATCGGCAAAAAACTTTGAATCGTCCCAGTTGCAGCACCAATTCCAACAGCTGTTGAACCCGTAGCAGTTTGTAATCCAACTGCAGTCATATTTACAGAATTATGCAAAGTATTTGCCGTTCCTAAAGTATTAACAGTGGCATTAAAACCTGCTGCTTTTAACGTAGCCATCGAAGGTGCTAACGCAGCCCCAATTACAGCTACGCCACCAGTAGCTATTGCTCTTGTAACCGAACTTTCGATTAGCGGTTTAAGTGTCGGGGTTGTATGTAAATTATATTGTTTCTCATAACTCGATGGTGCTTTCGAAATCGTACCAACAGGAATTGTTTTGATTGCCATATTTAGTTTTTGTGCAGGTGTTAATTGAATTGGTTTTATTTTTTCAGGTGTATTTTGTCGAGCTGTTGATTGTGCTGTTGTAATTTTCTTTGGAGTTTCAGTAGCAGGTGTGCCACCCGTTTCTGGGTCGCTTGCATGCTCGCCATTCTTATCAATATACTTTACGGTGTTATTATTTGCTACGCAATAGGGCGATTGCCAAGGAAACTCCTCCGCTTTACGGTCTCTTGTTGTAAATCTGTTTATTGCGTTATAATCAGTTCTCCATCCCAAATCCGAAACATCCAACCCATGCATCTCCACCCACTCCTTACCGTTGTATTTTTTATTTTGTACATCGGCACCTAAACCTGTTGTTGTATTCCACGGTAAACCACTTGGGTAGTAGTGGGTGCGTTGTACAGTGGTGGCAGCATAGGTTGTCCCATTTCTAACATAAACTGCATTCCAAACCTCACGATTGTTACCCAAATGGTCTTTACGGTAATAGTTATATATTGGTCCGTATGTTGTTGTTAAATGATG
>JAURYY010000068.1 GCA_030653695.1 Paludibacter sp. | reverse complement strand
TTTCGTTTGGTAGTACCATCGAAATTCAGTTCGTAAATCCCATATTTATCGCTAACTGCCATAAATGATGTACTGTCTTTTGAAAAACAAAGTCCCGAAAACCCTAACACATTTGTCGAAAATTCCTCATAGTCTTTTTCGTTTGGAGTAATGTCAGTGCCAATATCTTTTACGCAGGAAGATAAAAGAAAAATAAAAAAATATGCAACAAAATTCAATTTCATTCCGATGTACTATATGTACGATTTTGCTTGTCAATTTACTACCTCACCCCCTGCCCCCTCTCCTTGAGGAGAGGGGAAAGTTTCCCCTTTAGGGGTTAGGGGTCTACCATTTCGTATATGGGTTTTTCATCAACATGGAGTTGTAATATTTTACATCTCCTGTAACCTCTTCGCCCAACCATTCCGGTTTTTCGAAGCTATCGTTTTCGCTTGTCAGTTCTATTTCTGCTACAGTTAAGCCTTGGTTTTCGCCATAAAATTCGTCCACTTCAAATTTAAACTGTCCGTTTTTTACTTCGTAGCGGGTTTTGTCAATCACGCCCGGTTCGCAGATTTTTAATAATTCTTCTACCTCCTCCACCGGAATTTCTTTTTCCCACTCGTACCTGCTTGCGCCGCTTGCACTACCAATTCCTTTGATGGTGATAAATCCTTTGCTGCCTTTAATGCGAACCCTTACGGTACGTTCGGGTATTGACGACAAGTAACCTTGCGTAATGCGGGTTTCTTTGGATGCAGCAGCTTTAAAAGCATCGGATTTTACTAAAAATTTTTTTTCTATTTCTTGTGCCATAATGTTGATGTGTTGATGTGTTGATGTGTTGATGTGTTGATGTGATGATGTGTTGATGTGTTGATGTGATGATGTGTTGATGTGATGATTTGACAATGTGATGCACAAATTTTCAATGCCCCAAGCTCCCTCTCCTCAAGGAGAGGGCTGGGGAGAGGTTTAATTCGCCAACGGTTTGTCAATCATTCCGATAACGCGTTTGATAGCTTGCAGGTAATTGATGTTTTCAATTCCTTCCAAACCTACATCTTTTACTGTTTTCAGGATGTCAGCCACTTCGGTCGATTCGGAATTGATGGTTACAACACGTGCACCGTTAATGAGTACTTCGCCATATTCGCATAAGGTGTCGTTTACCATATAACCAAAACGTTGTTTGTGCACTTTTACGGCAGCCAAATCGGGATGCGCGTTAATCATGTCCATAAATTCATCGTAACTAATTACATTTTTGGTCAGCGCAGGCATTTCCACCATAAAAGCCGGAAAAACTTCTTCGGTAAGCACTTTAGCAGCAATAGAAAATTCACCTTTCATCAGCGGATTCCATTGTTCCAAGCCTTCAACTGTTTGCACGTAGGTTTTAATATCCATTTTACCATCACGAATTTTGGTGTTATTAATATCGTTGGTGCGCGAAAGGATATAAATTTCGTCGGAATAACGTTCCCACACTTTTTCAGGGATCGGCATCGACAAACGAGCCATACGCTTTGCAGCTGCATCAAAATTTTGTCCGAACGAACGGAACTCAAAACGAGGTTTCGATACCTCACCGATTTTTAATTCTTCTTTTGCCATAATTTTTTTTTTTACAATGGGCCATGTAAGACAATGGGGCATGCCCCATTGTTGGTAGCTCTTTTGTTAGTTTGCATTATTGTTTGATGTTCCTTTTGTGGCTGTGTTGAACAGCATCAATGTATTCGAACCATCGGGTTTGCGCCCGTACGATTTTTTTCCGGTTGTTACAATTGTATTAAAATCGAGAGTAGCAACCAAAACGCCGTTTGGATTTTCGATATACATAGCATCACCGGTTGTACTCAGTCCAAAAGTTACCGACTCGCCATTGTATTCGGTTGCGATAACCGTAAAACCTTTGGGTGGAATCATAATACTTCCCAACACGCGTTTTGGTTTTTTGGTGGCGGTACCTAATGTAATTTTTATTCCCTCATCGTAGAAGAAATAGCCGGCTAAATCTACAGGAATTTCCGAATCGTTATATATTTCCACCCAATCAGGATCTGTAGCATCTTTTGTTCCATCAGGAAACACTTCGTTTACAAATATTTTAATCAATGTTGAGGCACCCACAATATATGACGCTTTAGCTGTAGGAGCGTTTGCAGGGAAAAGCGCATTTAGATTATCTATGTTTGTTACTTCAATATAGTACTCCACTTTAATGTCCTTAGCAAACGGAGGTATGGTTCCTACCCACATAAATTGTTCGCTCGATAACGATGTCATATCAACTGCCGTAAAAGTAGCAACAGTCGAAACTTTGTAATACAATTTTGCTGAGGTCACTCCTTTCAAATCGGTTATTTTGGCTTTTATCACCACCGATTCGGTCGATTGTGGCGAAACAGGTGTTCCGCTCACACCCGATATACTTGCCGGACCCACAAAAACTGCATCTTCGACACAGGCAGTAGCTATTATAATAATAACTGCCAAAATAGTTATCACAATTAACCTGATTTTCATATTCATATTTTTTTCATATTTGTAAATTTTTTAAAAAGTTAATTCACATCTTATACCCAATTGACTGTAATCGTGTCCGGATTTCCCGGTTGGGTCAGCTACTTTCGAAGGAATTTTGGTGAGTTTTCCCTCTACGTCATATCCAACAAATAATTTTCCCTTTCCGTTGGCGTATCTGTCGTGGTTTAAATAACTGTAATTTATCTGTAATTTAAAATTCTTTGATGCATAGAAATTTAATCCCGCAGTATAATCTTCAGCCGAACCGCCGGTTATACCTTTGTCGTTCAGATTGATAAAGTCGTACCGAAGCGCAAGTTCTACATCGCCCCATTTTTTTCCTCTGCCAGGCTGGTTAAATTCGCCTTGCGCTTTGTCGTACAATTGTTTGCCCCCAAAGAGCAAATAGGTCACTTGTGTATAAAAACCTCCAAAATTGAGCTTTTCTAAGTTGTCTTTTCTGAATATTTTGGTGTTGATCATTTCGCTCTGAAATCCAAAACCATGATAAACCCCCGCAAATTCGATATTTGATCGCACCTCATGATCAAATTTAGGAATCAAGTCAGTATCCAAATATTTTTTTCGGTTGATACTGCTTAACGAACGCGTGCTGTAACGTGCCATACCATATTCGCCCGGTGCGACACTTGTTTTTGGAGTGCGGTACGAGTAGGCATAAGCGGCATGTATGCCATAGTTTTGGTTGTTGCCAAAAGGTTGCAGTACAAACTTACCGGTAAGCGAATATCCTTGATCGCGCCCGAAATCTTTGTTGTTGTCTTCAACAAAAGTAAGTGTTTCCAAGTCTTTTACTTCCTGAAAGAAAATACCGCCCGCAGCCAGGAAAAAAGAACCGTTGTAAGTGGCATCCCAACCCAAATGACGTGAAGGAGCAAAAGCATTCACCATCATGGGTCGCTCCATAAAGTTCAAATAGCGGGATGAAGACGTTTGCGCCATCGAAAATTGCTCTTTAAAATTACCAACCCTTGTGTTTAATCCTTTCAGGAAATTAGTAAAATTGTATTGAATAATAGCATCTTCTAACTCCAATGCGCCATTCGAAACATTCAGGTCGAGTTCAGCCGACCAGTTTTTTGTTAGATTCGCCTTTACAGCAAATCGTGCCCGACGAATACTAAAACCATCGCCAATGGGATTCATTTCATCGTTAAAAAAGAACTGACCATCAGTCTGGATACGGATGTCGTACCAAAGTTTATACTCCTAGTCGGCCGATTCGAAAACCAATACACCGTTTCGATTTTCGGCTGAAAGTAGTGTTCTGTCAACTTTTTTGCCATACTGGTCGTAACGAACGTCATCGTTTGAAATTTTCTGTGCAGATATACCTGTAAATGCGAGCAATACTGCGATGATTAATAAATTTTTTTTCATGTTTAATTTGTTGTTTAATTTTTTACATCGATTTTATAAATTGTATCAGATTCTCATCTTTATTTAAATTTAATTTTTTACGTAGCCTGTGGCGGTTTATTTCAACACTTTTAGGCGAAATATTGAGTATTGGTGATATTTCTTTTGACGATAATCCGATTCTCAGTAAGACAAGCAACCTTTTTTCCTGAGGGGTGAGGTTTGGAAACTTTAATGTCAGTCTCGACGAAAAATCATTGTGCACTTGTTCTGCTTCAAAATATATTTTTTCTGCTTCCGAAGTGAAACTCATCTTCTGTTTCAGGCGTTTGATCTCCTCATTTAAAAGTGTGTTTTTGCCGTTAATGTCTGTTTCATGAATTGCGTTTTCTAGTGTTTTAACTATTGATGCGAGTAGTTGGCGTTGTTCGCCTATATTTAACGAGTAAGTTACCAACTCCCTTCTTTTTTCTTCCAAACGACTTGCCAAGGTGTCGTTTTCTAAATGAATGGTGCTTACTTCAATATCGTTGAGTGCTTTTTGAAATTCGGCAAATTGTAATTGTTCAACCCATCGCCTTTCATTTTCCCGTAATTTTGATTTGTTTTTTTTATACTTGAAAAATAACAACGTTACAAAAATAACCAATAATGACACAATGATTATAATGGTAGGCGGATTAAATTCTACGGGAATATTCACAATCGTATTTAATGTTGCAGGTTCCGGGTTTACTCCCCCAATGGCTTTAGCTTTTGTTACTGATATTCCAAAAACACTGCTCACAAAAAATAAACTGAAAAAAGTAAATATGCCCGAAAGTAGTGGAGTAAGTAGCCACCCAATAGCAATATTACCCAAAACTTTAAATTTAACTTCGCGCACTCCCCTCACCAACCCAATTCCGAGTACAGCGCCTACAACAACCTGAGAATGGATTTGAACACCCAGATGATTAATATCCATTCGTGCCGCTTCGTTTAAATAAGTGTTGCCCTTTTCCGTTTCACCTAAACCCAAAAAGCCCAAGCCAAGCATATAATTGCAATGGATTTTATTACGGAAAGTCAAATCATCGTCCCATATCAGCAAATCGGGCAATGAGACTGCAAAATAATCGAGTTTTATGCTTTCGTTTAAATGTTTGTTTCCAAAAGCAATCAAAGCATCGAAACGGATTTTTGCCTCTTCCCTACGATTTAATTTCAACAAAGCCAGTCCCTGATAGAAAATTTTATCCGGTTTCTGGTCATTATAGAAAATAGCTGCTGCCGGTTCGGAACTACCATCTTTGGCCAGTTCCAGGTATTTTTTCGCTTCTTCCATTAGCCCCAGTCCTTCGTATGCACAACCCATAAAATAATTAAAATCGTTTTCCTGTGCTCCGTACAATTTTCCTTCTCCCAGATTATGCGGATATTCAAAACATTCGGAAAGCAATTCTATGGCTCCTGTGAAATCTTTTTTAGCTAAACAAATTTTGGCTAATTCCACCCGGCAAATCTGATACTGAGCCGGCACCTTTCCCTCGCCACCTTCCCAGGGATGGAAAATACGTGCTTTAAGAAGTTCTTTTGCTTTTCTATAATTTCCGGTTTGATTGTAAAGCGTTACATATTCCAGATATACATCATCGCGCTGTTCTACCAAATCAAGGTGCTTTTCTAAGAAAGCCAATCTTTGGGTGTGTGGACGACAAAGCCGTTTATACAGCTGATCCAATTCCATTAAAATCCGGGAATCGGTTGTTTCCAAAGCAAATGCTTTTTCGAGATATTCCAAAGCTTTCTCAGGTTTATCTGCTTTGTTGAAGTATGCCAGCGAAAGATTCCGAAGCACTGTAGGAAATGTATCGTCAATTTCCGCCGATTTCTCCCAACAGGCTATGGCTTCTGAATATTGGCGTTTATCATACCAAAGATTTCCAAGATAATAAGGCGCTTTAGCATCTGCGGGATTAATTTTTTGAGCACATTCCAATACCAAAACAGCTTCCAATCTATTCGGAAAACAATATTCAGGTGAATGAGCTGCTGCTTTTGCAAAATCAGATCCACATGGTTTTCCATCCAAATACAAACTCCAGCCCATATAATAATATGTCATTGGCGTTGTCGGACAAACTTTTGCACCTGCTTCCAACAATTGAACCGCTTCCCAATAACAGCCGGCAGCAATGTAATCCAGGGCTATCACTTCGTAATTATGTATTTCAGCCCGCATAAGCCGGTGCATTTCTGATAAAACGGCTTCCTCTTTCGAAATCAGATACTGTTCGAAACGGCATCCGAAATTAAACAAATCTATCTTCAATGAATCTTCGATGAATGTCAGCGCTTCCTTTTCACGATCAAGTTTTCGTAAAATTGAAGTTTTCAGGGCACGGGCTTTGTGATTGTGCCAGTTACGAATTAACGATTTATCAACTTCAGCCAATGCTTCAGTCAGATTATCGTTGATACACGAAATCTGTGCACAGGAGAAATATCCGGCATCCTGCATGGCTGCATTCCAGCACGATTTATAAAATGCATCGTAAGCCTCTTTATTTTTTTCCTGAAATTTGAGCGATAAACCCAGGTTATAATGTGGTTCACCATCATAAGGATTCGGATTCCGTTGCAATTGTGTTTCAATGGATGTCCTGAAATATTTTTCAGCTTCTCCAAATTTTCCACGACGCAACAGCCACAAACCCATCGCGTTGTTATTCCGCACATCCGAGGCATCACGTTTCAATGCTTCGAGATAGTAATCCGTTGCATTATAGGTAGCATGACGGTATTGTTCCAAATGCAATCCGGTAAGGTACAATTGCTCACAAGTTTGAGTTTCTTCGGGCGAAAAAGCAGGTTTTGCCGCCTCGGGTGTTGGCCTTTTCTCTTGCTTTTCGGATTTTACGCTCAACATTTCACGACCATTTTCAGCAAAAACCGTAAGTTGTAAATCCGAAAATGGAATATCACCAACAAAGATTTCGCGTTCGTAAACTAACTCCGGTGATAAATCAATTATCTCAGCAAAATCCAATGGATTTTCCCCCACTCCCCGGGGAGAGGGGCCAGTTGTGAGGTGTATTCTTGCATTTTTTTGAAGTGAAGTTGCAAAAACTTTTACGATGGCTTTGTCTCCCACTTTATCCATATTCAACAGAATATCCTGCGAAGCATTTTTAACAACACCCAGTTCCCTGTAGGGTAAAAAGTATTGTGTAAACGTCTTTTCTTCATAAGGTTGCATCCACGAAAAATCGGGTTGATTGTCGGTATAAACACCCGCCATCAGCTCAATATAAGGACCATCTTCGTCGGTCAGATTTCTGTCCCAGGCTTTCCCGAAATCGCCATTTCCCCAGGTCCATTGTTTTTTGCCCGGCGAAACATGATGATTTGCCACATGCAAAACGCCGGCCCGTGTATCATTTTCGTATCCACCAACAAAGTTAAATTCCGAATTGATAGCCATATAGGAAGTTGGTACCGGAATGTTTTTATAGTTCGATATATCCACACCTGCCGAATAATCAATTTTATAATAGGTTCCGGTGGCTATCGGAAAGGTTGAAACATCGCGTTTCCCGTGATCGAAAACGGCATGAACATCGGGCGGAAAAACTGATTGATAGTAGTCGTTGACTGCTACGGCCGGATTTGCCCACCATAAAAATGTTTGTGGAAATGGTGTGCGGTTATAAAGTTTTCCGGTGATTTCGAGTACCGCTTTTCCTGGACGTAAGGTAAAACCGGCCATTCCTTTTTGGTGAAACATCTTTTCCATTTCACTCACCCAAACCGTTGCACTTCCATCGGCATTATGCTCTATTGTATAATCAACAGGCAAAAATGTGCTTGGACGATGATGCTGAGGCCAGTTGAATTCAATGCCGCCCGAAATCCACGGACCTGTCAAACCCACCAAGGCGGGCTTAATTACCTGATTATAATATATAAAATGGCGCTGTTTGATTTTGTCGAATGCCATTTGCACACGACCGCCCAACTCGGGCAGAATCATTACTTTGATGTATTCATTTTCGATAAAAACGGCATGATAAACTTTATCTGTCTTTTCATCAGCAATTTTTTCAATAACGGGATAAGGATATACAGCCCCGCTGCTTCCCTGATAAACTCGCTTCTCGAGAAATATCGGATTCTTTTCGGCTTTACCAATCTCATAAGTTGGAATGGTCACATCCTCTTGCCAGACTTTGACTCCTGTCTCCTTCCCGATAGCTATCGGGAGGGGAACTGAGTTAGCATCTTCTTCTTTATTATTTCTTTTAATCATTGTTGCATTGTAATTTAAAATTGAAATATTCCTTACCCTTAATTTATCCTGTTTGCGGGAGGGGTTGGGGGTCTTCAATCAGATTATTTTTTCAATTTCTTCCAGACTTTTTCCTTTTGTCTCCGGCAATTTTTTCAGGATAAATACAAATCCGAGTAAACAGATTCCGGCATAAACCCAGAATGTTCCGGCAGCGCCCAACGATTTATTAAGTAAAGGGAAAGTGAAGGTCAGAATAAAACAGGCTATCCACAAAGCAAATGTAGCCAGTGCCATAGCAGTTCCACGGATGCGATTCGGGAAAATTTCCGACAGAACTACCCAGAGAACCGGTGCCAACGACATGGCATAAATCCCAATTGCAACTACCACCAGGGAGAGAACGGGAATTCCCTGAACACCCAAAAAGAAAGCACCACCCAGTAAAACATAGTTGATGGCTAATCCAATTGAACCGAAAAGCATCAACTTTTTACGACCCCATTTATCAACTGTAAACATGGCTACCAGTGTAAATACCAGATTCACACTACCGGTAATAACGATATTGAATAAGGTATCGCTGACGCCATAACCTGCTGCAGTAAAAATTTCTTCGGCATAGTTGAATACCGTATTGATACCGCACCATTGCTGGAATACCGCCAATACAACACCAATAACCAATACCGACCTGAATTTGGGGCTAAATAGTGCTTTAAAATCGACCTTTTCGCCGACATCATCGAGTGTTGCCTGAATATTTTTCATTTCTTCGCGGGCATAAGCCTCACCACCTATCTTTTTTAAAGTCGGAAAAGCTTTATCTGCTTTACCAGCTTTCATGAGCCAACGCGGGCTTTCGGGTAAGAAAAATGCAAGAATAAAAAACAGTGATGCAGGAACAGCACAGGCATAGAACATCCATCTCCAGCCTATCTGACCATTCCACGAAGCCTGAATAAAAGCATCACTTGCACCTGCCGGGACTTTATCGGCAATCAGCAAATTGATAACCTGAGCTGCCAGAATCCCTATAACTATGGTCATTTGATTGAGCGAAACGAAACGTCCTCTCAAATGCGACGGTGATACTTCGGCAATATACATGGGTGAAAGTGCAGATGCCAAACCGATGCCAACGCCTCCAATCATGCGGAAAACAATAAAAATGGTATAGCTTGTTGCAAGTCCCGTTCCCAATGAAGCTATTGTAAACAAGAATGCCGAGAACAACAAAGGCCATTTTCGTCCGAACCGGTCACTTACAATACCGGATACCACAGCACCAACCACACAGCCAATCAATGCACTACTCATTGCCCATGCCTGATAATTTGCGGAACCGGCAATATCAAAAAAACGTTCGTAAAAAGGTTTTGCGCCACCAATTACCACCCAGTCATATCCAAAGAGTAATCCGCCCATGGCAGATATCATTGAAATTCCGAAAATGTAGGCGCCATTAAATTTCTTCATGATTTTTAATTTATGTTTAACGGTGCAAAGTAACAGCATTTTTTGACATACTTCTATAGAATATATAATGATTTACATGGATTATCATACGATTTTACTGATATAAATCAATTTTTAATTACTTTTGATCGTTAATTTAAAAAATCAAAGCTATGGCCAAAATTAAAAGCGGTTTTTTAGGTGAAAGAGCAATCATCATTCCAACACCAATTATTGAAGAATTGAAAAATGATGCGCTGGGAAGTTTGCTGCATATCACTGACATAGGCTACTATCCGAAAGCTGATTTTCACTTTCGATCCAGAACGAAGGAAGAAGCAAAACAATATATTCTGATTTATTGCATAGAAGGGGTTGGATGGTTCGAAATTGACAGTATCCGGCAAAAAGTTTTACCCGACCACTTCTTCATTCTGCCCAAAGGGAAAGCACATGCTTACGGGAGTAACCCGAAAAATCCATGGACAATCTATTGGATGCATTTCGATGGGGAAAAGGCAGGATTTTTCTCCGAAGATCTTGACAAACCAACCCGCGTTAGTCCGGAAAAGGATTCACGGATTGAAGAGCGCCTGAATATGTTTGAAGAAATATTCTCCACACTTAAAAACGGTTACAGTAAAAACAACCTGGATTATAGCATTTCCAGCCTGTTTCATTTCCTGGGATCATTGAAATTTCTGGGGGCATATCGTGAGAGCCTTTCTGCAAAACAAAATGAGCGTGATGTAGCTGATGACGCCATCCACTTTATGCGGGAAAACATACACAAACGACTCACATTGAAAGAGATTTCGGATTACGTTGGTTTTTCAACCTCCCATTTCTCTTCCCTGTTTCAAAAAAAAACCGGATACTCTCCTTTAAATTATATATCACAACTCAAAATCCAGCAAGCCTGCCATTACCTGGATTTTTCAAATATGAAAGTAAATCAGATTTCGATGATGATCGGGTATGAAGATCCATTTTACTTCAGCCGCATTTTTACTAAAACCATGGGGATTTCGCCTACTGAATACAGAAGCAATACGAAGGGATAAAAAAACAATGCTACTAAGAATTTTAAATACATTATTTAGCCCGATCTCAAACCTGAAATTATTATTTTACTCCATGCCCTGTAGAAAATATTTATCGGAGAGAGTTATAGGAACTAAAAAAATTCCGTAAGTAAGCGCCACATCAACAATGTAAAATAACATTTTCTGGTCTAATAACGTTGATTTCTTTGAATATTTCGGTTGTTTTTCTCCATGTAAATAATAGAATAATCCATTTTATACAAATCTCAACTGCCATAAATTTGTCACATAAAATCAACAATCTGCAAACATCATGAATAATTTCTTTTTTAGTCCGATAAAACGTTATTCCGCCTCAAGTTATATCTTCTTAGTTGTATTTTTTTTAATGACTGTACATTCGGGTCATGCCACCATTAACAAACTCGATTTGAGTGGTGTGTGGAGTATACAAACTGACAGCACAGACATTGGTATATCCGAAAAATGGTTCTCAACATCATTAACCGGTAAAATAAACTTACCCGGTTCAACTGATGATGCCGGATTGGGTATTCCCAATATTCTACTTCCTGAATTAAAAAGACCACAGGTTTTGCATTTGACACGGAAGAACAATTATATAGGAGTTGCCTGGTACAGTCGTGAAATGAATGTTCCAAACGAATGGAAGAATAAGAACATCACTTTGAAACTGGAACGGGTCATTTGGGAAACACGCGTTTGGATTGATGGAAAAATAGTTGAAGGCAAACAAGAAAGTCTTACTACACCTCATTATTTCGATTTGACTAATTATTTGACGGCAGGAAATCACCGCATAACCATACGGGTTGATAACCGGAAAAAATACGACATATCGGTAGGTGAAATGGCTCATGCCTATACCAATGAAACCCAAATAAAGTGGAACGGTATTATCGGTGAAATTAGTTGTGTTGCCGAAGACAGAATACATATTGCAGGTCTACAGATTTTTCCGGATGTCAATAAAAAGATTGCTCAAATACGAATTAATATTGGCAATACAACAACCAAATCCATCAGGGGAGTACTTCGTGTGTTTGCTACGTCGAACAAAACGAATAAAAAACTTCCTCCTGTCTCTCTTCCATTTCACACAGATAAATCTACTACATCGATAGTTATTGATTACCCTATGGGGCAACATCCATTGCTGTGGGACGAATTTAATCCTGACACCTACACTTTGTCAGCCGAAATCAAAGGAAACGGTTTTGCATCAACTAAAACTGAAACATTTGGGATGCGTAGCTTAACCAATAAAAATGCTCATTTACAGGTAAACGGTAAACAGATTTTCTTGCGGGGAACACTCGAATGCTGTATTTTTCCATTAAAAGGTTATCCTCCAATGGATAAAAATGGATGGCAAAAGGTTTTCGGTACAGCCCGTGAATGGGGCTTGAATCACCTTCGCTTTCATTCCTGGTGTCCACCTGAAGCTGCCTTTGAAGTGGCTGACGAGATGGGATTTTATTTGCAGATTGAATTGCCGCTTTGGTCGCTTACGGTGAACAAAGAACCGGCTATGAACGATTTCCTCTATAACGAAGCCGACCGAATTATTAAAGAATACGGTAATCATCCATCATTTTGTTTCTGGAGCATCGGTAACGAATTGCAACCCGATTTCAAATATCTGAATGCTTTTGTTGATCGTTTGAAGGCGAAAGATTCCCGTCATTTGTATACCAATACCTCTTATACCTTTGAAAAAGGTCACGGAGCATGGCCCGAAAAAAACGATGACTATTTTATCACCCAAACCACCAAAAAAGGATGGGTTCGTGGACAAGGTGTTTTTGATAGCGAACCACCTACTTTTAATAAAGACTATTCCGCTTCGGTTGATAGTATACCGGTTCCACTCCTAACGCATGAGATTGGGCAATATGCCGTATATCCGAATATCAATGAAATAGATAAATATACCGGAGTGCTTGACCCATTGAATTTTAAAGCGATAAAAGCTGATTTGGTAAAAAAAGGATTGATTTCAAGAGCAAACGACTATCTGATGGCATCGGGAAAACTGGCGGTAATACTTTACAAAGAAGAAATTGAACGCGCCATGAAAACCAACGGTATAAGTGGTTTTCAGTTGCTTGATTTGCATGATTTTCCAGGACAGGGAACTGCTTTAGTTGGTTTGCTCGATGCTTTTTGGGACAGTAAAGGTTTAATTTCTTCCGAAAACTTTCGACAATTTTGCTCTCCTGTTGTTCCTTTGATTCGTTACAAAAAAGCTACATATACTACTGACGAAACTTTTGAGGCAAGCATTGAGATTTTGAATAATGGCGGAAGTAAGCTTTCAGGAAAGACTGCAGGTTGGAAAATTGTTGATAAATCAAATACTGTCTACGCTGAAGGAAAGTTCGTTGTTCCATCAGTTTTGATAGGAAATCGTGTTGTGGTTGGCAATATATCGGAAAAACTATCGAAAATAAGCACAGCTGGTAGCTACACCGTAAAAGTAGAAATTGACGGAACAAATTATAAAAATGACTGGCAAATATGGGTTTATCCTGCTAAACTGGAAATTAAACCCGGAGATGTTGTGATTACAGCCAATCGCTTCGAAGCACTTAAAGCGTTGGGCGAAGGAAAGAAAGTATTGTTTAGCCCTAAAATTTCTGAAATTAATGGATTGGAAGGAAAATTCGTTCCCGTTTTCTGGAGTCCGGTTCATTTCCCCGATCAACCAGGAACGATGGGCTTGTTGATGGATCCGAAGCATCCGGCTTTGAGCCAATTCCCTACAGAAATGCATACCAACTGGCAGTGGTGGGATTTGTGCAAAAATTCGAAGACGATATGTATTGACAGCATTCCCGGAGCAAAACCTATCGTTGAGAATGTTGATAATTTCATGAAAAACAGACGCCTGTGCTCCATATTTGAAGCGCAAATGGGAAAAGGGCAACTCATTTTTTCATCCATGGATTTACTGACTGATACCTCCAATCGACCGGTTGCGAAACAACTTCTTTTCAGCCTGGTAGAATACATGAAATCGGAGAAATTTAAACCTGAAACTACGATTGATGAAAATGCAATTAATTTATTAGTAAAGGAATAAATCTAAAAAAAAACGATTCCAAAATAGTTACTTTGAAGTAAAAGAAAAAAACACAAATAGTAATTCGGTTAAATCAACAACTTGGATACTTACAATTGGACACAAAGATTTCATTTTAAATATTATATGGCTACAATAGGAAAAAAAATTCTACAAATATCATTCATGCTATTTATTCTCAATTCTTTGGTAACAGCTCAGCAGACCAGTCGGAATGAATATCTGAAATCTGTACAGCTGGAGTTGCAAAAAACCTGGCCTGATAACAGAACCATAAACATAGTTTTTCACGGGCATAGCGTTCCATGTGGTTATTTTGCAACACCGATTGTAAATACCCTGTCGGCATATCCTCATTTGACATTGATAAACGTGAAAGAAATATATCCATACGCTGTGGTCAATGTTATCACAACTTCGATAGGCGGGGAAAATGCTGAAAGTGGCGAAAAGCGCTTTGTCCAGGATGTTTTATCACTCAAGCCTGATGTTTTGTTTATCGATTATGCACTGAACGACCGGAATATCGGATTATTGCGTGCAGAAAAGGCCTGGCGGAAAATGATAGAAGCGGCCCTGAATGTTGGTTGTAAGGTGATTCTGTTGACACCCACACCTGATTTGACTGAAGATATTTTAAATGAGGATGCACCCCTGAAAGCGTATGCTCTACAAATCCGGAATCTGGCTTCGGAGTATAAAGTTGGATTAGTTGACAGTTATTTGACTTTTAAAACACTTAAACAATCGGGAAAAAACCTTTCGGATTATATGGCTCAGAATAATCACCCGAATGAACATGGTCATCAGTTAGTAGCGGATGAAATAAAAAAATGGTTTCTCTTATCTACTACTGAGATTCCTGCATTATGATGCCTCGACTTTAAGTTTATAAATAAGTTGAATTTACTGCAATGGAATTTGATGATCGCTTTTTACTGATTGTCTTATTCTCATATTATTAAATAGTTAGCTTCTGTTTTTAAAGTTTTTTCATACAGGGCTTAACCCTGAATTTAATACAGTGTTACAATAATTATAGCATTTGGTAAAATGAATAATGGTTGTTGTGTATATAAAGAATAGTTTTGCATTGTTCATTCCACTAACGTTTCGAATGAATAATACTAAAAATCAATTATAATTATTAACACCTTAAATTAGTACTATTATGAAATCAAAAATTACACTAGCTTTCTTTTTAGCCGCTTTTTTGTGTTCCTCAACTGTAAAAGCGCAAACTGAAACACAACTTTACAATTTCGAGGATGGGGTAACACAATCAGGAACCTGGGCGATGGCATGGCCGGAAGCAGCCTATCTTAAAGCTTTTGACTTACAGACCAATCCATCTGCTACGGGGATAAACACTACCAGTAAAACAATGAGAATTCAAGAAGAAGGAGCAATGCAATGGTGGAATAACTCAGTACAATTCACTTTGACCAGCCCTGTAACTATTACAAGTGCAAACCGCTACCTACACATTTTTCACCGAAGTCCACGCATAACAGCAGGAGGATTCTCTGTAAATATAAATCCTGATTTTGGAAATGATGGAGGGGTTTGGGGTGACCCTGAAAAGGGCAGTCGAAGATTTGACTCAAATTTGACTGCCATTGATACCTGGCAGGATGTTGTAGTAGATTTAAATGTGTTAATTACGTCTAGTGCTACATTAGCGAAATTCGCTATGGTTGTTGATCTAAATAATTGGAATTCTAATGCTGCTCCGTTAGGCGATTATTATTATGATGAAATTATTTTGAGTAGTAGTCCACTTCCAAGGGGCACAACATTTCTGACTGGAAATAATTTGTATGATTTTGAAGCAGGAACTTCTGCAAATATAACTGGAATAAGCACAAATGGTGATACAGGAAATCCTGTTACATATCCGGTAGCTAATCCATTTGTAACAGCAACTAATTTAACTGCAAATGTTGGGAAACGATCGGCTGTAAGTGATATTAACTGGTGGGTTGGTTTTGCATTTACTTTTGCCAATCCAGTCCAGGTGGATGTTAACCATCAATACTTACATATTATGATGATGACCCCGATTGACGGTCAAAGCGTTACATTTGATGTAAAACAAGGGGCAACCAATGTAATTGCCGACGGAGTAAAAGTCATCACAACTGCAAATATTTGGCAGGATGTGGTATTGGATGTATCAGGAATGGCATACATTTCGGGTATGAGCATCAAGTGTGGAAATTGGGCCGGCACAGCTGTGGGCGATTACTATTTCGACGAAATCTATATCGATGGAAATTCTGATCCGAGAGTGAATGTAAGTACAGCCCTGATAACTCCGGACAATACAATGAAAATTTTTGCTGTAAATAAAAACATTTGCATAGAAAATATTATAGGCGAAAAACAATTGAATATTTATAATGCTAATGGCCAAAACATTTTCAGCAAACAAATCCGGAATAAAGAGATTGTATCCATGAATAATGCCGGACTTTATTTTGTTAAAATCGGGAATGAAACATCTAAGGTGATAGTAAAATAAAAAATTATAATTTATTGATAGTCTATGAATAAGGCTGCTTACGAGATACCTTTAAAGCGTTTCTGCTTTATTAACTCTATTTTGTCAGCAGCCCTATTCTTTATTAACAACTCAGGAATATAATCCATGTTGATAGTAAGATTCCCTATTCTTTTTTTTCTTCCCAGATTGTACTTTTACTTTATGTTTATTCAATTCTGAGCATATTGAAAATTGATTAATCCGGAGGGAAATAAAAGATTTAAAAAAAATAAAACCTGAATCAGCTTATACAGATGGGATTTTAAGCATCAGCATTGAAGCTAAAGAAAGTAATTAGTAATATTACTTTCTGGTCCAATATTAAGCTTACATAGAAAAAATACATGAAAATAATATCACTCTTCATCATTTCGTTCCTTTTCTCCTTTCAACTTTCAGCAATTGACACAGTACTTTTGGATTTTGAATCAGGTACAGTTCCTGCTAGTGTTGGTGCGTGGCTGAATTATTCAAACTCAGGTACTTCAGCCAGTACGTGGTCTGTTGCCAATCCTCAACCCGATGCCATAAACAGTACTGCGAATTGCTATAAAATCAGAAAAGACATCAGCGATCCATACTGGATTGGACTCGAAATAAACCTCATGACGTCGATTCCCATTACATCGGCAAATCAATACTTGCACGTATTAGTTTTCAAAAACACCACATCCCGGATTGCACTTACCTACACACCAGAGGGTGGAAGTCAAAGCGCTGACAATTGGCTGCCTAATAATACTACGGGTGCCTGGATTGATTACGTATTACCTATTCCCACGGGTATAAACATGAAAATGGTTGCCATAAAAATTGGTGACGATGCCGGAGATTATTATTTCGATCAGATTCTTCTTTCCGACAATGCCACTTCACTTACTAGAACTCCAATTTCTATCGATCCTGCCATTAAACAACAGGTCACCGATGGTTGGGGTGGGTCACTTTGCTGGTGGGCCAATATTATGGGTGGCTATTCTGATTCAAAAATAAAATCCATCTGCGACTGGATTACCAATCCGGATACTGGTCTGAATATGAATATTTTCAGGTTCAACATTGGTGGTGGTGACGATCCTGCACACAATCACATGCGGGGTGATGGTGGGGCTATGCCGGGTTATAAGGCTTCTCTAACCGATCCTTACGACTGGAATCAGGATGTCAATCAACGAAAAATTTTGCAGCAATTAATTGCCTCACGCATTACAAATTTTGGTTCGAATGATATTCAGGTAGTAGGTTTTTCAAATTCACCACCCTGGTGGATGACCCGTAGTGGATGCTCTGCGGGTAGTACCGAAGGGAATGTAGGTAATTTAAAAGCGGATATGTTCGATGATTTTGCCGATTACCTTACCGAAGTAGCAAAACATTATCACGATAGCCTGGGAATCACCTTTAATTATCTGGAACCTTTCAACGAACCCGATGGAGGCTGGTGGAAAGCGCTTGGCAATCAGGAAGGGTGTTATTTTTCAACCACTGATCAGATGATCATGATTCGTGAACTATATGCTAAACTTTCAGCTAAAAATATGCTTTCGTATTGTCAGATTACTGCTAATGATGCAAATAATATGGACAATGGATTAAGTGCGCTGAATGCTTATAAATCGGCCGGCGATATTCTTTCTAAAATTGAATTAGCTTCGGTTCATAGTTATGGTGGCAATAATAGGACTGGACTGGCAAATTGGGCAAAAACTAACAATAAAAGGCTTTGGCAATCAGAGTCCGGACCAATGGGTGTAGGAGGAACAAATGCATACCAAATGATGATCATGTCCGACCGT
>JAURYY010000067.1 GCA_030653695.1 Paludibacter sp. | reverse complement strand
TGGTACTTACGCTGATGCCGCCGGCCTACTAAGCAATAATTTTTCACATCGAACATATAATAATCATCATCCAAATCGCGAATCGAAATCATCCCTTCGCATTTGTTGGCAATCAGCTCCACATAAATTCCCCATTCGGTAACGCCCGAAATCACACCATCGAATACCTGACCAATTTGGTCTGACATAAATTCAACCTGTTTGTATTTGATTGAGGCTCGTTCGGCATTCGATGCTAATTGTTCCATATCGCTGCTGTGCTGACAGTACTCTTCATATTCATTTTTGCTCACTGATTTTCCTCCGTTCGCATACTTTTCGAGTAAACGGTGAACCATCATGTCGGGATAACGACGAATAGGAGAGGTGAAGTGTGTGTAATAATCGAAAGCAAGTCCGTAATGTCCTATGTTTTCGGTGGAATAAACCGCCTTAGCCATAGAGCGAACGGCAAGTGTCTCGATCAGGTTTTGTTCTTTCTTGCCCTGCACCTCGTCAAGTAGGTGATTTAAAGCACTCGAAACGGCTGTACTTTTGCCCGATATTTTCAGATTGTAACCGAAACGTTTGATAAACAAAGAGAAATTCTGTAATTTATCAGGGTTTGGAACATCGTGAATACGGTAAACAAAAGTGTTTGCTTTCTGGTTTTTACCGGGTTTTCCAATATGAGTAGCCACAGTTTTATTAGCCAGCAACATAAATTCCTCAATCATCTTGTTGGCATCCTTCTGTTCCTTGAAGAAAACCGAAACGGGTTTCCCTTTTTCGTCAATTTCAAACCGTACTTCTACCCGGTCGAAAGCAATTGCACCGACCGAGAAGCGCTTTTCGCGGAGAATTTTGGCAAATCGGTCGAGTGTGAGAATTTCCTCCTTGTAATCACCTTCCCCAGTTTCGATCACTGTTTGTGCTTCTTCATACGTAAACCTGCGAATGCTCCGGGTTACCGTTTTAGCAATTTCATATTTCAGAACTTCGGCTTTGTCGTTCATCTGAAAAATAACAGAGTAGGTCAGTTTGTCTTCGTGTGGACGGAGCGAACATATTCCGTTTGATAAATGCTCGGGCAGCATGGGGATGGTTCGATCCACTAAATAAACGGAGGTTGCACGCACCAACGCTTCTTTTTCAATGATACTATCGGGACGCACATAATGGGTAACATCGGCAATGTGAACGCCAGCTTCCCAAAGTCCATTCGGGAGTTTACGCAGCGACAAAGCATCGTCAAAATCTTTTGCATCGCGCGGATCGACTGTAAAAGTAGGAACACCGCGCAAATCGATGCGCCGTTCAATTTCTTCAGAAGTAATCCCTGCATCGATTCTATCGGCGGCAGCTTCTACTTCGGACGGATATTTGTATGGCAAACCATATTCGGCGAGAATTGCGTGCATCTCGGTGTTATTATCCCCTTTTTCGCCCAACACATCAATCACTTCACCAACCGGATTTTTCATATTGGGTTCCCATTCGAGCAGTTTTACAACTGCTTTCTGTCCGTTTTTCCCTCCGTTCAGCTTCCCTTTCGGGATAAATATGTCGTTTGTTACTACTTTGTTGTCCGAGATAAGAAATGCGAAATTTTCGGATACTTCAAGTACTCCGACGAAAGTATCTTTAGCGCGTTTAATAATTTCAACCACTTCCCCTTCGGGGATCAAACCTTTGCGCCGTGCATAAAGGAAAACCTTCACTTTGTCGTTCAGGAAAGCATGATTGGTTTTCCGTTCGGGAATAAAAACCGGTTCTCCTCCATCGTCGGGGGTAAGGAAAGTTTTAATGCCTTGTCTTTCAATTGTTCCCGTTAAATATCCTCCGCGCGAATTGACTTTAAATTTACCCCGCGATATTTCAACTAAAAACTCTTCGTTAAGCAATTCGTATAACAATTCGTTTACAAACACACGTTGCGATTCGGAGTTGATGTTCAATGCTATAGATATTTGCTTATAATTGAAATTCTTTTCGGGATTTTGATTGAAAATATTGATTATATTTTGAACTAATTCCGACTTACGAATGCGGGTGCTTGGTGATTTCTTTGATTTAGTTTTTTTTGACATGGTGCTGATTTTTTTTCGTGAACAGAGTTACGAGTTTTGGTTTGTTTGGAGTTGTTAATTAAGTTGGTATGTAAATTATTTGCAAATATACAACAATTGAAAGAAACAAAACACTTAGTCCATAGAGTCTCATTTTTATTTATCAATAAAAAATTTGTAATTTAGCAACCGATTCGAATGAATGTAATAATTCGGCTGGTGAAGTATGAAAAAGAAAATCGCTTTTATTATCAATCCTATTTCGGGAACTGTCAAAAAAGAAACATTGCCTGAGTTAATTAACAAAGAATTAGATTCCACACTTTTCGAGAGTGACATCCAGTTTACAAAATACAAAGGTCATGGCAGTGAACTTGCCAGAATGTATAAAAACGAAGGATATGATTTTGTGGTTGCTGTGGGGGGCGATGGAACTGTTAATGAAATTGCACGCGAATTAATACACACAAACATATCGCTTGGCATAATTCCAATAGGTTCGGGCAATGGATTAGCGCATCATTTGGGGATTTCGATGACTCCCAAAAAAGCCATTCGGGATTTAAATCATTCAGAGCCGATTTTGATAGATTACGGCATAGTTAACAATCATCTTTTTTTCTGTACTTGCGGAACAGGATTCGATGCGTATGTAAGCATGGAATTTGCCAAAGGGAATAAACGAGGCATTATATCGTATATCGAAAAAATAATTACGGGTTATTTCAGCTATAAACCCCAAAACTGTCATTTGACAGGCGATGGCATCGACCTTAGGTCAAAAGCATTCATACTTACCTTTGCCAACGCCGGACAATGGGGAAACAACGCTTACATTGCTCCTCAGGCAAGTGTGCAGGACGGAAAAGTTGATATTTCAATCATGAGCAGCTTCCCGATCATTGCCATCCCAACCTTAGCGTTGCAGCTTTTTACAAAAACGATCGACAATGATTTGTTTATGACTACGCTGCGTGCCACTGAGGTAACGCTGATGCGCGATGAATCCGGTCCGTTTCATTTTGACGGCGAACCTTATGCTGAAGGAAAGGAAATACACGTAAAAATGATTCCAGATGGACTGAAAGTGTTAGTGAAAAAGAGATTTTAGA
>JAURYY010000063.1 GCA_030653695.1 Paludibacter sp. | reverse complement strand
TTTCTAATCCGTCCCGATAGACTTCAGCGATTTTATATGTGGTATTCTATTTAGTATTTATAACATAATCATTTCATTTATAGTTGGTTAATCTAATTTTCATTAGAATTAAATATGGCGGCTTTGTTTTCTCTCTTTAATAAGGTAATAAGGTTTGTTTTTCTGTTTTAAGATTTCTACTAAGGTTGAATATAAAAAAATAAGGTATAGAAAAACAGAAAAACCTTATTTTCAACATTATAACCTTAGTAGAAATTAAACAAATGTTATTTTAACCTTATTACCTTATTTATCGTAAAGATGAAACAATAAACAGTAAAGTACTGAACACCGCCATTTTCTATAATAGTAAATACATAGTTATTAGACACATATTCAAACACTTAAATAAATATTATATAAAATAAATATCCCCAAAAAAATCACTGATAGACTTCGGCGTGAGCTCAGTCGAACGCTATCGGGATTATCCGCTAAATCAGCGAAAATCAGCGTTCTATTCTCTTTAATAAGGAAGTATTTGGTGCTTTTTTAAAAATAGAACCAAAATGATTTAATTGTCGTCAAGAATATTAAATCATATATATTTGAGTTAAATTTATTTCATTGGGAGCAAAACCCGATAGTCATTTTAAATTAAATAATATTTATTTTTGCATTTATTTTGGTTGTTTACCTCTTTGTTTTTTTGTCGAAAGCCCGTTATTTTATCGAAAAAAAAAGTACTACTCTCCTGAAAATAAATGAGAAACTTGACAAGAAACAATTGAAGGTTTATTTTTATAAGTTTATTAATATTCGACGAGGTGACAGTAGTAAGTAAAAATGAAAATCTTTTCAGATTGCAGGTATTACCGGCAGTACTTTTGTTTTTTGCAGGGTTTTCCAGCGCTCAACCGGCGCTGCCTCCCCGCTCTATAACCGTAACACCGACACAAATTTTAAGTTTTGGCTCTTTTTGCGTTTCGGGTTCCAATGGTACAGTAAGTGTGAGTTGGGATGGAACCAGAACCCCGACTGGCGGCGTTACGCTTTTATCGGGAAGTGTACAGGCGCAACCGGCAGTTTTCGAAGTGAAGTTGTGTCCCGGGCGGAGGGTAGTACTCACCTACGACCAAACAATAAACCCGGGCATCAATGGTGGTTCGCTTATGATGAATATTGGTCCCGTCTGGCGAGAAGGCAGCGGTACACCACTGACAAACGGATCGGGCTTCGAGACCTACAACGATTGTGATTTTATTACACTATTGAGGGTGGGCGGTACACTGCAAGTCCCGGTTACGGCTCTTACCGGTATGTATACGGGAAGTTTCAGTGTAACCTTCAATCAGGAGTAATTATGAAAAACAGCAATTTAAACGGTCAATATTTCGAAAACCGCATAATTGCAAATAATTTTTGCAGGCTAATTCCTTACCTGCTTAGTACAGTAAGTCGTTTGGGTTATTCATTTATACTCACTTTACGGCATTTTCCGAAATCATTTTTAATCAAAAACCTAATTATCATCGATCATTTTTTTAGTAATTTCGGGTGCAATGGCAAATGCGGATATGGGGGTGTAAGTAAATATATCCTTGTATTGTTTATTCTATCAGGAGCAATAGCAGCATCGGCACAGGAATTAGCAGTCAACATAAACAGAGCGCCATCGTTAATTTCGGCGGAAACAGCCGAAACCACAAAGGATTTAAAAGAAATGACTTTTTTGACCTACGATGAAGTTCAGGTGAGTGTTATCGTTGAAGGTTATGGCAGTTTTGATGTAGATGTAATGTATACCAATAATGATTTGCTGTTTGTGGATATTGTAAGTTTATTTAGTTCGCTAGCAATACCCTGCGTGCGAAATGAAAATAACACCATACGAAGTGGTTTTATTTATGAGCAAAACATTCCTTATACCATCAATTATCTGTCCAATCAAATTAAAGTAGGCAATAAAATCATAAATGGCCGACGGGGGATTGTTGAAGAAATGGGTGTGATGTTTGTTGAATCTTCGTTGATTGATGCGGCGTTCGGGATAAATCTGAATTTTAACTACCGATCGTTAACCATAAAATTAAAATCGAACTTTGAGCTGCCAATTATAAAAATCCGGCGTTTAGAAAAAATGCGGAAAAACGTTCAGAAGATTAAAAATGAAATTATAGCCGATACCATTGTAAAACGAAATTATCATTTGTTCAGATTCGGCACTATCGATTGGTCAATAGGTTCATCGCAAACCATAAACGAACTTGTTAATAATCAGTTTCGCATGGGCATTGGCAGCGAACTACTTTTTGGCGAAGTAGATATAAGTCTGAATTATAACGATTTGTATAAATACGATAATCGGCAGCTGCACTATCTTTGGCGCTGGGTCGACAATGAAAAAACACTGATCAAACAAGCACAATTAGGGCGGATATCTAATCAGACCATTTCATTTATCAGTTCGCCCATTGTAGGCGGTGTGATTCGGAATACGCCCACGACGGTACGAAAAGCCAAAGGTTTTCATATCATCAGCGAAGTAACCGAACCCAACTGGACCGTGGAATTGTATATCAACGATATATTGGTGGATTTTACCAAAACTGATGCTTCGGGATTATATACATTTAAAGTACCGATTGTTTACGGAACAACAACGCTAAAACTAAAATTTTACGGACCTTTGGGCGGGGAGCGTAGCGAGGAGCGTAGCATGAATATGCCTTATACGGTAATGCCTACGGGCGAATTTGAATACGGATTATCGGGAGGTGTGTTATTGGACAGTACGAAAAGCCGCTTTGGAAGAGCCGAATTTAATTATGGCGTAAACCGCTTTTTAACGGTGGGCGGTGGCATGGAATATCTGTCGTCGATACCTAATGGTCCGTACATACCTTATTTCAAGGCCACAATACGTCCATTCGATAAAATGACCATCAATGCCGAATATGCGCATGGGGTAAAAACCAGGGGCGTATTGAATTTTTTTTTACCAAAGAGTACTTTACTCGAAATTGACTATACTAAATTTGTGGAAGGACAGTTGGCAACGCGGTTTAATGCACTTGAGGAGCTGAAAGTAAGACTTTCGATTCCGTACCGGTATAAAGCGTTAAACGGCTTCTCGAAATTTGATTACACAAAATTTGATTATAATGCATTTGATTATAAACAGGCTAATGCCATGTTTTCGGTCTATTATAAACAATTCAGCGGCAATTCAACTACCCAAATCAACTGGATTGCCGACCGAGCTCCTTTCGTGAGCACCGATATGTCCATGTCGTTCAGAATCAAAAACGGCTATATATTTCGTCCATCGATGCGTTATAATGTAACCGATGGTGAATTTATGACTTACAAAGCAGAGGTAGAAAAACGCATTGCGAAAGGTTATTTTTCGGCTGTTTACGAACGAAACCTGCGGTATAAGGATGATTATATCGGTTTGCGTTTCTCGTGCGATTTGAATTTTGCCCGAACCAACTTTTCAGTTTCCCGCAGCAAAGGACAAATTTCATTTTACGAAAGCGCTCAGGGGAGTTTGGCTTTCGGAGGCGGGAATAATTATGTTCATAAGAACAAAAATGCGGCAATGGGCAAAGGCGGGATAATTTTTTATCCTTTCTTAGATTTGAACCGAAACGGCATTTTTGATAAAGGGGAAAAAATGTTACTGCTTACAACAGTCAGAGTAACTGGCGGCAGGGCGGAAATTAGTCAGAAAGATTCCTTAGTGCGGGTTTCCGATTTGAATGCTTTTGTCGATTATTTTGTAGAGTTTACCGACAATGATCTGGAAAATATAGCTTGGCGGTTTAAATATAAACTGTATAAAGTGCTTGTTGACCCCAATCAGTATAAGCGGGTTGATGTTCCGGTTGTTGCGGTGGGCGAAGCCAGCGGAATGGCATATATGAATACCAATGGCAAGTTAAAAGGAATTGGTAGGATTCTGCTGAAAATTTACAAAAAAAGCACGAATGAACTGGTTGCCCAATCTATTTCAGAGTCCAATGGTTATATTAATTATCTGGGACTGGTGCCGGGAGACTATGTAGCACGTGTGGATTCAGCGCAATTGGGCAATCTGGATTTTGTGGCAGAACCGCAACAAATTGATTTTTCGATTAAAACAACCGAAGATGGAGATATGGCTGAAGGATTGGATTTTGTGCTGACAAAAAAAGAAAAAATTGAGAAAATTGATACAGAGAAATCGGATACAGAAGGTTTGGAAGCAGTTGAGCCAGCTGAAAATGTTAAGAAGAGTGAAACAAAAGAGCAAAACAGTATTCCGGGCATAACTGACAAACCGTTCGATAAAACAGTATCAAATACATATTTAAATGCCGGTAAAGAATACAGAATACAGATTCGTGCTTGCTACCAATGTTCTTTATCCATTGCGGATATGGCAAAAAAATATCATATTTCACCCGAAATTAAAATAAAAGAAGATTGGCATCAGAAGTATTACATTTATACCATAGGTTCTTTTCAATCCTATCGAAAAGCGTTAACTTTATGCAATGCTATCAGGAAAGAAAATAAAATTTTGGATACATTTGTGGTTGTTTTTAAAAATGGTGTACGAAGTAAGTAGACAACATCCGAAGAAACGACTTATGACGGTCGAAGTATAAATAGTAAAAAACAATAAACTCAATGTATGCCCGATCGAAGTATATATATTATAAGTGGTTTGATTATAGATAGTAATAAAAGTTCCTAAAACTTTCGGGATGACACCGTTTAAACTTTTGAGCTGCTGTAATAATGTGAAGTTTGCAATCCCTTACTGAACATAGCCTCAAATGGCATAACAGCATTCATCGGACTGCACAAATTAGTCAGGCGGAATGCAGAGAATTGGTTAAATAAAAATTAAAAAAAAATTGTGATTTGTAGTTTTATTGGTTTTATGCCTCATTTTCAATGGTTTATTTTGCTGCGAAACTTGACAGCATCAAATAAAATATTGCTTTTGCACCATACAAACTATTTCGCAGTAGCTTAGGCTTAATATTTGATAGAGGTACGCAAATCTTTATGAAAAAACTGATTACTATTATTTTTGTTTTGGTCATTCTGACCACCCTCTGCTCGACGGTTGCACAGGCTGCTACGGTAACCACCTCAGGCAGCGGTAACTGGAGTTCTACAACACCCAATGCCCCCTGGCCAGGAGGAACAATTCCGGCAACAACCGATGACATAGTTATTGGGAATGCTTATACGCTGACTGTCGATGGAAACAGAACCTGTAATTCAATAAGTTTCACTGCTCCTGCCAGTGGTACGGGAAGTGGCACACTAACAGTCAACTCAGGAGTTCTGTTGACAGTTACAACTGTTGTTTCAGCCCCAGCCACCGGAATTGCAACAAAAATTACGGGTACTTATACTATCTCGGGGTTGGGTGCAATAAGTTGTGAAAATCTTAATTGTAATAATACTGAAACACCAAGTGGAAGAGGTAGTACTTCAATTACGCTGATATCAACCATAAGCACCCTTACTATTTCCGGTAATTTAACGCTCAATGCTACTTATACCTCAGCTTCCAGTAAAGTGAACAATCCGATATTCAATTTACGAAGCGGAACAGTAACAGTAAATGGCTCCGTAACTTCAGTCAATCAAAATGCTATTAACGTATCAAAGTTGGATATGGTAACATCGGCTGCAAGCCCTACCCTTGTTCTTGCAGGTGCTACTCCATTCAATTTAAGCGGTACTGGTACTAATACAATTGATCTAAACGGAACAGGGGCAACTGTAAATTATAGTAATGCCGTCGCTCAAACAGTACGGGGAACTGCTTATACCAATCTTACACTTTCAGGTGGTGGCACTAAGACTTTACAAACTGGAACCACTGAAATTGGCGGCAATTTAACCTTGAGTGGGACTGCAACAACGACCACTGTGGTCGGCTTAACGATAAATGGCAACCTTTCGGTAGGAGATGGCACAACCTTTAATGCAGCTGGTTTCGATCTTACTGTAACCGGCAACACGGCAGTTGGTGCAGGAACAAGTGGCAACTTAACAATATCTTCTGCCACGGGCGCAAAACTTTTTACCGACTTGGTAACGATTAATGCAGGTGGAATCTGGAATAATTCGGGGAATTCAACAGTTACATTTAGGGGAGGAATTACTAACAACGCCACATTCACAGCCGGATCTGGAATACAAACTTTTAGCACCAACAGCCAAGTGCTTACCGGAGCGTTTTCTATCCCGAACGTTACGGTTACCGAAGTAACGCTGACCAATAACAACACATTGACCGTTTCCACAGCTTTGGCAGGAACGGGCGGATTGACTAACGCAGCTACAGGCACGCTTAATATTAACTTCACTGGTGTAACAGGCATCACAACGCTTACTGCCACAGCAAGCGGCAACACCGTTAATTACGGCTTTGCAGGCACTCAAACAGTTTTTGCGACTAACTATCATCATCTCACGTTCAGCAATGCGGGAGTGAAAACATTTCCTTCGGGCACTACGGGCATAACAGGAAACTTTACTATCAGTGACGCTGCGACCGGCGATGCTACCACGAACAACACTACGATTAACTACAACGGCAGCGGAGCGCAAAATGCAGGCGCTATCAATTACAACAATCTCACCTTCAGCAATGCGGGAGTGAAAACATTTTCTGCCGGTACTACGGGCATAGCGGGAGTTTTTACCATCAGCGGCACTGCGACCGGCGATGCTACCACGAACAACACTACGATTAACTACAACG
>JAURYY010000057.1 GCA_030653695.1 Paludibacter sp. | reverse complement strand
GCCAGAAAGATGCGGCACCCAAAACAGCACTGTTCACTAAATAATAATCTCGCGCAAAACGGTACGAATCAATTAAAAACCTTACTGGATCCATTTTTTGATTGCCGGCTTGTTCTTCGGGTAACTCTGTGGCTTTTATTTTTCGCGTTACTAAGTATCCGAATAAAGCAAGACCGAGAAAAAAAGAAAACAGAATAAGATGACTGAAATGATCTGAAATAAATGAGGCGGTTATTGTTCCGATCAAAATTCCCAGAAAAGCCATCATTTCGAATACGCCGCTCCCAAACGATACACCCTCTTCACCCCCGATATCGCGGATCAGACTGTATTTGGATGGAGAATACAAACTGCTTTGCGTACCCATAAGTAATACCGAAAACACGGCTAAATACACCCATTCGAAGTAGAAGGATATACACGCCACCAACATAATTGGCAGTTCGAGGAGTTTGAACAACCTGAAAATTTTCAGTTTCGAATATTTTACCGAGAGCATTCCCCCATAAGGCGATAAAAATACATAAGGAATAACTAAGCAGCCCGAAACGATGGCTATCAACTGCGATTGATCGAACCACGATGGTAATGTCCAACCTACGGCGATAAATATTATGCTGTTTTTAAGTAAATTGTCGTTATAAACACCTGCAAAATTACTAAAAAAAAGGGCTGTCCATTTGCTTTTAATTAATTTCAAACGCTAACTGTTTTTTAAAATTGAACAAATATAGTTTTTTTACATTAAACCACCAATACAAATTTGAATCTAATTGAGCTATGCTTAATGAAAGATTGAGCCACAATGACTTTTAGTTAATTTATTTGGCAATTTAAATAGGAGTGAAGTAGGAATAATTAGAGTTTGAAAAACGTTTTATTGAAAAAATTATTTTTTTTGTTGACTAAATTTCTTTAAATATATTGCAAAACAATAATTTATAAATAATTTATTGTTTGGTAAACTAAATGCAGTTGTTTGTTGTTTTACTTGTCATAATGACATATTATAACATTTATTTGTCAAAAAACTGAGAAATTTACAGGTTTATTTTGTTAAATTAAACTAAACATATATTTAACATTTGATTTTATGTGTAACTTTGCAGCGTTATGAGACGGTCAACCATTTGGATTCTTATTATTTCGATGATTATAACATTTGCAGCACTTATAGTTTTGCAGGTACGCTACGTTATGATTAATGCTGAAATGATAGAAAATCAATTCGACGAAAATGTGCAAAACAGTTTATATCAGACTGTTACGTTTGTAGAAGAAAACGAAGCATTAGAATATCTGGCTCAGACATTAGAAGGGATTGACTATCAAGGAAAAGAAAACAAGTTGTTAACTCCGAACATGGATAACGTACAGTTTCAGAATTCAATTGACAGCGTAACTGATAAGTTGAAACTAAACACAAATCAGTTGAACAAACCATACTTGAGGTTATCAACCCGCCACGGAAAAGCGAATATTGAAGAAACTTCACGTTTTTTGCAGGAAAAATTCAGACAAAATTTTTCAAGATCGAAAACAATTTTAGATCAGGCGGTTTTCAGGTGGTTAAAGGAGAAAGAAGTGAAAGAAATTAGTGAGCGTATTAGTTTTTGCGATCTTAACAGTATTTTAGAGCGGTTTTTAATAAATAATGGTGTCGATTTGCCTTTTACGTATTCCATAGTTGATAAACAGGGAAAACTGATTTACAAAAATAACAAGGAAGTAAAATCATTCGGGAAAATAAATAATAATAATATTTATACTCAACGCCTCTTCCCATCCGAAGTGTCCAACAGGGCTGTTTATCTGCAGGTGTTGTTTCCTACTAAACAGGATTATATTGTTGATTCGATGAATTTATTTTTACCCACATTTTTATTATTGTTATTGGTACTTGCCGTGTTCGTTGTTGCTATTATTATCATTTTCAGACAAAAACAACTGAACAATATGAAAAACGATTTTGTTAACAATATGACACATGAATTCAAAACACCAATTTCGAGTATATCGCTTGCTTCGCAAATGCTTTTAGATCCGGTCGTGGGTAAAACGCCGCAAACGCTCAACCACATTTCGAGTGTGATACGCGATGAAACAAAGCGCTTGAGTTTTATGGTCGAAAAAGTGTTGCAAATGTCTATTTTCGAGCGCGATAAATCAATTTTAAAATTGAACGAAATTAAAATTAATTCTTTGATAAAAGATATTATCAGTAATTTTTCATTAAAAGTAACCAATAAGGGAGGAAAAATAATTTCAAAACTCGAAGCCGTTAATGATCTAACATTCATCGACGAAGTACATTTTACCAATGTAATATTTAATCTTATGGACAATGCGTTGAAGTATTCCGACAAGCCTTTGTTGTTGACCGTAGAAACGTGGAACGAAAAAAGCAACCTTTTAATCAGCGTTGAAGACAATGGCATAGGAATTCAGAAAGAAGATTTAAAACGCATATTTGAAAAGTTTTACAGGGTTCCTACAGGGAATCTTCACAATGTTAAAGGATTTGGACTTGGGTTGGCTTACGTAAAAAAAATCGTAACCGAACACAAGGGAATTATTAAAGCTGAAAGTGAGCCAAATATCGGCACTAAATTTATTATTATAATACCAACACTTAAAAATTACGAATTATGACAGACGAAAAAGTTAAAATTTTATTGTGCGAAGATGATGAAAATCTTGGCATGTTATTGAGAGAATATCTGCAAACAAAAGGTTATGATGCAGATTTACAACCCGATGGTGAAGCAGGATTAAAGGCATTCACAAAAAACAAGTTTGATATGTGCATTTTAGACGTGATGATGCCTAAAAAAGACGGTTTTGCATTGGCAGCCGATATCCGCGCATTGAATTCGGAAGTGCCTATTGTTTTCCTGACTGCAAAATCGATGAAAGAAGATATTTTGCAGGGATTCAAACTCGGTGCCGACGATTATCTGTCGAAACCATTCAGCATGGAAGAACTGCTTTATCGTATCGAATCGATTCTGCGCAGGGTAAAGGGTAAAAAAGCAAAAGATGTGATTGTGTATAATATCGGTGGTTTTACCTTCGATTCTCAGAAACAAATACTGACATTCGAAGGTCAGTCAAAGAAACTTACAACTAAAGAATCGGAATTGCTTAACCTGCTTGCAGCCAATGCCAACAATATTCTTGAACGTAATTTTGCTTTGAAAACAATTTGGGTGGACGATAATTATTTCAATGCCCGCAGCATGGATGTATATATTACTAAATTGCGTAAATTGCTGAAAGACGATGAGAATGTGGCTATTATCAATATTCACGGTAAAGGTTACAAACTTATTACTCCTCAGGTAAAAGAAGATTAACAGCATAAAACATACTGCTGAGCACCTAATAAAAGAGGCTGTCCGATTATCGGGCAGCCTCTTTAATATA
>JAURYY010000053.1 GCA_030653695.1 Paludibacter sp. | reverse complement strand
GCTAAATCAGCGAAAATCAGCGTTCTATTCTCATTAATAAGGAAGTATTAGGTGCTTTTTTAAAAATAGAACCAAAATGATTTAATTGTCGTCAAGAATATTAAATCATATATTTATTTGAGTTAAATTTATTTCATTGGGAGCAAAACCCGATAGTCATTATATGTTATTTTAATATTTGCAAATTTACTCATAAAAAACAGAATATAGTCTACTGCTTTTAAAAAATTATTTATTCCGGACAACAGTAAAAAAAATACCATCTACAATTTGTCTGGGGTAGGTCTTTAGTTTTATAAACCTGATGATTATCCCTGCGCCAATAAACTACGGGGACTAAATTTTGTCCTCTCCGTTTATTTTCCGTATCTTTGCACAAAATTGCATTCCGAAATGATAAAGATCATGGCTTGAAAAAAAGCAGGGATGCGTGAATATTCTATGACATTTGAAAATTTAGATCTTATTGAGCCGATCTTAAACGCTCTCCGACACGAAGGTTATACACAACCAACTCCCATTCAGGAAATCGCTATTCCCATTGTACTTAAAGGCAAAGACTTATCAGCTTGTGCGCAAACAGGCACCGGCAAAACAGCAGCTTTTGCCATTCCTATTTTGCAGCAATTGTACTTAAACAAAGGCAACGATCGAGCTCCACGGAAAATAAAAGCACTGATTGTAACTCCCACGCGTGAACTTGCCATTCAGATTGGCGAAAGTTTTGCCGCTTATGGACGATTTATGAATCTGCGATATACTGTTGTTTACGGGGGTGTTCCACAAGGTAATCAGGTGGGCACTCTGAAAGCAGGTGTCGATATTTTGATTGCAACGCCCGGACGACTCCTCGATTTGCAAAATCAAGGTTATGTTAAACTGAACGAATTGAGCATTTTTGTGCTCGACGAAGCTGACCGTATGCTCGATATGGGCTTTATTCACGATGTAAAAAAAATCATCAAACTTATTCCAGCCAAGCGTCAGTCGCTGTTTTTTTCGGCCACCATGCCCGAATCTATTCTTGTGCTGGCAGGTACTATCCTCACCAATCCCGAAGAAGTGGAGGTAACTCCTAATTCAACCACTGCCGAAACCATTCAGCAGGAAATGTATTTTGTGGATGCGGTTAATAAAAAAGATTTGTTGGTACATTTACTTCAGGATAAATCGGTTAAAACAGCATTGGTTTTTACCCGAACCAAACATGGAGCCGATAAAGTGCAACGATTGCTTGTAAAAGCGCATATCAAAGCAGAAGCCATTCACGGAAACAAATCACAAAATGCCCGTCAGAATGCCTTGCGGAATTTCAAAGACCGCTTGACCCGCGTTTTGGTGGCAACCGATATTGCAGCCCGCGGCATCGATATCGACGATTTGAATTTAGTTATCAATTACGAAATTCCGAATATCCCCGAAACTTATGTTCACCGCATTGGGCGCACGGGCAGAGCCGGACTCGATGGTAAAGCCGTTTCGTTTTGCGATATTGAAGAACGTGAATTTCTGCGCGACATTCAGAAATTAATTTCCATACAAATTCCGGTCATTAATGAACATCCGTTTCCGGCTGAGAATTTGCCTGTGGAAAGAAAATCGAAAGTGAAGCCAAAACAAAATACACGTTCGCCAAATCCCAACAAACCAAAAGTAACCCACACACGAACACCGGTAAATAAAACCACGTCAGCTATTGAGCCAAAAGTAGAAAATCAACGCCGTAAAACTGATAGTTCGTCCCAAAAATCAGGATTCAAACCTTTTTTTCAAAGGAAACAGGCATGACACTTTTAATGTAAACGCAATTATTAACACACATCCACAAATCCTGCCTGTAAAAACAAAACAGTCAGGATTTTTTGTATTATATACATCAGATAAATTAATCCCACGTAATATAATATAACATATTAATATACTGCGATTTATTTTAATTCTCCCGCCTTGTGAGATCTTTTCACTACAATTGGCTCTTGATTCTTGATTCCAATATTATTAATTTGATAATTTCTGTTCGATTCAAAATAATTTCCCATAGCTCGTAATCAGTACCATAAATGTGGTATGCAAAAATACCCTGTTAATGCGATTGTGGGTATAATTTTCTGTTTATATCTTTGCATCAAAAAAAAAACCATTTAAACTTTATTGTCATGGCAAAAATTGCAAAAAATCTCACCGAACTAATAGGAAATACTCCTTTGGTTCAACTTTCAAATTACTCACAAAACAAGGGCTTACAAGCAAATATTATTGCTAAATTGGAATCATTCAATCCTGCAGGCAGTGTAAAAGAACGTATTGCTTTGGCGATGATTGAAGATGCTGAGGCAGCCGGTGTTTTGAAAGCCGGAGTTGAAATTATTGAACCAACTAGTGGTAACACAGGTATCGGATTGGCATTGGTTTCAGCCGTAAAAGGCTATAAACTAACGCTTACCATGCCCGAAACCATGAGTGTGGAACGTCGTAATTTATTAAAAGCATTGGGTGCAAATTTAGTTTTAACCCCGGGTGCAAACGGAATGAAAGGGGCAATTGCCCGAGCCATTGAACTTCACGAAGAAAATCCAAACTCATATATTCCGCAACAATTCGAAAATGCTTCAAACCCAAAAATCCATTTCAAAACCACAGGTCCTGAAATATGGAACGATACCGATGGCAAAGTAGATATTTTTGTTTCAGGTGTTGGAACCGGTGGAACTGTAAGCGGTGTTGGTGCTTTTCTGAAATCGAAAAATCCTGATATAAAAATTGTAGCTGTTGAACCGGCTGATTCTCCGGTTCTTTCGGGTGGTGTTCCCGGTCCTCACAAAATTCAGGGAATCGGCGCAGGATTTATCCCCAAAAACTACGATGCGAGTGTAGTTGACGAAATTCTTCAGGTAAGCAATGATAACGCTATCCTTACTTCACGTCAGTTGGCACTGCAGGAAGGTCTTTTAGTTGGTATTTCTTCGGGAGCAGCCGCTTATGCAGCAACTATATTGGCACAACGTCCCGAAAATAAAGGCAAAAACATTGTGGTTATTTTACCCGACACCGGCGAACGTTATCTTTCAACATTGCTTTATGCGTTTGAGGAATATCCTTTATAATTTACAATTTATTCATTTACTATTTACAATTGAAGATTTTAACTTGTATAACATTCAAACTTTTCAAACATTTAAACTTTTCAAATAATAAGATATGGCATCTAAAGATTTAAATTTTAGCATTAACGGAAAAAGAGTTGGTGCGACTAAATATCAGGGTTTTGCCCGTAGTTTTGAACTTGTAGTGGACGAGCCTGAAATACTCGGCGGTGAAGATTCGGCAGCGAATCCGGTGGAATATCTCCTGGCTGGTTATGCAGGTTGCCTGAATGTGGTATTTGGCGTTGTAGCTAAAGAACTGAACGTAGAGATAAAAAGTCTCGAAATCAATATCGATGGTGATATTAATCCTGAGAAATTTCTGGGAATTTCAGATGACGAACGAGCTGGTTTTAAATCGCTCAATGTAAATATCGAGCTTAGAACCAACGCCGACAAAGCCACTGAAGCACTACTTATTGAAAAGGTAAAAGTCCGCTGTCCGTTAAACGACAATTTGGCAAATCCTACTCCTATACATTACTCATTTAATTAATAATCAAAAAAAACTATTACCTCCGTAGTCAAATTTCTCCCTTTTAGGGGTTGGGGGTCATTATTATGTCACATAAATTTGAAACACTTCAGGTACATGCCGGTCAGGTAGTTGACGGAACCACAAAAGCACGTGCAGTGCCGATTTATCAAACAAGTTCTTATGTTTTCGACGATGCAGCCGATGGGGCTGATCTTTTTGCATTGCGTAAATTCGGAAATATCTATACCCGTTTAATGAACCCGACTACGGATGTTTTCGAAAAACGTATTGCTGCACTCGAAGGTGGTGTAACAGCACTTGCCACTTCTTCGGGTCAATCTGCTCAGTTCATTGCATTAAACAATATTCTTCAATCAGGCGATAATTTCGTTTCTACTTCGCACTTGTATGGTGGTACTTACAATCAGTTCAAAAATCAATTTAAACGCTTGGGCGTTGAAGTGAAATTTACAGTTGATGACAAACCGGAAACTTTTGAAGCATTAATTGACGACAAGACAAAAGCACTTTATTTGGAAACAATCGGAAATCCGGATTTAAATATTCCGGATTTTGAAGCCATTGCAGCAGTTGCTGACAAACACGGTATTCCATTGATTGTGGATAACACTTTCGGAGCTGGTGGTGCTATTTTCCGTCCGTTGGAACATGGCGCAAGCATCGTGGTTGAATCGGCTACCAAATGGATTGGCGGTCACGGAACTTCGCTGGGCGGTGTAATAGTTGACAGCGGAAAATTTAATTGGGGCAATGGAAAATTCCCTGCATTTACCGAGCCATCGGATAGTTATCACGGATTGGTATTTTGGGATGTGTTTGGCTTCGACGGTCCGTTTGGAAACATAGCCTTCAACATTCGGGCTCGGGTCGAAGGACTTCGCGACTGGGGAAATGCAATCAGCCCTTTCAATTCATTCCTTTTGTTGCAAGGTTTGGAAACACTTTCATTACGCGTTGAACGTCATGTTCAGAATGCAATGGAACTGGCAACTTGGCTCGAAAATCACCCACAAGTTGAATATGTAAACTATCCCGGATTGAAAAGCAGTCCTTATCACGCTTTGGCAAACAAATACCTGAAACGTGGTTTTGGTGGTGTACTTTCGTTCAAACTGAAAGGCGAGTCCGAAAAAGCGGATAAACTGATTGACAGTTTGAAGCTGATTAGCCACTTAGCCAATGTGGGCGATGCCAAATCATTGATTATTCACCCTGCAGCCACTACACATGAGCAACTTTCGCCCGAAGATAAAATCTCAGCCGGCGTATTCCCAGGTTTATTGCGTATTTCAGTTGGCATTGAACACATTGCTGATATCAAAGCCGATTTGGAGCAGGCTTTTGAAGCAATAAAATAAACTCAGAAAGATTTCCGCAAAGAGTGCGGAGAAATACGCAAAGAAACGTAAAACATGATTTGATTCATTGCTTTGCGTTTCTTTAACCCCTAAATCCCCGTCAGCTGACGGGGACTTGAAATTACAACTACACTTCGTTCCGTTTCAGGCGGTAGAGTTTTATTCGGGCTTAGTTACGGAACTCGGGAATCTGCATAGTGATGTCAGGCAACAGTAAGCTACCAATTTTCGGATAGTTGTTGTCAAAGGGAAATGCACAATGGGAACACCCCAGAGGAAAAAAAATACCGAAGTGCTATGCCGAAGACGGACTAACCCGTAGTAGTGATGAAGTTCCTGTAATGGGAATGGATCGAAGGGGTTAGCTAATTTTTCTACAATTTTGCCAACTCGAAAGAGGATGAGCTTATGATCGCCCGCAATCGGCAACTGTTCATACCACCATCCGTTAGCAGCAAGCCGAAAAAAAACGAAAGAAAAACGAACACGGCAATTTTGCGACAACAGACAGAAGAAAATATTTCTGAAAATAGAAGAAAGAAAATGAAAGTACGAGACAGCGGAATGCCAGAAGAAACGAAATGGAATGACTTTTTTAATACAGATTTACTTTTATCTGAATTGAGTATTGATTCGCAAATTGTTGACTTAGTAGAAATTGGAAGTGGATACGGAACTTTCACAATTCCGACAGCAAAACTGATTCACGGAAAATTGTACGCTTTCGACATTGAGGAAGAAATGATTGAAAATCTAATTCCGAAAATCCGAAACCAGCAAATTGACAACATAGTATTAGAAAAAAGAGACATTCTTGCTCATACAACTGGACTTCCTGATAATTCAATTGATTACATAATGTTATTCAATATTTTACACCACGATTCGCCCTTAGACTTTATTGATGAAGCTTATCGAATTTTAAAACCAGAAGGTAAAATTGGAATCATTCATTGGAGAAGCGACATTACAACACCACGAGGTCCCGACTTAAAGATAAGACCAAAGCCAGAGCAGATTATTGAATGGATTGACGAACATAAATTTCGTATTGACAAACACCCATTTATAATTGAACCCTATCATTTTGGATTAATCATTTCAAAAATTTAAAGAACATGAAAATTGGAATTATTTTAGAAACAAAAGAATTAGAAAAAGCATGGAATGCTTTTCGTTTTGCAGGTACAGCAAAGAAACAAGGACACGAAGTAAAACTTTTCCTTATGGGCGAAGCGGTTGAATGTGAAGGTCTAATCCACGAAAAGTATAATGTTGACGAACAATTGAAAAAATTCGTAGAAGTTGGTGGCGAAATTATGGCTTGCGGAACTTGTTTAAAATCAAGACAATTAGACAGTACAGAAGCTTGTCCTATCTCGAATATGATTGACTGTGTAAATGTGGTTGTTTGGGCTGACAAAACAGTGACGTTTTAACGACAAGAAATGGCATAGCTGCTAATACCTAATACATAGACTTCGTGTGGTTGAGGAACGAGAACTGTCCAACCGGAACTGTCCTTCATTAAACTAGCAAATAGTCGTGTGGGTTCCCAACAACGCAGCGTCCATCATTTAAAAAAATATAATAAGGGGTATAACCGGTTGGACGGACGTGTTGCCATTGCCGATTTACAAAAAATTATCGGTGATTTGGTGAATATGAAGAATTTGTTTTAAAAAAATGTAGATTAAACTCATTAAGAAATCAAACCATAAATTTTAAAAGCCCCGAATCCAAATTGGTTTCGGGGCTTTTTCAGAAATTTTTTTCAGAAATTTTCAGCATTCAATTTTTCCCACTTATTTTCAGCATATTCGTAGGTTATATTTTTATCTGACACAAAAGGGCGGAGCGTTTTCTTGGTTTCATCTGTCAAGTACATAAGCGAATTATTCTTTGCTTCAACACTTAATCCGGAACCGGTAAATTTTAGAGCAATGAACGAAATTAAAAATTGTTTCTCCGCCCACAAAACATCGATATTGGCATTGCTTAACAGGTTTTTATTAAGCCAATTGCTTGCTACGGGTATTTCAAACCGAAGTTGACTTGCCGACCAGTCCATATTATAAAAAGTAATATTCGAACTATTCAGCGAATCTCCGAAAGATCTGATCATTCCTATAATTTCACTTCCATCGTTTAATCTGAATTTTTTCATTTCAAATGAGCTGCTGGGTGTATTTTTTATCGCAATATAATTATTCAATGAATCATATTGAATCACCATTGATTTTGTTCGCAATAAATTCAACATGCCTTCGGTTTTGTGCAGTTTGAAATCAGTCAGCATAAGCTTTCTGATGTTTTTGTTTTGAAGAGGATTGATGATATTAGGCATATTTACAAACAAGCTGTCGATGTTTTGAGCATTAGTTGCTAATGTAAGCGACAGTAATAACAACACGATATTTCGTTTCAATAATTTTAAAATCATTTTTTCTTATTTCCTTTAATTTTTCCCCAATAATAATTAAACATATCCCACCAACTGTTAAAGTCTTCGCGATAGATAATACCTACACCCTGAGTTGATTTTGCTTCGCGAAGTTGCGCTCTGTCGATGGTATGACTATATGCTTTCAATCTTATTTTACCCATTTCGGTAAGTAACCATTCCACATCAAAGTCACCGATAAATTTACTGTTGTTTGTACTTGCATTGGCATTTTCGTTGCGGTAACCAAAGTTTCCGTTCACAATAAGTCGATTATTGGGTTGATACAGCACCTGGGCTTTCCATTCATCATTCACCATTTCGGATTTTTGCCAATCGAAACCCACCGATAAATTATTGCTATTGAACGATTGTTGCAGCCAGTTATTAATATGAGCGCTTAAAGTAGATGATAAGAATGATATGCCTTCGTTCACACCGATTACAGGGTCAGTACGCATATAATCGGGTGTATAAAATTTATTCAGAAGCAAAAGGTAAACAATTTGTCGGTTCATAAGTTCTTCGGTATTGATAATGTTGTGCACTTTTTGTTTCAGACTTTCGTCGCTCGAAGGTAAATCAATATCGAATTTTATGGTTGGTTTCATTAAATCATCCGTTAGTTTCAGCACACAGTTGACCGGTACACTCGAACGGGTAGTTGAGTTTTCAAGTTCGGCTTTATCCATCAAATCGCTTAATGAGGCAGTAAGCGGATAAATGGCACTAATATTAACCTGAGCATTATACGGACTGCCGGTCCAGGCGATAGTGCTTCCTCTGTCAATTTTAAACTCTTTGCGTATCAGTGTCTGCAGTGTAAACAAGTAATAACCTTGAGCAAAAGTATAAGTGCCGTACAACTTCACATCTGAATAACTATCGAACTGTACCCTTAAACTTCCGTTTCCTTTGCCTGTAATCATGTCGCCGGCTTTTGAGTCAACAATCAGTTCGAGGTCTACATCGGGTGTAACATCAATTTGCATATCGACTTTCACATTCATAACGTTTGCCGGTGTTGTTTTGGCTTCTTCCTTTTCTTTGGTTTTATCATTATTGACAAAAAATATGAAATTATTGTCGGAGGCAGTTGATGCCGCATCCATTTTAATATAACATTTTGTTTTGGGCTGCGAAACGGCATTGACATTAATATTGGTTTCTTTTTCGTCGCCGAATATATTTACATTACCGGTAACATACGCTTTCCCGTAAAAGAACTCATTGTTCTGCGACTGCGTATTCATTGCCAGAATATTGCGCCCTCTTACGTTAATATTATACTGCATTTCCTGAAACTGTCCGTTATGATTTACAACCCCATTCAATTTTGCCTGATTTTTATCTTCGTCGTATAACGTAATGTTTTTGAAGGTAATGGCTGTGGGTGTCATCTGGATTGTATCGTTGAAATTATAGGTCGATTTGGTTACATCAATCGTTACCTGACCTTCATTAACAAACACATTTCCGTTGAATATCATGTATTTGGTAGGTCCGTACATCCTCAGTTTTCCTGCTGCGTAACCCTTTGCATTACTCACAACGCCATCAAAATAACGTTGTAAAAACTGAATACTCAATCCTCTTGCATCGAACAACACATCAATTGAGTCAGTTTGAGGTACGAGAACACCTTTTGCCAGTGCTACTGTATCTTTCTTTTCATTAAAGAATTTTCCATTCATCAAAATTTGCTTATTCTCATTATCCCATGCTGCACTAACATGACCATCAGCCATCAATACATTGTTTAATGTTACGTTTTTAACAAACAGGTCAGCTTCAAAAATTGTTTGTTTCAGTAACCCGTAAAGTGTTGCTTTTCCGGTAACAAAACCACCAATGCTGATGGTATGCAAATTTATCAATCGCAAAATGAAATCTAAATCCAAATCGTTCATGGTAACAGCTATGCTGTCGGACGAATTTTTGGAAGCAATACCGTTAACATGAATAAACTGCTTGTTGTTTTCGAAACGGAAGTTGTTAATCTGGATCGTGCTGTCGGGCTTTAAATCAATGGTACTTGCCCGTATATCCCAAACCGAATCGTTGATTATTATCTGAGTGGGTAGCACCTGCATGAGTGCCGCAGTTTTTCCGTCTTGCTTTCGGAGCAGTGTTAGTGTGTTCACTTCACCTGCGTTGGTTATTTGCTGTGAGTTTTTCCATCCGAGTTTTGCCGAAACAGAGTCCTTGGATGCTTTTCCGGTCATAAATACCTTGATTAATCCGGCTTTATCGTGCATTTGAGCTCTCGATGACAGTTGAAGTTCCTGTTTCACCCGTTCTATATTGAGCGATATGTTATCAAATTGCTGTTTGTCAAACTTCAATGATGGAACAGAACCATTGAACTGTATCTGATTTACTCTTTCGTCAATTTTTCCCTGAATTTTTGTAATCCCTTCTAACGAGTAGGGTAAAGAGAATAAATCAGAAATTTCATTCGTGTTTTGCAAACTCAGGTTTACCTGAATGACATTTGAATTTGAATGCGTTTTTTCACTTTTCGAAAAAGCAAGAGCTGGTAAATAGTATTGAATTATTTTAACGACTGACTGTCCTACAGTGCTGTATTTAAATTTTCCCGAAATTGAGCCGTTCAGAAAATCTGAAGAAATTCTGAAGTCTGTAACATCCTCATCTATAACTGAATTGAATTGAATTTTATTGACATTCAGCACCTTGTTGTTGTTTTCAAGCGTTATGCTGTCGAAGCGCACAAATCCATTCAGGTTATCTAATGAGTTTCCCACCATATTGGTTTTGCCGGTGAATGACAAGGAGGCTGTAGGTAAATCTTTTATTAAATTCAGCACATAAAGATTGGCATGTTCAATTTTTAAATCAAAATCGTAAACAGGTAGTTTTTTGGTCAAATCAATAATCCCTTTGAATCGGGCATTAATGTTTTTATCTTCAATCAGGGCATTGCCGTTAAAACCGGTGCCGTCATACTCTCCATCAAATTTGATGTCGCGATAGGTGTAATTATTCAGAAAAAATTCTGAAACATTAGCTTTTATAGTTCCTTTTATCGGGGCATTCTGTAATTTTGTGCCCTTAGAATTTATCTGAAAAGCAGTTTTTCCGAAAGTTTTATCGCCCAATAGTTTGTCTAACTGAAAACTTGCCGTTTTAATTGTGCCATTGTACGACAAATCTTTCATTGATTTATCAAATTTAAGCAGAATATCGGTCGAAATGCTTCCCAGATTTGTTCGGACATTACCATAAGCCACCAAATTACTAAAGAAACCGGTTATATTACCTTTGTAGTTTATTAATCCTAACTCATTAAGTTCTTTGGGTAAAATAAAAGGTTTGCCGGTAAGGTCGGAAATAAAATCTTGAACATCTCTTTTTTCTAATTGCAGGTCGTTGATATTTCCGAAAACAAAAGCATCGGCAAGGTTCGATAATCCGTTGATATCAAGATCTGCTTTAAGTAAAAAAGATTTGCCGTATTTAACTTCAACATTCTGAAACCGCAAACTTGAAAATTTTCCCGAAATGATTCCGCTGAGTTGGGCTGCTCCTTCCACTTTTTTAAACTCAGGTATAAAAGCAGCAAAATCGGTAAATGAAATTCTTGAATTAACAATCGGAGCTTTCCAACGAAGGGATCTCGATATTTTATTTTCTTCTTTCAGGGTGTCAATATTCAACCGTATATCGGTCAGGTTGATTTCCGAGTTGGGCAGAACAAGTTGGAATTCGGGCAATTGATAACCCATAGACGATCCCTTTATTTGTGCAGTAATATTTTTTATTGTCAAACCGCTGCTTTCTGTGGCACTGAAACTTTTAATGCTTGCATTCAGAGTATCCTTATTTAATATATCCAACGAAACATCGGCATTGATATCTCTAATTTTTATCTGGCTGGTATTTATTACATTGGCGGGTAGTGTTAAATTTTGTCTTAAATCGGTATAATTAAGCGATGACTCTTTGATAATTAACTTTTTAATCTGATATTCAACTAAAGTGCTATCGGGTTCGGGTTTCTCAAAAGCTTTTATTATAAAATCAAAATTGGTTTTTCCTTGCTTGTCAATGGTTATATTCCCTGTCAGTTTTGTGAATTTGATGTCTTTAAATATTATTTTTCCTTTGAAAAATTGCCAGAATCTGAAGTGTAAATCAACTTTCTTAACGTAAACCAAGGTGTCATGTTGCAAGTCTTCTACGTATAAATCGTTTATTTCAAGCGCATTAAACGGTTTAAATTTTATAGTTCCTGTTACAACTTTTGTTTGTAATTTTTCTGAAAGTTCTTTGGTAACTATATGGGCAATAAAATTTTGTATCTTGCTTGATTGTAGCAAAATAGGAATGGATGCAAAAATTAAAATAATCCCTGCAAGGCAAAAACTTAGTATTGTAATCGTTTTTTTTATACTTTTGGACATTATTTGACAAAAGTAAAGAATTATTTATTAATGCTGAAATAAATTCGGGTTAAGAATTACATTTAATAGACAAAAAAAATGCCTGAGTTTAATTGATTATTAATTGGGTATGCAAAAATACCGTTTTTATTGATAAATTATTGATTTTTCAGGTCTGACAGGTGGGGTGTAAAAAATATTGGTTCATATTTCAAAAACATCGTACTAATTAAGATGTCAGTGCTACGCACCTTTTTAAAATTATAAAATTCATTTTACTACGAAGATATCACAACTACGTTGCTAAAATAGGGGCGTAGCCCTGAAATCTTGGTAGTACTACGAAGATATCACAACTACGTTGCTAAAATAGGGGCGTAGCCCTGAAATCTTGGTAGTACAAACAGTAAATATAAAAACAAGGGGCGTAGCCCTGACATCTAAAAAATAGAACGAAGATTATTTTTCATAAATACCAGATATTTGACACCCCATCTGACAGGTTAAAACAGGAATTATTTTATTAATGAGTGATATAATTATTTTAGGAATTGAATCTTCGTGCGATGACACATCGGCATCAGTGTTGCGAAATAATGTGATGTTATCGAACGTTACAGCCAATCAGACGGTACATGAACTGTATGGCGGAGTAGTTCCGGAGCTTGCTTCGCGTGCTCACCAGCAAAACATAATACCTGTTGTACATGAAGCAATTAAACAAGCGGGTATTGACAAAAAAGAGCTTACTGCCATTGCTTTTACACGCGGACCGGGTTTACTGGGTTCTCTGTTGGTAGGGGCGTCGTTTGCCAAAGGTTTTGCACAGGCTCTCAATATTCCTTTGCTCGAAGTAAATCATTTACAGGCACATGTACTGGCGCATTTTATCAGCGAAGGTACATCCGACGAATCACACCCCGAATTCCCTTTTCTTTGTCTGTTGGTTTCAGGAGGTAACTCTCAAATTGTTTTAGCGAAAGCAATAAACCTTATGGAAGTAATTGGACAGACTATTGATGATGCTGCCGGAGAAGCTTTTGATAAATGTGCCAAAGTCATCGGGTTGCCTTATCCGGGCGGACCGCATATTGATAAATTAGCCAAAAACGGAAATTCAAAAGCTTTTGTGTTTAACAAACCGCAGATTGCCGGTTACAACTACAGTTTTAGCGGATTGAAAACGTCTTTTCTGTATTTGTTAAGAGACCAAGAAAAGGAAAATCCAAATTTTATTCAGGAAAATATGTGCGACCTTTGTGCTTCGCTGCAATCAACGATTATTGATGTGCTCATGGTAAAACTTCGAAAAGCTGCCACTGATTATAACATCAAACAAATTGCCGTAGCCGGTGGTGTTTCTGCCAATTCGGAACTTCGGAAGGCATTTAACGAGCATGCCCAAAAATATGGCTGGACAGTTTACATTCCTCCTTTTACATTTACAACCGACAATGCCGCCATGATTGCTGTAACCGGTTATTTTAAATATCTGAATCAGGATTTTTGTTCGTTAAGCGAAGTGCCGTTTGCAAGAGTTACGAAAACGTTTTGAAAATATATTTTATTTGCGAAGATTTGTTTGTAGTAAATTAATGAACATGCATAAAATAAAACTAAAATTTCCCGAGAAATTAATCCCTTACAAAGGTGTAATTTACTTTGTAATTATATTGGTTAGTGCACATTTTTTCTGGAAATACACTGTACTTGGCGATGAATCGGACACCATAGTAACATTTTTCGGAATCGATATCTCGGCTCCGTTTACATTTATGGCCGACCATGTGTTGCGATTCGTAAATAATATTCTGAGCATGCTGGGCTATAACATCACCGCCGAATCAAATAATATACTTCGGTTCGATAACCGGAATGCTGTACGGATAGTATGGGCATGTACAGGCATTAAGCAAGCGTAAATATTTTTTTGTATAATCGCTTTTTACAAAGGTCCGTTTAAAACAAAACTATGGTACATTCCAGTAGGAATTATTGTTACCTATTTTTTCAATATTTTCAGGATTACAATAATCACCGCTATTGTATATAAACATTACGACTGGTTCGATTTTGCTCACGAACACCTGTTTAAATATTTATTTTACGGATTAATTTTTGGAATGTGGGTGCTGTGGGAAGAAAAACTGTCGAAAAGCAAAAAAGCAGAATAACATTTGCAACACTATTAAAATGTCAATTGTTTTTTTATAGAATCCTCAGTATAAAAAAACTTTTATAACCGACTCTCCCCGTTGAATATACTCGTCATGCTCGGCGGACAAAAAAAGAACCAAACTTCCGGTCAGGTCATTTGGTTCTCCTTTAATCGTTTTAATTTTATTACTAATACCCTGAGGATGAATTATAAAATTACAGGATTCTCCTTTCGCTTAAACTCACTCACAAGACTATCAATCACCTCTTTAACTGTTTCAATTTTATTTGAAAGATATGCATTTTTACCTGCAAAAGCATAACCTTTATCCATTCGGCCTTTATAAGCATTGTACAAAGCAATGATAATGCAATAGGGAACTTTTTTGTAGTCGCAGGTGAGCAAGCAATTGTACGGACACGATTTAGGAACTGTAAGTCCTTGTTTTACTTTTTCAAGAAAATTATTTTTCAGCGCACGTCCGGGCATTCCCACCGGACTTTGAATAATTTCGACATCATTGTCGACTGCTTTGATATACGAATTTTTAAATTTAATATCTGCATCACATTCTTCGGTGGTAACAAACCGACTTGCTATCTGAACGCCTTTGGCTCCTTGCTGCATGATTTTATACATGTCTTCGCCCGTATAAATTCCTCCGGCAGCCACAACCGGAATTTCCTGATTGTATTTTTCTTCGAATATTGCCACTTCTCTTACCACATCGGGGATTAAATTTTCGATTGAGAAATTCGGATCATCAATCTGATTGGTTTTAAACCCGAGATGTCCTCCGGCTTTCGGACCTTCAACTACAACCAGATCAGGTAAATAATTGTAAAGTGTTTTCCACTTTTCGCAGATAATTCTTGCAGCCCTTGCCGATGAAACGATAGGAGCTAATTTCGTGGTGCTGCCCGGAGTTATGTATTTGGGCAAATCCAAAGGAAGACCTGCACCTGCAAAAATAATGTCTGCCTTTTCAGCAATAGCGGTTTTTACCATATCGCTGAAATTGGTCAATGCCATCATGATATTCACACCGATTATACCTGAGGTTTTTTCTTTTGCTATTCTGATCTCTTCTTTCAACCCATTGATACAAGCTTCCATATAGTCTTTCGCAGTATTGCGATAGATTAGACCAATTCCCGCACATGATATCACGCCCACTCCTCCCTGATTTGCAACCGCCGACGCTAATCCCGACAAAGAAATTCCTACGCCCATTCCACCCTGAATTATAGGTAAGCGAGCCGTAAGATTTCCGATTTTTAAACTATTCATATTGCACATTTTATTGATTAATGTGCAAAAGTACTGATAAAAAACGAAAACGAATGTGCTATTCTGAATATTAATGGCTTATTTAACAGATTTCTTTGATTATTATCTAAAACGGTATAATTATTTATAAATTAAATGACTATTGGCTTTTGTACTCAGTTTGATTTTTTGAAATGGAGCCTGTTGAGCTTTTAGAAAAATATCTATCAGAAATTGCATGCAAAATCGAATATATAGTTGAAATTAGCAATATCAATAAGGTTTAAATTCATCGGGTTATCATCATTCTACTAAGGTTTTAAAAATAATCACTACATTTTGAATTTGGATAAACTACATAATATCAGCAATTAAGGTTGGTTTTAAAAACCTTGTTTTCATTATTTTAACCTTAATAGAGAAGAAAATAAATATTTAAATCTTACCTTATTCCCTTATTTTTCTTTTTGATAAATCAATGATCTGAATTTGCGATTTACGACAACAGAATTGATTTTTTTGGCATTTACATTACCTTTGGGTGCAAAAGCCGATAGTCATTATAAATTAATCTCGCACAATGTTGCAGAGTGCTAATAATTATATTTATCTTTGAAGTGTAACCAAGAACAGCAATTTTGAAATTAAACAAACATAGTCAATCAGAAATATTGAAAAAAAACTATGAATTTACTCCCTAACTTTTCATCCTTTAACTTAGAATGTGGATGCGACGAAGCCGGCCGTGGTTGTCTGGCAGGTCCGGTGGTTGCCGCAGCAGTAATATTGCCTGCCGACTTTGAATGTGCTGAGTTGGATGATTCAAAAAAACTTACAGAACATCAAAGGGATTCATTACGTCCTATTATCGAGAGAAACGCCATAGCATGGGCAGTGGCAGAAGTAAGCAATACCGAAATAGATGAAATAAATATACTGAATGCTTCAATTTTGGCAATGCATAGAGCCATTGAGAAACTCAACATTCAACCGGAATTTATTATTGTGGATGGGAATAAATTTAAGTCGTACAACGAAATTCCGCACAAAACAATTGTAAAGGGCGACAGTAAATACCTGTCGATTGCTGCGGCTTCGGTTCTTGCCAAAACCCATCGCGATGAGCTAATGAAAGAAATTGACAAAGATTTTCCCGAATATGTATGGAAGATTAATAAAGCTTATCCGACCAAAAAACACAGAGAAGCCATTAGGTCTTATGGCGTATCACCTTATCATCGAATGACCTATAATTTATTGGGCGAAAAGAAGGAGAAAAGAAACAATCGAATCAGAAAGGATAACCGATAGCTAAGTGAAAAGCCATGTCGGACCATTGTGGTTTAACGCGCCATTGTTCGCGTCTTGTTCTCATGGGGTCAAATAATCTGGCACCCATATCGAGCCGGAAGATAAAAAACGAAAAGTCCATTCGCAATCCCGCTCCATAAGCTATGGCAATCTGATTCATAAACGAATCGAGTTTAAAAGCTCCGCCTGATTGCTCGGGGTAATCCCTTATTGTCCAGATATTTCCCGCATCAAGAAATAAAGCCCCTTCGAGCACCCAGAACATTTTTGCCCGATATTCCATATTCAAATCTAATTTTATATCGCCTACCTGATTGTAATCTCTTCTTTTTGCATTGATTCGGTTATAAATGCCCGGACCGAGGGTGCTTTCGCTCCAACCTCTTACACTGTTGGCACCTCCGCTGTAAAATCTTCTTTCGTAAGGTATAACGTCAGCATTACCAAAAGGCACCCCAAATCCTGCCCCTAAATGATATACAAAGCGATTGTTTTTATCAATAATTTGTTGATAAGTAGTGTTATATTCAGCACGTAAATACTGAGCGTAACGGATATTAAACAACCGATATGCACCGTCATCGCCAGCTTTGCTGCCCAGTAAATTATTAATTCCATACAATAGATTGCCTGCCGACTCGAAGCTGTAACGGGAGGTGGAATAATTGTGCATAGGGCGGTTTGCATTGAAATTGCTAAACGAACCTGAATATCCCATACGTAAAATAAAATGATCTTCGTAATTATATTTATTATACAACCCTGTGTTCAAATAATTTATTCTGAACTGTTCCGAAAACGTCGGAAAATAAACATAACTCAAATCAACCATATCGAAATTATGCCTGAAACGCACTCCTGTCCATTGATACTTGATTGCGCCTCCAAGATTGATAGTAGTAAATTCACCCGGTCTGAATTGATAAATATAAGAAGTATTGAATGCTGTATTAACATGCAAATTCCGGCGAGTTTCATAATTAAGAAATGGCATAAGAAAACTTGGGAATTTCAAGCCCATCTGCACTCCCCATTCCTGTGCCAGCACATTACTCTGCCATTCCAAAGCGCCTCTACCCTGCAACGACAAAGTTTCGGCTCCCCCAAAAACGTTTCGGTCTATTATCCCCAAAATGAATGCTCCACCCCAGAAGCCATCGGTAAAAGTAGCTTCCAAATCAGTTGACATCGAGACCGACTTTGAAGGTACAACAACAATAATGCAATCGAGATAGTTATCATCAATTTCGGCAAAAGTAATATTTACATATTTAACAGGACCTAATGAATTCAAAGCCGAATATGTTCTTTCAACAGCAGCATCACTGTAAAGTGTATTAGGGCTGATAAAAGTATTCTGAATAAAAGCATTAATACTTATTGACTGATTTTTTTGTTCAATTAATATAAAATCTTTGAAGTTAACTGTATCCAACTCGGACGCGCCTTGAAGGTCAGATGGTATACCGATATCGCTTTTGTTGTAAAAAATAACTTTACGAATTGTATATTTTTTATATATTTTTTTATTTGCAGGGTTATCACTTTGTTTCAGCGTTTCGCGTAAGTCAAGCGTCAAATCAACTTTATGTTGCCGCAAAGAACTATCGGCATTGAAAATCAAAAAATCCTTGTTGAAATTATAGTAACCCTGTTGTCTAAATCGACTTGTAACCCGTTCGCGTTCTGCGTTTAACACATCGGTATCGAAAAGCATATCGGGACGAATAAGCGTTCGGGAAGTATCAGCAGCTATCTGATAAAGCACATCATTAGTCAGATTAACTTTGTAGTTTCTTAATATATAGGGTTTATTTGATTTTACAACATAATCTATTGCTGCTTTTTTCCCTTTGAAAACGACATTAGTGTCAACCCTGACATGCATATATCCCTTGTTCTGATACAATAGTAACAATTGCTGGATGGAAAGTTTTGTAAGTATAGGATTGTAAATAACCGGTTCATCGCCAATTTTTTTTAAGGTTCGGTTTATCCACTTGGTGGAGTCTTTGCCGGAGAGATTGTAAATGCCAAGCTGCATTCTAAATAATCCAAATACCTTTGAATTAGGCGTTTGTCGCATATATTCAAAAAGCTCATCTCTTGTTATGTCATTCACATCAGTTTGTATTTTCACTTTTTCGAGCAGGTATTCACCATCGGGAACATGTTTGGTAACACTACACGACAACAAAAATATCCCGGCTAAAAATATAAATAAACCAAAACGAACTTTCATAACACCGAATAAAAAACTGTATATATTTTTTGCAAATATAGTTTAACTTAATGATAAAAGTAACCGATGAATAAACAAAATAATATCATTTCTGATTTCTGTTGAATTTTTTCTGTTTGTTTTTCATTTTGAGGTGCTATGAAAAATAGTTAGCAATTCTGTATAGTGCAAAGTCTTTATCTCTTATTCCATAATTATTAGAAATAAATGGGTTAATTTTCCCGTTTAATCTTTCCGCTTTGGCATTGGTTTGATTGCATTCGAAGAAGTTAATAATTTCATTTTCATGTTTTCGTATCATTTCCTTTTTGTTCTCTCACACCAAGTGTTAAAGTAATCATACGAGTGTCGTACGGAAATATTGGTAAAAGTAGTTGTCCCATGACTGCAAAAATAGTGAATTTTAATTAACGAACAATCAATGCTTAAGCTCTCATTATCAGCAATAGGTATTGGAGGTCTGAAACTGAAAATAACCGAAACTACAAAGTATTCAACTTTTTTAGTGATGACGATCTATCAGTCCTATTATCAATTGTTCGTGGCGAGTTTAATATATCGGGATTTAGAAATAAAAACCTGCAAAAACAATTGGGATTTAATGGTAGTAAAATAAGCAGATTGATTAAACGTTTGCGAATACACGGACTTATAAAAAAAGCAACCGATTCGTACAAATATTATATCACAAAACTTGGAAAAGAAACCATAATTATGGCGCAGAAAATCAAATAGTTAGTAATAATTCCAGCATTTTCTTATTGAATATTGTGCCAAAAAATGCACGAATTTGAAAGATAAGGTACTAAATACTGAAATTTATCAACCAACAAAAACTCCAATTTCAGTAATTAAAAACTTACAGCCCACTACCCATCGGATTAGTGGGCTAATTTTTACAATCATTCACGCATTAACCATTATCTTACTTAATTGTAACATTATTTAATGCCTATTTACCTCTAATTATTTTCCTAATGTCGTGCAGCTTATTCAGTGCCTCCATAGGAGTGAGGTTGTTAATATCAAGGTTTTTTATTTCATCGCGGATTTGTTCGAGAACAGGGTCATCGAGTTGAAAAAAGCTAAGCTGTAGTCCTTCGCGGTGCTTTGCAATTTCGCCCACCGGTTTGGCTATCCCCGATTGGCGGTTGTCGGTTTCGAGCTGTGTGAGTATTTGTTCGGAGCGTTTGACGATACTTTGAGGCATTCCCGCCATTTTTGCTACATGAATACCAAAACTATGTTCGCTGCCTCCTCTGATGAGCTTCCGTAGAAAAATCACTTTTTTGTCCACTTCTTTCACCGACACATTGTAATTTTTAATCCTCCCGAACGATTTTTCCATTTCGTTTAACTCATGATAGTGTGTGGCAAAAAGTGTTTTAGCCCTACAACTCCCGTGTTCGTGAATGTACTCTACTATTGCCCAGGCAATGGAAATGCCATCGTAAGTACTGGTTCCGCGTCCCAATTCGTCAAAAAGTATAAGACTTCGGTTCGAAAGGTTGTTCAAAATGCTGGCAGCTTCATTCATTTCAACCATAAAAGTCGATTCGCCCAGCGAGATATTATCACTTGCCCCTACACGGGTAAATATTTTATCGACCACCCCGATTTTTGCACTTTCAACGGGCACAAAACAACCAATCTGTGCCATCAGTGTGATCAGTGCTGTTTGTCGCAACAATGCCGATTTTCCCGACATATTCGGTCCGGTAATAATGATAATCTGTTGCGATTCATTGTCGAGATAAACATCGTTGGCAATGTACGATTCACCTGGTGGGAGTTGTTTTTCAATAACCGGATGTCTGCCTTGTTTTATGTCAATAATTTCAGTGTCGTTCACTTCGGGGCGCACGTATTTATTGATAGCCGATATTCTGGCGAATGAAATTAAACAGTCGAGACGGGCAATGAGGTTCGCATTGAGCTGAATGGCAGGTATATAATCCGAAAGACTGATGACAAGTTCACTGAACATGCGGGTTTCAATAATTTCAATTTTCTCTTCAGCCCCCAGAATTTTCTCTTCATATTCTTTCAGTTCCTGTGTAATGTAACGTTCGGCATTGACCAAAGTCTGTTTTCTGATCCATGTTTCGGGTACTTTGTCCTTGTGTGTGTTTCTGACTTCGATAAAATAACCGAAAACATTGTTGAAACTGATTTTCAGACTCGGGATACCGGTCAGTTCGCTTTCGCGTTCCTGAATTTGTCGTAAATAGTCTTTCCCCGAAAAAGCAAGCCGTCGCAACTCATCAAGATCGGCACTTACTCCCGGTTTTATGATATTTCCTCTGTTTACCAAAGCAGGGGCATCATTTTGAATTTCACGGTCAATTTTTTCGGAAATCACCGTACAGGCATTCAACTGGTCGGCAATTTTCTGCAATGTAACATTATTTGCCGACAAACAGGCAGTTTTAATGGGTTCTATGGCTTTAAGTGCAACTTTAAGCTGAACAACTTCGCGCGGACTGATACGGTTGACGGCTACTTTTGAAATAATTCTTTCGAGGTCGCCAATCAGCATAATTTGCTGTTCGAGCAATAACTTCAAGTCAGGATCTTTGAAAAGATATTCAACCACACTCAACCGTTCATTGATAGGTTTAATGTCTTTTAGCGGAAATGCAATCCATCGTTTTAGCATTCGTGCGCCCATCGGACTGATGGTTTTGTCTAACACATCAAGTAAAGTGCGCCCCCCTTCATTTATTGTGCCGTAAAGTTCGAGATTTCTGACGGTAAATCTGTCTAACCACACATAACGGTCTTCTTCAATGCGAGCCAATTGAGTGATGTGAGCAGTTTGCTGATGATGGGTCAAATCTAAGTAATGAAGAATGGATCCGGCTGCAATGACCCCGTGTGTAAGATTATCAACGCCAAATCCTTTGAGATTTTTGGTCTCGAATTGCTTCAGTAATCTTTCGATGGCGGTATCGGGTGTATAAGCCCAGTCTTCAAGTGCGTAGGTGTAGAATCCGGTGCCAAACTGATTTTCAAAATCCTTGCGTTTTGAACGATCGAAGAGAATTTCTTTGGGCGAAAAGCTACTCAGCAGTTTATCTACATAGTCTCCTGTTCCTTCGGCTACTAAAAATTCACCGGTCGAAATATCGAGAAATGCAACACCTACCATTTGTCGTCCGAAATAAACACTTGCCAAGAAGTTATTTTCTTTATGATGAAGCGTTGTGCCGCTATACGAAACACCTGGCGTAACAAGTTCTGTAACGCCGCGTTTCACAAGTTTCTTGGTAAGTTTTGGATCTTCAAGCTGGTCGCAGATAGCTACACGCATTCCTGCTCTTACTAATTTAGGCAGGTAAGTATCTAAGGCATGATGCGGAAAACCAGCCAGTTCAACACTTTTGGCTGCACCGTTGGCGCGGCGGGTGAGCGTAATGCCAAGTATTTCAGAAGCACGAATCGCATCGGTCGAGAAAGTTTCGTAGAAGTCGCCGCAACGAAATAGCAATATCGCATCGGGATGCTTTGCTTTGATCTCGAAGTATTGCTTCATCAACGGGGTTTCTACTATATCGTTGTTCATAAAAAAAATTTGATTTATGGTGTTTGATAATTTATTGTTCCAAAAATAAGTATTTGCAACAAATCAATTTATGAAGTCGTCTTGACTTTTCAGATGATATTTTATTTGAACTGCTTAGCTGCTATAGTCGATGTTAAAAACACATTCGCCGTTTTTACTTAAGATTCGATAATAAGAACAAGACAAGGGGGCATGCCCCCTTGTACTCCCAGAGCCCAGAGCCATCACAATAACCATCGGGAAAATCCATTTTGTCAATTATAAAACCCTCAATCAAATAACTCATCAATGGTATCAGTCATGTTCGACCATTTATATTTTTGCTTTTCAAGTTTAATATTTTCGGTAAAAAATTCCGAGCGTTTATTTGAATAGAAATCCACCAGAGCATCGGCAATTTGTACGGGTTGGACATCAACCACATAACCTACTTTACCATTCGGAATTGTTTCGGCTAATCCGCCCACATCGGTTACCAACATCGGTTTTTCGAAATGGTATGCAATCTGGCTTACTCCGCTCTGAGTTGCCGATCGGTAGGGTTGAGCCACAATGTCGGCTATGCTGAAATACGTGCGCACATCGCTGTCGGCAATAAATTGTGTGCGTAACACAATATATTCATCTAAGCCAAGCTTCGAAATAAGATGGAGATAAGGTTCAGGGTTCTCGTAAAATTCTCCGGCAATAATCAATTTCAGAGGAAACTGACGTAATCGCTTATCGGCAAAAGCTTCTATCAACAAATCGAGCCCTTTGTAATGACGGATAAAACCAAAAAACAATATGTATGAATTGTTTTCGTGTAATCCAAGTTTTAGTGCAGCCAAATTTTTGGGCAAAGCATCGCCATAATGATCGTAAATGGGATGGGCCGATACTGCTTTGGGTTTTAACGCTTTGTCAAACTTATTAATGTCTACTATTACCGAATCGGTCATTGCCACAAAACCATCCATAGCATTTACAAAGTATTTGGGGAACAGCTTGTCAAGTAGGGTGGGTTCGTGAGGAATCATGTTATGAATCAGGGCAATTAGCTTTGTTTTAGGATGAGCAGCATACCGCGCTATGGTACCGAAACAAGGCGCAAAGAATGCCATCCAGTAACAAAATATAACTTTGTCGGGCGATTTCCTTTTAATTTCACGCCCTGTTTTTATCCACGAGAGCGGATTTACCGAATTTATTGTTCTTTTAATAGTCAAATCGACAGGTGGTGCTTCAGACGAAAATTGTGTTTTTCCCGGAAAAAGAAACGAGGGATACTGCAGGTTAAAAGTGTAAATTTCAACCTCATGACCCTGAGAAATGTATTCTCTTGCTAACCGCTCGTTGAAAGCCGAAAGCCCGCCACGGTATGGATATGTTGTGCCTACAATGATTATCTTCATGTTAAATGTTGATTGCCTTTTCAGATGCGTGATTTTCAATGATTATCAGGCATTTATTCTCGTAGTTATTTTTTTAGTTTAGTAATTATAACGAAATAACACATTCATTTCGTATGCTTATGTTGGTGAATAATAGCCAATTGATTTAACAAACCCCTGAAACCCCTGAAACCCCTGAAACCTTTAGTTTTCTCCTCTGATTTACACATCTGTGCTGTTCCTTTTTTTCGGGATACAAAATTACAAAATAATTCACTGTCAATTATTTTTTCAGTGTTATAAAGTGGTTTTTTTAGCTAAATATTAATTTTTTCGGCAAATAATTTTATTAGTCGGTAAAATTTCATTTAATTTGTAACCTGAAAATAATAATACATAAAAATACTTCGCAATGAAAAGCTTTTTGAAATATTTGGGGTCATTACTCGTTTTGATAGGAGTTGTTCCTTTATTGATTTATCACTTCGGATCAACCCAATCAAATACTTATTTGCTGGTAGCAGGAGTCGTTATATTGATAGGAGCAGTGTTTCATGTTCTTTTCAATAAAAATGTAAAATGACGCAAGCAGGTAATAATTGAATCAATTCTAACAGATCGGATTATTCATGAAAATTATTGAAGTCGGGATATTTATTCCGGCTTTTTTAATGAAATTTTCAGAGGAAATAATCATTTAGTTTCAGGGTTTTTTTGGGGTTAATCGCATCGTACAGCCAATCATTAAACTGATACGTTAACCAAGCACTACCTGCGCCCAGCAAAGCTCCTGCAAGCACATCGGTTGGATAATGCACGCCCAGATTCATGCGCGAATAACCGACCGAGCAAGCCCACAAATAACTCGGAGCAATTACGTACCATTTCGGATTTTTAAGGCTCAACGCTGTGGCAGTGGCAAAAGCAAATGAAGTATGACCCGATGGCATTGAATAGGAATGAATTTCTTCGAAAGGGATTATGTAGCCGGGATACGCAACTGCCGGACGCGGTCTTTTTACTGCCTGTTTCAGGGTATAAGTCATTCCGGTGTTGATACACAAACTTACGCCCACACAGAAGGCACTTTTCAGCAAATCCTCGTCTTTCTCGACAAAGGCGGCTACTCCCAGTACAATCGGAACAGAAATTCCGACTGCGGCTGTTGTGTTTGAAATTACACGTGAATATCCCCGAAGAAATTCAGTATCACCCCCATTGATGGAATTTAGTATTTTTAATTCAGTATTTTGTGCCGAAACATTGATGCTTAAAATCAAAAAGATATTACTAAGTAGAATAAATATCGTAAATTTGCGCATATTATTTTTTTTGCTGTCAAAGATAAATAAAAAATCAGAAATTCTCTATTCAGGGATAAATTAGCTTCGTTAATGTTTAAAATTGCTATTCTGGGACCGGAGTCAACAGGCAAAACCGAACTTGCAAAATCGCTGGCGGCATATTATAAATCGGACTGGGTTGCCGAGTACGCGCGCGAATATGTGGAAAAACTGACTGAACATTATACTTTTAACGATGTTTGCAATATTGCGCACAGACAAATTGTACTTGAAAAGGAGTACGAAAACCATAACTTTTCATCTGATTTTGTGTTTTTTGATACTGACTTGATTATTACTAAGGTTTGGTTCGAATACTGTTATCATGAAGTGCCTGAATATGTGACCAATCGGTTGAAAGAAGGGTTTTTTGATTTATATTTGCTGTGCGAGCCCGATTTGCCATGGGAGCCCGATTCGGTGCGTGAACATGGTGCTGACAGACAGTTTTTTTTCGATTGGTACAAGAAAGAAATTGAACAAACCGGAAAACCTTATGTTATTGTGAACGGGTTCGATAAGCAACGTGTCGAAAATGCTGTTAAAGCGATTCAACAGACTTTCAACATAAAATAAATGAGTCCACTGTATAAAGTCGAAAAATTTGTTTATTAACGTTTCTACATTTTTTAATATTCTGATATTCAAATACATTTTTTTTAAAAAAAATCACTATTTTAGAGCAAAATATACTTTATACAGTGGACTCATAAATAATTATCAACGAACCAAGGTCAACTACACGAAGTGAATGAGTTGAATTTAAGAAAGGAAATATTGTCAACGAATTAAACGAATTAAGAAGAACCAAAGGTCAATAATACATAGAGAATTGTAGAGAGATTTATTTTCTTTTCGGGTAAATTAGCGCAATTTGTTGACAGAAAAAAAATATTATTAACGAACCAACGGTCAACGAAACGAAGTGAAGTGAATGAATTGAATTTTTTAAAGAAAAGAAATATTGTCAACGAATTGAACGAATTAAACGAATTAAGAAGAACCAAAGATCAATAATACAAAGAGAATTGTAGAGAGATTTATTTTCTTTTCGGGTAAATTAGCGAAATTCGTTGACAGAGAAAAAGTAACGATCCAATGATCAACTACACAAAGTGAGTGAATTATATTTACTAAAACAGATTAACTCATTTTTAGTGTTTATTTGTGTAATTCGTTGACAGAAAATATCTTATTAACAGAAAATGATTATAACATGACCTTTAAAAACAATTATTATCTTATGAATAAAAAAATATTGGAAACAATAGAAAAATTAGCTGATATCGAAAGTTTTAAAGATATATGTCATTTGCAAAATCACAGTAATCCAAACCCTTCGGTGGATGTGCTGAATGAAATAGTTCATCTGACACGCGCTGTACTTTTTCCCGGTTATTTCGGCGATGCCGATGTCAACTCGCGTACCATGCTGTATCATATCGGGGTAAACGTCGACCGGCTTTTTATACTTCTGTCGTCACAGATAAAAGCCGGTTTGTGCTTTGATTTGCGCTCCGAAAAGAACGATTGCACTCTGCTGGATATTACAGCAAATGAAAAAGCCGTTTCATTTATCGATCAGTTGCCAGGTATGCGCGAAAAGTTGCATACCGATGTAATAGCTGCTTATAACGGCGATCCTGCTGCCAAAAGTTTCGGCGAAGTGATATTTTGCTATCCGAGTATCCGTGCCATCTGTAATTACCGCATTGCCAATGCTTTGCTAAAACTTGAAGTTCCGCTTATTCCGCGTATCATAGCCGAGATGGCTCATTCGGAGACCGGTATCGACATACATCCCGGTGCAACAATAGGCGACTATTTCACCATCGATCACGGAACCGGTGTGGTGATAGGGGAAACTGCCATTATTGGCGATAATGTAAAGATGTATCAGGGTGTTACACTTGGCGCAAAAAGTTTCCCGCTCGACGAAAACGGCAATCCAATCAAGGGGATTCAACGTCATCCGCGCATCGGCGATAATGTGATTATCTATTCAAATTCAACCATACTTGGAACAATAACAGTGGGCGATGGCGCTGTTATCGGAGGGAATATATGGGTGGATACCGATGTGCCGCCAGGAGCGAAGTTAGTGCAGAGGAAATGATGTGGTGATGTGTTAATGGTTAATGATAAAATGGTAAATGTAAAAATGGTAAATGAATTATGGAATTTGAAATGATTGCTAAAACCTTTCGGGGTTTGGAAGAAGTATTGGCTGCCGAATTGGTGTCGTTAGGAGCAAACAACGTAGAACTGCAACGGCGTGCTGTAAGTTTTACAGGTGATAAAATGTTATTGTATAAAGCCAATGTACAACTTCGAACAGCTACCAGGATATTAAAACCTATTTTAGCATTTAAAGCTTCGAATGCTGATGAAGTTTACGAACAGGTAAAAAAAATCCAATGGACAGACTACATGGATGTTGATACAACTTTTGCCATTGATGCTACCGTTTTTTCGGATGAATTTACACATTCCAGATTCGTAACTTACCGCGTAAAAGATGCCATAGTTGACTGGTTTACCGAGCGGTTCGAGAAACGTCCTTCAGTTCGTATTGATAATCCGAAAATGATGTTGAATATTCATATTGCACAGAAGCAGTGTACGCTTTCACTCGACAGTTCGGGCGATTCACTTCATAAACGCGGGTACCGTATTGCGCAAAATGAAGCTCCGGTTAATGAAGCCATGGCTGCCGGAATGTTATTGCTTGCCGGTTGGGATGGAAAAACCAATTTTGTCGATCCCATGTGTGGATCGGGTACATTGCTCATCGAAGCTGCTTTGATTGCATTAAATATTCCTCCGGGGCTTTATCGTCCTTCGTTCGGATTTGAAAAATGGAAAGATTACGATCCCGAATTATTCGATTCGGTTTATAACGATGATTCGAATGAACGACCCTTCGATTTTAAAATTTACGGATCGGATATTTCAGCCCGTGCCATAAAAATTGCCGAACAAAATATTAAAAGTGCAGGATTGAGTAAATATATTGAACTCCAGGTGAAGGGTGTAAAAGATCTGGAAGCTCCTGCCGGAGAGTGCTTGATAGTAGTTAATCCGCCGTATGGAGAACGAATTACATCACCCGATATTTTCGAAGTTTATGCTTCGTTAGGAACAACCATGAAGCACCGGTTTGCCGGGAGTAATTTCTGGGTCATCAGCTCACACGAAGAATGCCTTGATAAAATAGGTATGAAACCTTCCGAGAGAATCAGTTTGCTAAACGGAGCTTTAGAATGTTCGTACAATAAATATGAAGTGTTTGGAGGGAAAAGAAAAGATTTTGTGGTAAATCGCAAAGAACGTTATTGAGTTGTAGTCATAACACCCAAATAAAAAGTTCTACCGATCGATTGGGTTTTTGCGAAATTTAAACATTTCAAACACAGATGAATAACAATGGTAAATGGTAAATGGTAAATTGTAAATCAAAAAAAGTTTGTCGGTTCAAAAAAATTCCTTACTTTTGTATTCACTAATGCCCAGATGGCGGAATTGGTAGACGCGCTGGTCTCAAACACCAGTGGATTCACTTCCATGCCGGTTCGATCCCGGCTCTGGGTACTTTAAGCCCCTCTTAACTAAATAGTTTTGAGGGGTTTATTTGTTTGAATGATTTTCAATAGAAAAACCCAAAAGTTTTTGTGCATCTTCCGGAATATATTTATAATTTCTTGTCCTGTTCCACAGTTTTTACGGCAAAAGTCAGGCTCTATAACGTTTTGGATTTTAACCACCCAAAACGTTACAGAGCCAAATTTTATTTCGGGGAAACCCAATTTTGATTACCCACCTTATTCGTTATAAAGCCAGTTTATTTTGCTATTCTTTCAAATCGTTCATTGTTTATCTGAATGTATTTTTCTTTAAAATCAGCACTCAGAAAACTTATCTGAATGAAATCAATCCACTTATTTTTCGCTTTTTCCATCTTTGAAAATATATTGGTTTGTTGTTTCGTGTCTAATTTCAAAGTAGTAAAAGCCATTTCAAAATCGTTGCGGTTAATCCGCTTCTTTTTACCATTCAGAGTGAGTGCTAAATCTTCGTCATCCGCAGGGTTTAACAAAGCTGTTGATAGCAAATCGTAAGCTGGTGAAAGAACGGGACCACTTGCCGGATAATAAATCAGAGAGAAATTCTTCAAATGCATATCTGCATTTCCGGTGAGAAACGAAAATAATACTAACTCACAAAAATTTACCAAATCTAATCCTGGATTAATAGAATATTTCAATATCGCTTTTCCGATTTGTTCATAAGAAGCATGGTATTTATGCTCTGTCAATCGTTCAGTTAGTTGACACAGATCTTCTATATGCTGTTTACTTTTTCCGATACGGTCTATTCGTTTTGTGATATAAGCCAATTGTCCTGATTTTAAACGTATCAGGCTATGTGGAACGATATTAATTCTCGCTATTTTAGCTAAGTGCATAGTCAGATCTTCTACTTCCGGCATTTGTGGATAGATGGTGGTCGGTGGTTTCAAAATATAGTTACCCCAAAGCCCAACAATGGTAAAGCGTTTCGGGTCTGATTTCTGTTCTCCGGTTGTAAGATTCAATGATAGTTTAGGCTGTACTCCGGTAATGGTTATTTGACTTTGTACGACTTTTAATGCCAGTTCATTCATGTGACTTTCATCGTAAGGCAGTTCGGGAGGTATTGCCGTTCCAAAGATTTTTTTGCTGCAAGTGGCATGAAAATCAACCTCATTTTCTGATAATGGCTGATAGCAATATAAGCAATTCATAGTGTGATAATTAATTTATGACTCATTTACTTCAACCGGAATAACACTCACTGCACCAATACAATCTTTGCAACAAGCCAATAGTAACCCCATTCGGTCTCGCGGATCGAGTTTCCAGTTTTTCTCAGCAATATCTAACAGCCAGCCTTCAGGAATAAGTCCATCAAAAAAAGGGAAAAGTATCGGACTATCGTAAGCATTTTCCTGTAAAGGCAATGTCAGACTTATAGCGACAGGTTTATCATTCGATAGATAGTTCTTATCGTATATAAAATGAAAGCCGTTTTCATCCTGAATCAGCCAACCGGCAGTAAGGTCGTTAAACTTGATTTCTCCTTTTCTCATAATTGTTTAATTATTGGTTATTGTCAGCGTTTCTTTGCGGCCCAAGTTCAAAACCAAATAATTGAAGTACCTGATTTACCTTGTCCATGCGCAGCGTTGATTTACCTTGTTCCAAGTCACGCAGAAACCTGAGACCAACACCTGCCTTTTCAGCCAACTCCGGTTGTGTTAGTTTGGCACTATTTCTTTTTTGTTTTACGAACTCACTTAAAGTCATAGGTTCAATTTTTATGGTTTATACCCTTTCGGGTGCAAATGTAGTTATTGTTTTTGTTTTTATATCATTTCGGGTATAATATTTCAGTATAATGTTTGATTATACCTTATTGGGTATTGGATATTCCGGAGCATACTGACCCACCCATCCGGCGGAAAAGCCAATGCGAATAATATCGAAATCGCTACCAACAATCTGTCAATACGGCAGATGCTGACCCACCCTCTGTTTTAAAATGATTTGGAGTAACTTTTTTTATGTATTGAGTGTTAAATTACCAACAATTGTAACGTTGGCGTTCAAGGATTTCGGAGCA
>JAURYY010000275.1 GCA_030653695.1 Paludibacter sp. | reverse complement strand
CATTACCAAAGGTGCTATCGGAATAATGAAAGCCGATGGAGGCAAATATCCGTTGGTGGCTTTGAGTGATGAACGCAGAAAACACAGCGAATTTCAGTTTGATGCAAAGGCGGTGATTGTTCCGCTTATCAGCAGCACAGGACACGGACATGCAAGCATGAAGCGTGTGCATTATCAGGAAGGGAAATTTGCGTTGGGAAATATTTTGTGTGCAGTAATTCCGAATGACGAAACACAATTGAATGCAAAATACCTGCACTTATATTTACAGCAATTTAAAGAAACTTTGTTGGTGCCATTGATGAAAGGTGCAGCCAATGTGAGTTTGCCCATGAACAAATTAGCCGATATAGTAATTGAAGTACCAAGTTTGAAAAGGCAGTTAGATATAATTGCACTTGAAGAAGAAGCTGCCGAATACAAAAATGAGTTGGAAGAAAGATTGATTTCGCAAGATGCTGATATAAAAAAACTTCGGCAGGCAATTTTAAGAGACGCGTTGCAAGGGCTGTTGGTTAAACAAAATTTAATAGATGAAAATGCAAATGACTTACTTAAAAAAATAAAAGCAGAGAAAGAAAAACTGAATGCTGATAAGAAAATAAAAAAAGAACTTTCCCCAATTTCAGAAGAAGAAATTCCATTTGTAATTCCTGAAAATTGGGTATGGTGTAGATTGGGAGACATCGTTGAATTACAAATGGGACAAAGTCCGGAAGGAAATACTTATAACAAGAAAGGAAATGGAATTCCTTTTTATCAAGGCAAAACAGAATTTGGAGTTATGTATCCAGTTGGTGTTTCAGTGTGGTGCAATCAACCTAAAAAAATTAGCGAAGCCAATGACATTCTAATTTCAGTCAGAGCACCAGTTGGTGATGTAAATATTGCTGATAAGAAATATGCAATTGGAAGAGGTTTGTCAATTATTAGAGTGATGAATAAGACAATAAACCATGTTTTATTATTTTACTTTTTGGATTACATAAAAAGGAATTGGAAAGCAAAAGGTTCTTTCTTTGAAGCGATTAACAGAGATATAATTGAAGCAAGATTATTTCCCCTTCCACCACTTCCCGAACAAAACCGCATCGTAAAAAAAATAGAACAACTCATGCAACTCTGTGATGACTTGCAATACAGCATACAGCAAAGTAAAATTGAAAATGAAAAATTGTTACGGGGGGCTTTGAGAGATGCGATAAAAAAAGAGGAAATGGCGGTATGATTAAGAAAATTGACATAATGAAGTTTGGGCGTTTCAATAATTATCTGTGGGATAAAACCATTGGAAAGGATGAAACATTTAAAAAACTCAATATTATTTACGGCAGAAATTATTCGGGCAAAACACTTTTAGCAAGAATTTTCAAGAGTATTGAAGATGCTAACCTGCACAAGAATTATGCAGATTGTGATTTTGCAATTACACTCAATGATGCAAAGATTATTACCCGACATAATTTATTGGACTTCGGAACAGAAAATAAAATGAGAGTTTACAATACTGATTTCGTTAAAGAAAATTTAAGTTGGCTTGATAATGAAGATGGCACAATAAAGCCTTTTACAATTTTGGGGGCAAAGAATGTTAAACTGGATAAACAAATTAAAGAGATTGAAGAAAAATTAGGTAAAGAAGAAGAAAAAAAAGGGTTATTGTTTGAGTTGAGTGAAAAATCAAAAGCTTATGACAGAAAGAAAACAGAGCATGATTTGAAAAAGAATGATTTGGACAACAAGCTAAGAACAAAAGCACAAGGCATAAAAAACAATGCAAGCATATACAGCTACCCAACCTATCAGATAAATTCTATTAAAGGAGATATTCCAAATGCAATAGAAACAGCAATACTTACTGATGAGCAAATTGTTGAAAAGAAAAAACTGCTGAAAGAAGAATCCAAAGGAAACATTGAACGATTAACCGAAACAAGACCGAACTTTTCAACTTACTATTCGCAAACTGAAGAACTACTGAAGCGACAAATAAAACCGAGCCAACCGATAACTGATTTGATAAATGATAGTTTGTTGCAAGAGTGGGTAAGACAAGGCATTGACAAACACAAAGGCAAAAGAGAAACTTGTGGCTTTTGTGATAATCCTATTCCGGCAGGATTGTGGGACAAATTAGATGCACATTTCAGCAAAGAATCAGAGGAACTCAGAGAGGTATTAAAAGCACAAATTCAAACATTAGAAACTGCAAAACAAAATCTTGATGATTTTTTGAATTTGGAAAAGGAAATGTTTTATGCAAGTATCAATTCAAAATATGATGCTTTGATAAAAAGATGGACTGCTACTTCTAAAGCATATTCTAAAAGCATTGATAAACTGATAGCACAAATAAAAGAAAGGGAGAAAGATATTTTCAAAGAAAATTTTTTGGGAGAAATAAACGATGAATCAGAAAATATTTTAGAACTGCTTAAAGAGTTCAATCTTATTATTGAAGAACACAATTTAAAAACAAGCACTCTCTCAAAAGACCAGCAGACAGCCCGTTCAGACCTTCGTATTTCAGAAGTTGCAAAAT
>JAURYY010000052.1 GCA_030653695.1 Paludibacter sp. | reverse complement strand
TTGTGAAAAGTTTAGCAGAGTCTGCGATTTACAAAAATGTGAAAAGTACCCTCGAATCGAGTTTAAGTTTAAATTACAAACTGGATTTTATCACCAAAGGACTGTCTGCAAAAGGACAAGTATCATTCGATACACAGGGAGAAGTAGGTCGTTCGTGGACAAATTCAACTGCAGAATATATATTCGATCAAAACACCAATACCTATCAACAATATGGTGAAGACAGACCGCTATCCTATAATGGCGTTCAGAAAAACAACAATTGGTACAAGTTTTATATGGAAGGCGGACTTAATTACAACCGCACTTTTGGGAAACATTCGGTTACAGGTTTATTTTTGGCTAATCGCAACGAACTGATCCGGAATGCCGAAGTGGCTTTTGCAGATCAGGGACTGGTTGGTCGGACCACCTATGATTACGACAAACGGTATTTTGGTGAGTTCAATGTCGGATATAATGGCTCTGAAAACTTTCCCAAAGGTTTACAGTATGGTCTTTTTCCTGCATTTGCACTCGGTTGGATGGTAAGCAACGAGGACTTTATTGCCAACAAGCCTATTGGAAATATCATCTCAAATCTAAAAATCAGAGCTTCATTGGGTTGGGTTGGTAATGATAAATATATCAATGATTGGAATTTGGATAATCGTTTCCTTTTTTTACAACAGTTCTCAAAAGGAGGAGGATATACTTTTGGTACGGGAGACAATTATTATGGCGGAATTCAACAAGGAGCTATTGCCAATAAAAATGTGACCTGGGAAGTCGCCCGAAAACTAAATCTTGGTTTTGAAACAGAATTCTTCAAGGGATTATTCGGGATAAATTTTGATTATTTCAACGAATACAGAAATAATATCCTGACAAATATTGATGCTGTAAAATCCGAATATGTGGGAGCAGCCTTTAAAGTGGCCAATATTGGAGAAACCGAGAATAAAGGTTTTGAAATTGAGCTGAAGCATAATCTGAGAATCAACAAGGACTTCAGCTATTATGTAAAGGGTAATTTTACATACAACAGGAATAAAATTCTTAAAAAAGCTGATCCGCTTGGATTGTTGCCTTATCAAAAAGAAGAAGGTTATCCAATCGGCACACCATTGATGTGGAATAATACCGGTTATTTCAATAGCTATGAAGAAATTCTGAGCAGCCCCACACAATTGGGAAGGAATAATGGAATTCCCGGAAATATAGAAATCATACCCGGCGATCTGAAGTTTCAGGATTTCAACCATGATGGTGTAATTAATCAGGACGATGCATATCGTCAGGGATATGGACTTGTCCCCGAAATGCAGTATGGAGTTACATTGGGAGGCACCTGGAAATCATTCGATTTTTCGGTTTTATTTCAGGGTTCAACACACTCTTTGTTTATGAAACAATGGGAAATTATGTGGGCGTTTTCAAACAACGACAATGTATTCACAAAACACAACTATTATTGGGCTCCTGAAATTGCTGACAACGCCCAATTCACACGCTTCTACGGGAAATCATGGATAAACAACGAACGTTATTATTCTACCTACGAGGCGGGATCCGGAACCTATTTACGCATTAAGAATGTCGAGATCGGATATACTATACCGGCCAGAATAACAAAGAAAGTCCTGATGAACAATGTTAGAATTTATTTTTCATCGGTTAATACTTTTATGTGGGCGAAAGAAAAATACCTCGATCCTGACAACCGCGATACACGTGGAGGGAAGATGCCTGCTACACGTGCTTTCAACGCCGGATTGAATGTAAACTTTTAAATGAAGAATATTATGAAGAAATTTAAATATATTATCCTGTTACTAATCCTGGGATTAAGCGCCTGTGATGACTTTTTGGATCGCACACCGGATGTGAACCTGGATGAGGATAAGGTTTTCACTAATTTTATCAATGCACAAGCCTTTCAGGCTGACATTTACAGCGGATTGACCAGCAGATTCAATGCTCTCGGTAACTATCAACCTGTTCCTCTTTCATCTGCATCTGACGAATCGGAATCAAATGCAGGCTATCATGGTACCAAATCGTTCAACATGGGCAATTATAATGGTGTAGATGCTAATATCTATTTTTATTATTCAGCTATCCGTAAAGCCAATCTGTTTTTGAAAAATGCAGAACGAATTCCTTATCCTGATGTAAAAACGAAAGAAAAAATGGTGGGAGAAGTCCATTTCCTCCGGGCCTTTTATTTCAACGAAATGCTTAAACGCTTTGGTGGAATGCCTATCATGACCGAAAAAGATTTATTAATTCCGGGTGATAACTTGATGCGCCCACGCGATTCGTATCGCGATTGTTTTGCATTCATTATGTCCGATTTGAAAATCGCCATTGATTTCTTACCTGTCACCCTCAACACCAATGAATACGGGCGGGCTACAAAAGGTGCAGCCATGGCATTGAAAGCCCGAATGTTGTTGTATGCTGCCAGTCCTCTTTTCAGCCAAAAGACAGGCATTTGGGGAATTGGAGGTACAACCGACGACTGGATGGATAAAGATGGTAAAACCTGGTGGCTTAAGGCAGCAGAAGCTGCAAAAGCAGTGATTGATCTAAAAGACATAGACGGAAATCCGGTGTATGCTTTATATAAAACAGCAGCTGTAAATAAAGCCGACGATTACGAAAAAATGTTTTTTAAAAGGCGTGAACAAGGCAATAAAGAGATAATTTTCTATAAACACGAAGCTCCGGTTGGTTTTTCAAGCAACGAAATAAATGTATGGATGCCAAGTGGTGATTTTGCCGGTGCAGGAGCCGTACAGCCTACCAACAATTTTGTAAAATTGTTCGAAATGGCTAATGGAAAGTATATCGATGAAGCCGGATCAACTTACGACGCAAGTAAACCTTACCTGAACCGCGATCCCCGTTTCTACAAAATCATTATATACCAGGGCAGTACGTGGCAAGGTGCAACAATGGACATGTCAACCAGCACGATCCAATTTCCGGCAGGAACTTTCCTCACCGGATATTTTGTAAGAAAATACCTTCCGGAAGAAATTAAAAAAAATACTACGACTACTTCTTATCATAACTGGATATTTTTCCGTCTGTCCGAAATGTACCTGAATTATGCCGAAGCTATGAATGAAGTGGAAGGGCCTACACAACAAGTACGGGATGCAATAAATATTGTCAGAGCACGCTCCGGGGTGATCGACATTCCGGTGGATTTAACCGGCGACAAAAAATCTATGCGTACCCGCATTCAACGCGAGCGTGCCATTGAACTTTGTTTTGAAGAACATCGCTGGTGGGATGCCCGTCGCTGGAGTACCGGCGAAGAAGGTGAATTAGCAACAAAATGGTTTGGCGGCCCAATGAATCGGGTGGTTATCACTAAATCCGGAAGTAATGTTTCGTACAATGAAGAATCTTATTTTACAAGGATTTATCAACCTAACAACAATTTATATCAAATACCATTGGGAGAAATGTACAAAAATCCTTTATTTGTTCAAAACCCCGGTTATTAAACCTATTCAGTCACATTTGAAAACATTTAAAATTATGATGACAATAAAGAAAAAACCGGAAATAATGCTCATGATGCTGCTTTTCCTGTTCTCAATATTTGCTTATGCTCAGGATAATACAACCACAAAAGGTCGTGTTACCGATAAATCGGGCAACCCGATAAACGATGTCAGGGTATCGGTCCTCGATGAATTCACTCAGGTTGCTACTGACGAAACAGGCAATTTTACGATTTCGACAGCACCTGGCAAGGTTTTATTATTCAGCAAAGTTGGATTTACGCAAAAGAAGGTAGAAGTTACAAACCGTGGTGCTATAGTAATTCAGCTCGACAAACAAACCGCTGAACAGGTATTCCAGGTTGCATACGGGGTTCGTTCCAAATCTGAACTTACATCAGCAATTTCAACTATTTCAGCCGAAGACTTATCAAAAGCACCTGTTTCTACACTTGGGAATGCAATTCAGGGACTTGGCTCCGGACTAACCATATTGCGCACCGTAGGAGCTGAACCGGGCTGGGATCAGCCCAGCATTTACATTCGGGGTGTTCAGTCATTTGGTGGTGGAGTATCTCCATTGGTGTTGGTGGATAACGTAGAACGAGACTTTTCACAATTAGATCCGGAAGAAATAGAGTCTTTCACCATACTAAAAGATGCAGCTGCTACTGCTATGTATGGAACGCGTGGAGCAAACGGAGTGATTTTGGTGACAACTAAAAAAGGATTTGTTGGTAAATCAGTGATTTCACTGACAGCTCAATATGGGATGCAATCGCCTACCCGTTTGCCCGAATACGCGGGTTCAAAGGATTATGTGGGGTATCGGAATCTGGCTTTGAGAAATGATTACAACAAACTCTCAGACACTGAGTTTAATGCGCTTTTCTTAAGCAATCCGAAAAACAATCCCGCAAATTATGATGGCAGCAATCCTTATTTGTATCCCAATACAGACTGGTACAAGTCATTTTTGAGAAGTACAGCACCCCAACAATCGTACAACATGTCATTTCGCGGAGGAACTGATATTGCGCAATACTATGTGATGTTGGGTGTTGTCGATCAGAAAGGACTTTACAATTTTGCCGATGAAAATCCCGGATTTTCTACTCAAAACAATTTTTCCAGATATAATTTCAGAACAGTAGTGGATGTCAATCTGAGTAAGAACCTAAAAGTTGGCGTGAATTTAGGTGGTCGGGTTGAGAATCGCCATACGCCAAATTCAAGTTCCGGTGCAATCATGTCAGCATTATCAAAAATGTCACCAACTATACCGATACACAACGAGGATAATTCTCTTGCCGGTTCAGCCATTTACCGTTATAATCCTTATGGAATGATTGCCAATACCGGATTTGCAGACAGATTCAGCCGGTATATTCAAGGTACAACTACAGCAGATCTGAAATTGGATATGATTCTGAAAGGACTTTCTGCCAATGCTTTATTCGGATTTGATGCATCCAAACAATATGGACGTTCGAAAAGTCAAAATTATGCGGTTTTTCAGCAGAATGAAGACAATACATACACACAATTCGGAGAAGGATC
>JAURYY010000051.1 GCA_030653695.1 Paludibacter sp. | reverse complement strand
CAGATCCACAGCCTAAGATAGTGAGTGTTGTTTTCAATAATGATTATTGGTTAGCAATGGGGCATGCTTCGACAGGCTCAGCAAAAGCCCCATTGTTGGTTAGTTGGTTAGTTGGAAGGTTGGTTCGAATGCGAAACTTATATGCTTTTCAACCGCTGTCAGGGTTTTCAACCGCTGATAGGGTTGAACTGAAACGTAGTACAACCGCTCAAACCCTCTACTTTTTTTTTCAAGGTCTTTTTTCAATAAACTATAAACGATTAAATCAACATATCCGCGTTTGTGAAGTTCACCATCGCGTTCAATTCCTTCTTTTTTAAATCCCAAGCGTTTGGCAACAAATTGACTTTTCAGATTTTGAGTAGCCGATTTTAGTTGTATGCGGTTAAAATCCAACTCGTTAAAAGCATATTCAATTAACTTTCGGCACGAATTGGTAATAATTCCTTTGTGTTGATATTGTTCTGCAACCCAGTAACCAATTTCAATTTTTCTGTTGTCGTAATCGGGATCTTTTAATCCAACCAGACCAACAAATTTATTATGGTAATAAATTGCAAAGGTTAAATCTTTTGTTTCATTTACAACTAAATTATCAATAAAATTCTGTGTGTCGCTTAATTCGAGTGTATAATCAACAAAAGGTAGCCATTCACCAAGATATTTTCTTTCGGCATGAATAGTTTCAAAAATTGGTTTTACTTCATCCTGCCCAATTTCCTGAAGAATTATTTCGTCATCGACAATTAGTTGTTTGTTTTGCATAGTTAAATGAATTGTAAACTGTAAACCTAAGAGTGTATTAGGGGTTTGTAGCTTTGCGTTTGCTTTCGTATTTTAATCGTTTGATTAAATGTTGAATATTTACCCGTTTCACTTTCTTGTCAGACCGCTGAAAACGTTTCTCAGTCACAAAGACAAGTCGAGTTCTTCGTTTTCTTTCTCAGCAATCAAACTGTGTTTAACTTTTAAGTTCTCATCTTTATATTTTATTTTTCTTGTTTTCAAACGAAAGAGAATTGTTTTTTTTATGTCTTTATTAATACAAAATCCCGAACTTAAATCCGAATTCAGGTGTAATCAATGAGTAATATTTGTGTAATTCAGCATCAAAACCAAAAATAAAAAAACTTTCATTCTTTAATGGCCATCCATGAATTAAGTCAATATTAAATAATTTATTATTAATTTGAATCCCATTACGAGGTGACCATGAAACTTTACCTCCTCCAACTGTAAATCCAAAACAAGACAAATTATTATCTTTTGTAATAGTTGGAAATTTAATTCCGAATAAAATAGGAGAATTCAAATAATCAGTATTATATCCTATCAATTCGACACGCAATCCTAATCCTAAAACAAGATTTTTAGTAATTTTAAATCCTTTAAAAACTGTCATTTTTATAGACGGAAAACCTAAAGATAAATCATAGCTTGTAAGATAACTTCTATAATAGAAAGAATTGACTACTTCCGATTTTATTGTATTAATTGAAGGTGAATTTAAACTATCTTTTAGATTTTGTGTAAATGCCATTGTGGTTAATGACAGAAGAAGAAGAAAAAAAGAAAGAATGATTCGTTTCATGTTTAATTGTTTGTTGTCTGAAAAGATATTCCAAAATACAGCTAAGTCTCTTCTTTTTTGCTATAACCGTTTACATCAGATATGTGATATTAAAAAAGAAATAGAAATCTTATAAAACCAAAACCGAAATGCTAAATCCTCGTCTTTTCTTTCAATTTAAAGTCCCTTCCTAAATATTTTTCGCGAACAAGCGGATTATCAGCCAATTCCTGCGAAGTTCCTTTAAAAAGAATTTTCCCTTCGAAAAGCATATAAGCACGGTCGGTAATAGTCAGCGTTTCATCTACATTGTGGTCGGTTATCAGAATCCCGATATTTTTATCTTTCAGTTTCCAAACAATATCCTGAATGTCCTGAACCGCAATTGGATCCACGCCCGCGAATGGTTCATCGAGCATAATAAATTGAGGTTCGATGGCCAGACATCGGGCTATTTCTGTTCGGCGACGTTCCCCTCCGGATAAGCGGTCGCCTATATTATAACGCACATGCTCAAGATTAAATTCCAAAATCAGGGTTTCAAGTTTTTCTTTCTGATATGCTTTGCTAAACTTGGTCATTTCGAGTACTGCTTTCAGGTTATCTTCAACGGTCATTTTGCGGAAAACAGAAGCTTCCTGCGACAGATAACCAATACCGCTTTGCGCGCGTTTGTAAACAGGATATTTGGTGATATCCACATCGTTCAAAAATATTTTTCCTGAATTTGGTGCAACTAATCCGGTAGTCATATAAAAAGTAGTCGTTTTTCCGGCGCCGTTTGGTCCGAGTAAACCCACTATTTCGCCTTGCTGAACGTTGATGGAGACATCGTTAACAACCATTCGTTTACCATATTTTTTATATAGATTTTCAGTGCGGAGCACCATGCCTTCTTTTTCCATTTGTCCTTTTTTGTTTGATGTGCAAAAATACGTTTTTTATTAGGATTTTCCAAAAAAGCCCGCTGCAAATCATCCCCCCAAAATGCATTTGTATCTTTTCGAATAATTTATTTGAATTTTCGTTCCACTATTGTAGTACTGAAGCAATTTGAAGTCTGAATTTATATTTTTCTTTATTCCGGCATTGACACTTTATTCCGTTTCCAAAAGTCCTGATGCAAAAGAAAACGCAAAGTGAAAAATTGATGTTTAACACTTTGCGTTTCGTTTTTTTGTTACTTCATGCAATTAAGGAGTACAATTTCTGCTTTTGGACATCCTCACTGAGTAATTTACGATTTTTTTTTGGCTTGTAACACAATAAATGCACCAATCACCAATACTGCAATTCCTACAAAGGGCGACCAATCACGATTATGCGGCTGATTTTTGGTAATTTCAACTATTCCGAGATCAACTACTTTTTCACGTGTGAAAAAAGTAACGGTTGTAAAAATTGTTAATACTAAACCGATTAACATTACAATAAATCCTGTAATTTTCATTTTTATTTGTCTTTGCTCTTTGCTCTTTTCCCGTCCCGATTCCCGATAGCTATCGGGACGGGAATCGGGATTGCTCTTTGTTCTATTCTAACAATTTATAAAGTTCTTTCAAATCAGGAGATAAGATAACTTCAGTTCTGCGGTTGGCTGCACGTCCTTCGGCAGTATCATTTCCTCTTACAGGTTTAAATTTTCCTTTACCTGAAGCGGTAATCAGATTTGAATCAAAACCGTAATCTTTGGTCAGAATACGTACAATTGAAGTGGCTCTGGCTGTACTTAGATCCCAATTGTCCTGGTATTTCGCAGTTTTGATTGGAACATTGTCGGTATGACCTTCAATCAAAACAGTTATGTCTTTCGTGTTATTTAGTACCTGAGCAAGCGTTTTCAGTGCTTCTTTTCCTTTGGGATCAACCACATCGCTGCCCGATTTAAACAGTAATTTTTCCTGAAGCGAAACATAAACATTTCCATCTTTAATATAAACATAAAGCTCATCGGCTTTATATTTCATCAATGCATCCGATATTGAACTTTTCAGCTTGCTCATCACATCACGCTGATTTTGAAGCATGTCCTGAAGTGTTTTCAGCCTTCTTGCCTGTTCTGCAATGGTAAGTTTCGAGGATGACGAAAGCGCTTTTAAATCATTAGCGATTGTAGCGTTTTGATATTCAAGCGATTTTTGTGCTCCCTGAAGGTTGTTGACCTGCACATTACAGTCGTTCAACTGATGGTGAGTTCTGGTGCTGTCCATTAGCAACATATCCACTCTGTTTTGCGAAGCAACGAGTTTTTTACTCGGTCCGCACGAAGTTAATGACACACAAAGTATCAATGTTGAAAATAAAAGAACGAAATTTGACTTTTTCATTTGTCTTGTTTTTTTAGTGATGAATAATAATACAAAGTTGCCTGAATTTAGTGTTTCAGCAGTTACACAACTTCATTTTTTTATTATATAATTCACAGATTAAAAAGAATTTACCATTTTTTCATCCGTCAGTGGACGGACAGGTTTTACTATTTACCATTATTACTTTTTCATATTTGCAACTGTCAACTACCAACTACCAACTATCAACAACCAACTGTCAACTCCCAACTCCCAACTGTCAACTGTCAACTAAAAAGGATATCCAATCGCAATATTCAAAATCAGGTTATCTTTCCGCCATGCCGAATTTCCTAAATCAATCTGATTAATTACCCAGCGGTTATTTTCTGCGAGCCAGGGTTTTCGTAAAGGCATAGCCAGATCGAAGCGCAAAACAAAGAATGAAACGTCGACCCGTAATCCGAAACCGGCTCCTACAGCCAGCTCATTCATAAAACCTGAAAAAGCAAAAGGAGTTCCGATACTCGATGGATTTGATTTTTGCAACCACACATTTCCGGCATCCACAAATAAAGCACCTTTGATGAAGCGATAAATTCCAAAGCGATATTCTGCATTAGTTTCTAATTTAATATCACCTCCCGATTGCAGAAAACCAATGTTGGCGACATCCTGAAGATAGGTTCCCGGTCCAAGCGAATTAATCTGAAAAGCTCGGACACTATTCGGTCCGCCACCGAAAAACTGTTTAGAATAGGGTAATGTTGCCGAATTTCCATAAGAACTTGCCACTCCGGCAAAAAATCGCACCGCTAATTTATTATTATCTTCGAAATTGTAATAGGCACGGACATCAACACTCAGTTTTGCATATTGTGAATAAATAGCTCCGATAATTTTTGAAGGATTTTCGGGAGTTGGTTTTTCACCGCCAATAATTTTTATCAATGAAAAAGCATTGCCGGCTGTTTCAGCTGTTGCGTGGAAATAGAATTGAATTTTTTTCAGGGGAACTACTTGTTCGTTGTACATAAACGAATAACTTCCGCCGGCAATAAATTGTTCTTCATAACTTTTCCTGAGAAAAGGATTGGAAGTGAGCAACGCCGTAAATGCATCCGATTCGTTCGCAATGGAAGAATAACTGATATTTACCGGATTTAATTCATGTTCGGTTTTAATATTTTCTTTCCATTTCAATCCGTATTTAAACTGAAAAGTGTTCATATCGAAATAATTAGCTCTTTTCAAAAAATTATATGAAACTGAAAAAACGGTTTTGGGAACATAAATACTTTTTGTGGGCTTAATGCTAAACGGCACCAGAAAACGAGGAAAAGTGAGCTCTGCCTGCGGATTCCATGAGTAAGAATACAGGTTTTTGTTTATGCCGCTTAGTTGCGCTTCGAATGACCCTGCCATGTTCACAATTAATAATTCAGCCCCTTTGAATGTGTTTCTGTTCAACACGCTCAGATTCATGCGCGGACCGGTATAATTATTTGATTTGGTAACAACATCCAATTCTGCCCTGAACGTGTAATTCGTCATGGGCGTCATAAGTATGGTCGCATCTAAAAAGCCGGAAACGGTGTCGCTATCTGAAAATTTCACCTGCACGAATTTAAAATTTCCCATCGACATCAACCGGTTCAGGGTAATGTTATGATTTTGCCTCGAATAGAGTTCGTTTTTCTTTAAATAAACCGACTGTAAAATCACATTGGGGCGGATATTCATTTCAGACCGGTTTCCCTGAAATACCGTATTTTGAACCATAATCGTATCCCGAATACTGTCAGTTTGCTGTCTTCGTAACGAATAATTCTGATTTACATACACATTATGAATATGATAAACCCTCAATGCATCCTGAGGAATATTGTCTTTCAAAGTGAGTTTAAACGATACGGAATGATCCACGACAGAACTATCGGCTTTAAAAAGTAAATATTCGGGATTGAAATAATAATAGCCATTGTTTTTCAACAAGTTATCAATTCGTATCCGTTCAAATTGCAACAATTCGAGATTATAATCTTCACCCGGTTTTATTAATGAGTTTTTTTTGTCAGTAAGGATGATGCGACTTATTGAGTCATCTGAAATTGAATAAATAAGATTTTTTACAATGTATGGTTTATGAATGTAACTTGTGTAAATTACCTTGGCAGTATGCTTTTTTTCAACAATCTTGTATTGAGTATAGCTGTTGAAAATGCCAATATTGAACAATTTTGCGTCTATGATTGAAGCTGTAGCTGCAGGTTTTACATTACTTATCAAAACGGGAGCTTCACCGGTTTTTCGGAGCCAGGTTTCAAATTTGTTGAAAGGTTCTTCTCCTGCCATTGTGTATAACCATAATTTGGGGCGCATACCAAAATAACTTTTATTGGGAATTGGTCGTACAGCTTCTTCAGCAATGGATTTAATAATTCCTTTATGTACTTTTTCTGTCGATTCGAGTTTTACAACAGCACCGATATATAGTTTTTCGCTCTTGGGTAATTGCATTTTGCTACTGCAAGAAGACAAAAGGAGGCAAAGAAGAAAAAAAATATAACCCCCAACCCCTAAAGGGGAATTACCCCTAACCCCTAAAGGGGAATTGAAGTTAGTTTTGTATGGTATGTTTGATTTTGATTTCATGTATGTTTATTTTATGAAAACATAAGTAATTTCTCTTGTTCCCCTTTAGGGGTTAGGGGTTCTCTTGTTTCCCTTTAAGGGTTGGGTGTTCTCCTTCCATTTATTAAAATCCTTCACCAACACTACACCTACACCGGTTTCTACCAATTGTCCTTCGATAGCCCCTTCATATTGATTGTGCCGGGAGCCTTTCAAACGATAACGGCCATCTTTGGTCAATTTATATTCTACTGTCACATCACTTGTAATATTACTTGCCGAATTTTGTTTGGCTTTTTCTCCTTCTACATCAACTAATCCGCCAATTTGAACTGATAAACGTTCGTCGAAAAGTTGTTTTTTTAATCCAATTTCTACCTGTGTTCTTCCCTGAGCTTTTCCTGTTCCGTAATCGTCATAAGATTGTATGTCAAAATTTAAATCCACACCGGGTACAATTTTTGAACTCAATTTATTTAATTGGGCTGACAGGAAATTACTCACAGAGGAGCGAACTAAGGAAGAAGTTCCTCCTGACTCGGTTAATAAAGGATTTTCCTGAACAAAACGTCCTAAAACCAATAGGGCAAAAACTTGTTTGTTCAATAAAGATGGATCATCATTGAGCATAACTAATTTTTGATTTACCGCTCCACCCAGAATTCCTTTATCTTCCGGTTGCAATTGAATTTCAAAACTTATTTCCGGTTTCAGAATTGCTCCGCGGAGTTTTAGCAATACTAAAAACGGATAACGTTGTTTATATCCGCCCTTTTCGATATCACTCAATCCTTCCATTTGATCAGCCACAAGGTCATAAGGTGCAGCCCTTACGGCATAACTTGCATTGATAGCAATATCGGCATCCAACGGATCGCCGTTCCAGGTAATGGTACTTCCGGGTACAATGTCAAATTTCTTTTTAATAACCGACTCCAATGAAATGAGGTAACTGCCTTCATTCAGATTGTAAGTGCCGGTCAGATTCATATTTCCGCTTCGATCCATGGTGAAACTCAAAGCCGCTTCGCCTCTCACTACCAACGAATCGGCGGAAGTTGGATCTAACAACAAACGAAGTGTTGCTTCTTTGTCGACCTCAATAATGGATGAAAGTTCGAATCCCGTAAAACCGGATTTTTGAATCTCTTTTTTATCTTTTTGGTCGAGAATAGAACTGAGCAGTATTGAATCTTCAAATTCTACCACATCCTCGCCTTTGTCCGTTGTAAGTTTATCTTCGGGTACCACAAAAGTAAAATTGGAACCATTTCTCAATTTCACCCTGCCATTGATGATCGGTAACGACATAGGTCCTTTTACATCAATTCTGCTGTCAATTATCATTCGTCCGTAAAATTCTTTATTGTCCTTTGCTGTGGTATTTAATAATAAAAAATTACGTGTGTTAATATTCAAAGCAAAAACAAAATCGGAGAATTGTTTCATTTTCACTGTACCGTCAATGGTTGCTTTGTGCTGATCGACATCAAGCATGGTGAAGGAATTAAAGTAAATTCCATCGGTTTTCAGTTGAACAGTTTCGTGTTTTAATTCTAATCGGTTATTCAGATAAGCCGGTTTCAGAAATACATTTTCAAATGTAAGTTCGCCTGTTAAATCGGGTGCGTCAGTTTTGCCGTTTATCAAAAAGTTTCCGGTAACCCTGCCCGATGTTTCCGATATTTGTCCCATCGAAAATGCTTCGATGGTTTTCATCGAAAGCGATTGAATTACAGTTTTTATGTTGAGTGAATTATCGCCGCCATTGGGAGTGAAATAGCCGTTGGTAGTCACATTATTTTCAACACCTGATAAGTTCAAATCAATATCAAATCTCTCTGCGGTGGGATTGTCAGCTTTTAAAGTTAAGTTTCCGACCGGAACATCGCGTACAATCAGATTGGTGACACTGGCATCTGCAATGATACCGTACGAATTATTTACTCGTTTTAGCAAAATATTTCCATCCACATTTCCTTTGGCAATGGCGGTATCTTTTTCAAAAATACGTGAAATGTCATCTAATTTAAAATTGTTAATTTCAATATTCAGGTCGTCGTTAAATTTATTGTGAACCGAAGCGACATTAATCTGACTGACTCCATTATTCAGAAAAAGATGATGAATCAGAAATCCTTGTTTGCCAAATTCAATATAATTATCGGCAGCAATATCCCAGCGGTCATTCATTAACCAGAAATTTTTCGGATCGAGAATTAATTTGTAATTTTTTTCCTCTTTGGTTATTTCAGAACGAATCAGTAGTTTTTTGTTTTGAAGACTATTAATCGACGAGAAATTTGCAAGTATTTTATTATCTGCTAATTTACCATCGAACAGGAAGTTTTCGAATTTCATTTGCGGCGTTAAAATTTCGGAACTTGATATTTTGTAATTCAATGCCGTTGAATCAGAATTCACATTCATCACAAGATCATTTATTTCGGTAGTTCCGTACACAATTTTATGCATGTTCGCATTCAGTTTCAGGTCGTTTTTCCGGCTATCGAAACTCCCTGTAATCACTCCGGGCTCAAATTCTCTTAATTGCGGCAAAAGAACTTCCGAAAGTATGGGGTGATTGTGAAGTTGAATTTCAAAATTAAAATTTGATGAATCGTTTTGGTTTTTTCCGGGTTTGGCATCCGTAAACGGGAAGTAATTATTGGTAAATTGTGTTAGTGTCGAAAACAACGCAACCGGCGAAATTGTGCCGGAATATTTCAAGTCAATGATGGCACTGCTTACATTGAATTCACTTCTTTTCGGTTTATTAATCGAAGCCAGCAGTACCGAATCGAGTACGTATTTTTTACCATTACTGACAAGGGTCATAAGGGTGATGCCGGCGTTGCCATTCATTTTATCAGTTTTTCCACCTTTCAGATCGGCGCTTGCCATAAATCCAATCCGCATATCGTCTTTGGTGAGTTGAAGTTTTTGTAAATCGGCTCCCTCAACATTCAAATTGAATTTAAATTGTTCATTTTCAGGATTCAGGTTTACAAGTCCGTCGAAATCAAATACAGCATTCGGGTCATTCAGATTCACTTTTCCGGCAAATTCCTGACCATTGACATTCCCGTCAACTTTCAGATTATGATAGGTGTATTTGTTGAGATAAATTGCTGTAACTTCTGCTTTGACTTTTGCCGTTATCGTTTTCATGTCAAATCCTTTCCCGTCAACCTGCGCTGTTAAGGATAACGGACCATACATTACTTTGTCCTTCAGCAAACTGCCCAAATCAAAATTTGCAACATTCATTTTACTTTTGAAATTTTCCTGCGGGTCAATAGTAGCTTCAATATCAGCATTTCCATAACTGCTTTTCAGACCAATGGTTGAAGCAAAAGATTTAATTTTTCCTTTAAAAACAACCAGCAATGCAATATTTCCGGGAAGATTTATATTTTCAGGAATGTCCGATCCGGCAAACATTTTAATATCTTTTTGCCCCGAAACTACTTTCAGATTAGGAAAATCAAAAAATGCAGTTTCAACTTCGGGCAATCCGATAATATTACAATCTGTTTCCAAAATGGTATTCGTTCCGGTTTTTACAAACAGATTTTTTCCTTTTAAATGATTTACTCTGCCGGTTAACAGTCCCGAAATTGTTGTAATGTTAGTTTTGCTTTTAAAGAAATCCTGTTCGATAAGTTCAGGACTGAAATACAGAATATCGGAGTTTTTAAACTTTGCATTTTTAAGATTTATATTCAGTCCCATAAACGGAAGTGAATCTACAAGTGTCTGTAATGAATTAAATTGTATATTTACATCAGCATTAATTGACGAATTTTTTGTATTTGCTTTTAGTTTTTTGGCAGTAATGGAATGTTTATCCATGCTAAAATCGGTCTCGAAGCGGGTAAAAGCAAAATTATTTTGGTCAACAGCATTGAATTCAACAACACTAATTTTTGTGCTATCTGAGGAATAAATTAAATCAGTTGCTTTCAAATTCAATTGGTGGAATTTCATAAAACCGGCATCAAAAGTATTTTTAAGAATTGGTTGATTGCCTGCTTTATAAGTCAGCACATTGTTTTTCAGGTCAATATATTTCACTGTAACTTTCCAGTCGCTTTTAGTTGTTTGGTTGGAAATAGATAATGTTGAGTCTGTAACTGTTTCAGCATCAACTGTAATATATTGAATATCACTTTCTGATAAACGAATTCTATCCAATTCCACTGTTTCTTTTTCCAGATCTACCTTTCCTTTTTTTATTTCAAAACGGTTAATAGTTCCCTGAACGGTTTGTTGGTTTGTTAAATCGTTGTATATGAGGGTTGAATTGTTGATTCGGATGTTATTTGCCATTATTTTTGGCAAAATATTTTCCCTGTTATTGATTTCTGTTTTCGATGATTCTTTCATCAATACTTTTGCTCTTAATTTTTCAATCAATAAATTATCAATTCGGTAAACTGATTTTTCGAAATCAATTTCATCCATACTTAATTCGAGTTTATCGAGCGTAGCCGAAATATCCATTCCACCAAATTCGTCATTATACCTGACCCGCACGTTTTTCAAACTCACTTCATCCAATGAGAATGTCCATTTCACAGCTATTTCAGTTGAATCTGTTACTTTTATTGTAGTGTCGGCAAAAGCTGCGAGCAGAAAATTATAATTGAAAACAGAATCGGCTTTGGTGTTATGCAGGTGGAGAGTGAGATTTTCCAGTTCAAAGTTTCTGATACATATATTATTAATAAACAGATCTTTAAGTACTATATTTATTTTAGCTTCGCCGACATATATTAAAGTGTCTTTTTGAAGATCCTCCAGATATAATCCCTGAAGAACAACCGATTTCGGGAAAGAAATGCTTACATTTTTGATCTCCACTTTTGTGTGTGTTTTATTACTTACAAAAGTGGTGGCATAATGAACAATCTTATTTTGAACGGACGGAATCTGAATAATTCCCGCCAGAATGAGAAATAAAAGCACAAAAACAAGTACCACCCAAAAGATAGCTTTCAAAGTTTTCTTTATGTAGTGAAGTAATTTTTTCATTTTGAAAAAAAAAGACGTAAGAATCATTCCGATAGCTATCGGAACCAAGAATCAAGACAAATTGGAAATACGTATTCGGATCATAATCAGATATCTTTTACTGTCCGCACTAAACTTATGCCCGAAGCGAAAAATATAACACCAAGAACAGCATAAATGATAACTTCTTTAATTGCATGCGTGCCGCCTGATAAATTAGCAAATAAAACTGCAGCATAAATTAAGCCAACTATACCGAGCACGGTAAGTAACGCTCCAAAAATTCTTTTGATATTCATGATTTATAAATGATTAAGTGTAATTGAGTGAGATTTTTCATTGTACAAAATTAGGCACACATAAGTTCAAATAAGTTACAAAATCAGCTGACAATGTTACATAATTCACATGTTTACGAATCTGGAATTTATCACCTGACCGAAAATCAAAAAATTAAAAACCGCACAAGCAAGTAAAAAAACAAAATGACTATCGGCTTTTGTACCCAACGTTTTTTTAATATTTGTAAAACAATAAATAATGGCTCATTTCTAAGACAAGGTTGACGGTATATGGTTAGTTTTCGAATCTATTTTCTGTGAAGAAATGGAAAAGAATGGAACGCGGATTCTCGCTGATTTAGCAGATTGAAAACGGATTTTCATTCCGATAAATCGGAATGATTTAAGACTACTAATTTTAACGCCTATCATTATAAAACTATTACATGAAGCAATCACAGAGAAAATAATCAAATCATACTTTAAAGTTTACAATACACTTGGTTATGGTTTTTTAGAGAAGGTTTATGAGAATGCAATGACAATAGAACTACGAAAATATGGTCTTGAAATAAAATGTCAACAACCGATTA
>JAURYY010000049.1 GCA_030653695.1 Paludibacter sp. | reverse complement strand
ACTAAATCAGGTCTTACTTTCGGTACGATTGCTACTGACAAATGGGATTCATTTTTAAAAGCATTCAGATCTGATAATCATATTGTTGGCAAGAAATATACGATTGGCATTGAAGGGAATAATTGCAGATTAAGACATCGGATTAGAAGAGCAGTAAGGAAAACTTGTTGCTTCTCTAAAATAATGTTCAATCATATAAAAGCATTCTGTTTAGCCTTTTTTTATATCAACTACGGATATGTCTAATCTATCATACTTTCTAAAACACCACCAAAAAGTTAATTTTTTAGTAAATGGTAACTGTTAAACGAATAATTAGTAAATTGTAATTAGTAAATTGTAAATGAATAAATAGTCAATGAATTCATTGGTGTTCCATGCGTAATAAATCATTCACTGTTTTTACCGGATTGAAAGTTTCGATGGGTACTTCCACAAAAATAGTATTCCAGTCACTCATAGCACCGTTCCAAAGTCCGGGTAACTCCAATGCTTTCAGCTCTTTACCGTTTTTTGATTTAATGGAAATAAAGCCGGTGTTTTTGTCAACGTATTTTACTAAATCAAATTTTTCGCCCTTGTAATTTTTCACTCCACAAACCAAATCAACCGGATTGAAGTGCGAAGATTGCTTCATCTTGGCTTTTTCTGCCGGGTTGTTCAGGTCGATTTGCGAACTTTCGAGAATCTGTGGCGAAACTGTACCATCGCTGTTCACTGTCATAAACGGTCCTCCGCCCGGCTCGCCGGTATTTTTTACCATTCCACAAACCCGCATCGGACGGTTTAATTTGCGAATCAGATAATTGCGTAGTTCATCTCCGTTTAATTTTTCTTTGGGAATGTTGTACAGTTGTTTTTCGCAAAATTCAGCAATTTCGTGTAGTTTTTCGGAGTCAATTTCATCGTTTTCGAGCAGTTTCAGATATTCAAAACTTTTATTCTGAAGTTGAATTAATAAACCGGCAATCACTTTTTTATAAATAATAGTAGGATTTTTTAGTGAATCGGGAACTACATTGTCAATATTTTTAATAAAAATTACGTCAGCATCAAGGTCGTTCAGGTTTTCAATCAAAGCACCATGGCCTCCCGGGCGGAAAACAAGTTCGTCATTTTCGCGAAAAGGTTGGTTATTAGCATCGACTGCTATTGTATCGGTCGAAGGTTTTTGTTCCGAAAAACTAACCGAATAGTTCACGTTAAATTCCTTTTTGTACAAACTTATTGTTTCATTCAGCTTTTTTTCAAATAATTCTCTGTGTTCTTTCGATACAGTGAAATGTATTTTTACCTCATTCTTTGCATTGGCAGCATACATTGCTCCTTCGGCTAAATGTTCTTCAAGCGGAGTACGTTTATGGGTAGGGTAGGAGTGAAAAAGCAATAATCCCTTGGGCAAATTTCCGTAATTCAATCCTGTTTTTAACAACAAATTTTCGAGAATAGATCTATAGTTACCATGGCTTATCAGTTCTTCGATGTGTATCCCAGCGTTGTTGTTGCAGACATCGTCAAGTATTTCGTAAAACGCAAACTTTTTAATTTCGTCGAAAAATTTTATTTCGGCAGGTTTCACGGGCACTTCTGATGTGCTGTCCATAAATTCGAAAAGATCTTTGAACATACGGCTGGCTGCTCCTGATGCAGGTACAAATTTTTGTACTAAAACATCAGTCTTTAGGTAATTTTCCCATAAGGTCAACAACAATTTAATATCATCGTTTGTTATTTGTATAATGCCTTTACCCGGTTCGGCAGCGCTTGTTATTTCGAGATAGGGAAAGCCAGACCTGAACGATGCTAATTGTTCTTCAATCAGAGAAAGTGTTATGCCCTTTTTTTGAAGCACGTCATTGTCATTTTGTTTTAACATAATAAATGATTTTTGGGTAAAATTATTTTGTATGTTTGCAAAGATAAATTATTTTTTCAAATTATTTTTTTTTTATTGAAAACATATTTTATTAAGGTTTGATTTAAAATCTTGATTCATTAGTGATGAGAGAATTTTAAATTTTTCAGCATTACATTAAGTCAATAATTATACTTTTTAATGTCAATTTTTACACAATAATTATATCCAAAAGATATATTTTTGTAGTTCAATAATCAGAATAATTATATCAATTTTTATGTTCAACAATAATCTAATCATTTTTAAAATGAAGGAAAAGAAACGACAAGGTGCTTTTACAAAAAAAGTACTGTTATCATACTAAATCCTGTAATCCCTTTTTTATTAACCAATATCATTGCATGGCAAAAAATGCAAAAGTTGCCAACCAATGACTTCCTTCATAGTTGTCGTGCGATATATTAGGCAGTGTTTTGTAAATAAAGAAATTTGATTTTTCTTTAAACAATTTCCCAATTGGATGATTCACGGGTAAATTTCGTGCAATACCCTTCATGCACCAGGCGCGGCTGAACGATAAGCCATCGAGATGTACAATTTGATAATCGTTGCGGTCGCTTACCACGGGCAAGCTTATCAAGCGGTCGATACTTCGTTTATCGTAATAATTGTTGAACCACTTCGTAAAATTTTTTTTGGTTAATATCCGGCGCATTAAATCGGCAACCAACAAGCTCGGGCTGAAAAAATCGCTCCCATCAGGTTCGAAATAGGCCGGTACTTTCCGGTTATTCAGGTAAAAGTCTTTCGATTTGTTGATAATCATTCGTTCAAAAGTGCTGTCGGAAACTGCACGAGCCCAGTCGAGCGCAAAAGCCAATCCGAATGCAGTATTGGGATGGACTCCCGTGCGGTTTGGATAGGTTTGTTTGGGTAAATATTCTTTCCAAAGTTTTAAAATGGTTTGGGTAAGCGGCTGTAAAGTTTCGTGCCATTGTTGTCCTTTCGGATGGTTCCATGTCAGCAGTTCTTCGTCTAATTTCAATAGCCATGCCCAGCCATAAGTCCGTTCCCAAGTTTTTGCCCCTGTATAACGATTAAAATAGGCAGCTTCTTCGTTCATTAACTCTTTTCGGAATGAATTATCAAGCAATGTTATTATGCTGTCTTTGTTCGGAATATCAGGATGTGATTTTAAAATTTTTACCAACAACCAATGTCCGTGAACACTGCTGTGCCAGTCTAAGCAGCCAAAAAAAGCCGGATGAAGTTCGGCGGGAGTGAGTTTGTGATCGGTAATGGCATCGGATAGGTGCGATGTTTTATTGGGCCATTGCTGGGCAATACATGAAAGAGGTAGGCGCGAGAGTTGAAGTGCAATATCAGTGTCGATTTGCTGTGCGCCAATCTGTAAAACTGTTAACAAGCTGAGTGTAAAAAGAAAATATTTTTTCATGCGGAGTTATATCAAAATTAGTTGAATAAAAAATATAGCTGTCAACAACAGTATGTCGAAAAATGAAACTACACACAACTTTTACGTGGTATTACCTGCTCGGTTCAAATTCCGTGAATTCGAAAAATGAAACTACACACAACTTTTACCGGCTACTGTTGATAAAACAAACAGCAATGCAAATTTAGCAAATAATAATCAATTAGCGAATATGTTTTTTTTACGAAAAATAGAAAAGGTTTTTTAAACAAGTAAGTTGCGACATCGTTGTTTAAGATACAATTCGTTATAACACAAAGGAAATATAAACCTGGCGGTTGCTATTTCTATTTGGAGGCTGACTTGGGGATTGTTCCTATCTTTATCTTGTTCGTAGGTTTAAAAAACCTCTAATGATAATTAGTAGCAAAATTCACTATTGAAAACTTAACCGGTTAAACGACATTGATTAAATATTCAAATTATCATCAAAAATATTTTGGTTTTCGGTTGTTTAAAAGGTCGAATTTTGGTACTTTTGTTTTTGAAATTTAAAAATAATTCTGAAAAAATATTTCTCACAATGAATCGCAACCTTTTTTTCAATAAAACGCTGCTATTATTTCTGACATTAATTTTAAGTTTATCAATTTCATCTCAATCGTACCGAAAAGTTACTTTTCGTCAAATCAAAGCCGAAGGAAAAGTCTGGGGCATTGATATGTCGCATCATCAGAATAAAATTGACTGGGATAAATTTAAACACCAAAAACCGCACTTTATTTTTTTTAAGGCAACCGAAGGAATAAGTCATAAAGATACCAAATACAGTTTGTATTATAAGCGGGCAAGAGAAATGAAAATTGTTGTAGGGTCGTACCATTTTTTCTCGTACAGAAGTTCAGGTAAAGCGCAGGCAAACTATTTCCTTTCAGTTGCCAAATTTAAAAAAGGCGATTTACCCCCGGTGCTCGATGCCGAATTCAGGCGAAATATGCCGGCAGACACTAAAGTTACAAAAGAATTACTTGATTTTATAAAAGTGATAAATGCCAAAACCGGTGTAAAACCAATTATTTATTGCGATTATAAATATTACGAAAAATACCTGAAAAATAAATTGAAAACTAAACATGATCTGTGGATTTGTAATTATCGTAAAAAACCACAGGGAGACTGGATGTTTTGGCAAACCACCGATAAATTTAAGATTGCAGGTATAAAAGGGTATGTAGATTTTAATCTGTTTAACGGAAACAAAGAAAAATTGAATGGGTTATTGATAAAATAAAAGGTATTCGTAATTCTGATTTAATTCACGAACAACATTGGATCAAATTATGCTAATGTGCCAATATGTCCCGATAGCTATCGGGAGTGCCAATATGCCAATGTGTCCCGATAGCGTTCGAAAGAACGTTCGACTGAGCTCACGCCGATAGCTATCGGCGAAGTCAATCTGGACAAACATCAAACATCAAACTCAAAATATACCAAATGAAAGCATTAGTAAAACTTCGACCCGAAAAAGGTATCTGGATGGAAGATATTCCGCTACCACATGTAGGAATTAACGATGTGTTGATAAAAATAAAGAAAACAGCGATATGCGGAACCGACTTGCATATTTACAAATGGGACGATTGGTCGGCGCGCACCATAAAAACACCCATGACCATCGGTCACGAATATGTAGGTGAAATTGTGGATAAAGGGCGTGGTGTCAGACATATTCAAATTGGAGAGCGCGTAACCGGTGAAGGTCATATTGCTTGTGGACATTGCCGCAATTGCCGTCGCGGAAAGTTGCATGTGTGTGAAAACACGATTGGAGTTGGAGTGAACCGCGATGGTGCTTTTGCTGAATATCTTTCGCTCCCTGCCGAAAATGTGGTTCGGCTCGATTCGCGAATTTCAGACGAGATGGCTGCTATTATGGATCCTTTCGGAAACGCCACACACACCGCTCTGTCGTTTCCGTTAATCGGCGAAGATGTGCTGATTACCGGAGCCGGACTTATCGGAACCATGGCAACGGGTATTTGCCGCTTTGCTGGTGCCCGCAATATTGTAGTGAGCGACTTGAGCGATTACCGGCTCGAACTTGCCAAAAAAATGGGCGCAACACTCACAATCAATCCTACTAAAGGCGAAACCATCGAAGGAGCAATGAAAGAATTGCACATGCGCGGTTTCGATATCGGGCTCGAAATGTCGGGTTCGCCCATTGCATTCGAAAGTATGATTGAAAACATGTATAATGGTTCAAAAATTGCTTTGTTGGGAATTTTACCTAATACTACAACTGTTCAATGGGATAAAATTATATTCAAAGCGTTAACACTGAAAGGAATTTACGGACGCGAAATGTGGGAAACCTGGTATCAGATGGAACAAATGCTCATTACCGGTTTCGATTTAATGCCTATTATTACACATCGTTTCGGTATCGATGATTTTCAGAAAGGATTCGATGTGATGGAAAGTGGTGCATGTGGCAAAGTGATTTTGAGTTGGTAAAAAAAAGAGGCTGCGCGAAAATAATTTCGACGCAGCCTCTTTTTTTATGAATGCCGATTATTTTTTTCTGTTCAATTCCTTTATAGCTTCCAATACAGTTTCATCGCGCTGATAAAGCAAGGGATAAAAACCGTTATCACCCAAAATATTTCGCGATATGTATGCCTGTAACTGGTTTATAATAAAGTTTTTAGACCTATTTATTTCCTTATTGTTTTCTGCCACACCTTTAGTTTTTGCATAAGCAATAAATTCATTTAAAACAGTTTGTTGATTGAGGTACTCTTGCATTTTCTGCCAGGTTTTAAAAGTTTTCAATTTTTCGCGGTATTTATCGGTGTACTGAAAAGTAAACTGATACAGATAACCGTAATTGATAATTTTATTTAGATAAGGCGTATATTCCGAAGTATCGCGCGGAACAAAAATATCGGGCATAATACCACCGCCGCCATAAACAATTCTCCCCTTTTTTGTTTTATATTTCAATGTGTCGTTTACATGATTACTATCTTTGGTGTAAAACTCGCCATGCATAAACCTGTTCATCAGATCTTTTTCGTATTCTTCAGCATTGCCCGGTTTGTACGGTTTCTGAATACTGCGTCCCGAAGGCGTATAGTAACGTGCAACAGTTAACCGTATGGCTGAACCATCGGACAGTGGAAATTGCTGCTGTACAAGCCCTTTGCCAAATGAACGTCGACCAATCACAGTTCCTCTGTCATTATCCTGTATGGCACCAGCAAATATTTCACTTGCCGAAGCCGAAAATTCATTGATTAAAACCACAACCGGAACACTAATTAAACTTCCATTTCCATCCGAGTTCGCATCGTAGCGTTTATAAGATTTACCTTGGGCGTAAACGATTAACTGATGAGCAGGCAAAAACTCATTTACCATGTTGATTGCCTGATCCATTAACCCTCCGCTGTTCTCGCGAAAATCGATGATGTATTTTTTAGCACCTTTTGACCGTAAATCGGCAATTGCATTTAAAAACTCGGTATAAGTGGTCGAAGCAAATTTATTCACTTTTATAAAACCTATTTGAGGTGTAACCATGTATGCAATATCAACCGAGTTAACCGGAATTTCGCCACGTGTAATGGTGAATTGTAAAATTTCGGTAGTGCTGTGTCGTTTAATGCCTAATTTGACCTTGGTTTTTGAAGGTCCTCTCAGCTTTTTCATAACTTTTTCGTTGGTAATCTTTTTTCCGGTAAAAGCTGTGTCATTTACCGTTACAATGCGGTCGCCGGCAATTAATCCGACTTTCTCGGAAGGTCCGCCGCTGATAACCGAAACAATCATTATTGTATCGTTTTGGATATTAAATTGTACGCCGATGCCGCTGAAACTTCCTTCAAGTTCATCGTTAATGTTTTGTAAATCGGCAGCCGGAATGTAAACCGAATGAGGATCGAGTTTGGTGACCAAGTCAATCATTAATTCTTCGGTCAGTTCATCCATATTTACTGTATCAACATATTGCGCATCGATTTTTGAAAGCAATTCGTCAACTTTATTTTTAGAACTATGCGAAAATATACCTTTCAACATCGGGTTGTTACGCAAGTCGGCACGATGGGCAAGTAAATTTCCAAGAAGTAATCCGCTCAGGATTGAAAATAACACGATTAAAACGAGCTGTACATTTCTATTGTTCATTGGTTTGTATTTGAAATTTTGAAAAATTTAGTACTTAATTTTGTGTAGTTATAAAGTTTTATGAAGTTTGAAAAATAAACTTATAAAAATATTTTTTATTCATTTTCAAGATAAATAACTTCGATTCCGGCTTTTTCAAGCAATTCGATGCCGTCCATTATACGGTATTTTTCGCCATAAACTACTCTTTTGATGCCCGATTGGATAATGAGTTTTGCACATTCGATACAAGGCGATGCTGTAACATACATGGTGGCGTCATCGCTACTGTTGTGCGAACGGGCAACTTTTGTTATGGCGTTGGCTTCGGCATGCAGTACATAAGGTTTTGACATGTTATTTTCATCTTCGCAGTTATTTTCAAATCCCGAAGGCGTTCCGTTGTATCCGTCCGAAATAATCATTTTGTTTTTTACCAATAATGCTCCTACTTTTCGACGTTCGCAATAAGAGTTTTCGGACCAGATACGTGCCATGCGCATATATCTTTTGTCTAAGATGTTTTGTTTGTCGTTTATTATCATTTTTTATTGATTTTATTCAGTAGTTCGATGTTCCTCGAAATTCTGAAATTACGGAAAAAAACTGTTCATCAGATACTCCAATTTGTTTACAAGCAAGGCGAGCTGCATTAAGATTTTGTAGATTCTGTTCCCCGTATATTTTTAAAGGGACTTCACCTTTTCGGGTTTTAAGATAGGTTATTCCGTTGCGAACTTCATTATCAGGTGTATTGTAGGGGAATGCAACTATGTCGCGTCGAAGGTTTTGTGAAATCTTATTTAAATCTCCATCTCCATCATAATAAATCAATCGTCCCTGTGTCTCCATCAATTGAGTGAATTTATGAAACTGTTCAACGTAAATTTCAAAAGTTGGAAAAACATGATAATCATCCGTTGCTATTCCGGTAAGTATAGCTACGTGTGGTTTGTATAAATGAAATTGTGGACGTTGGTCGATGGTCGATGTCAGATTCTCATCGCCTTCGAAAACAGCAATACGCGCATCGTACGAAAGTTTTATATTATTTTCAAATCCTTCAATTTGAGCACTGACCATATAATCGGCATCAATTTTCAACTTTTTCAGTACAAACAAAATCAAAGCCGTAGTTGTGGTTTTTCCATGACTTCCGCCTACTACGATTCGGGTTTTACTGCGGGTTTGCTGATAAAGAAATTCAGGGAAAGAAAATAATTTCAAGCCCAACTCCTTGGCTCTGATTAATTCTGGATTAAATTCGTTGACTCGTTTTCCCGGAATTACAGCATTTAGTCCCTTGTCGATTCGATCAGGAAACCAACCTGTTTTTTCGGGCAAAAGATGATGTTCTTTAAGCCGGCTGTACGAAGGTTCAAAAATCACATCGTCCGAACCGGTTACCTTACAATTGTTTTTTTTGCTGATAGCAATAGCCATATCAAGCATGGCGACTTCGCTGATAGCAATAAAATGGAATCTTTGCATAAGGTTGGTTTGATAAATACTTTTAGTTATTTTTGTGCTGTGTTAAATATAACTGCAAAAGTAATAAAAAGTTCGACAATAACACAGAAATTGATAGTGCAGAAAAGTTTCAAAGGTTTCAAAGGTTTCAAAGGTTTCAAAGGTTTGAGAGTTTATTATCACATTAACACATTACATTAACACATTAACAAATTATTACATTATCACATTAACACATCATCACATTAACACATTATCACATTAACACATCATCACATCATCACATTAACACATTAACAAATGAAAATATACAAAATAGAAGCCGGCACATTTCACATCGATGGTGGTGCAGCATTTGGGGTGGTACCCAAAAAAGTATGGCAAAAACGCTATCCGTGCAATGATGAAAATTTATGCAAAATACACATGCGTTGTCTGCTTATCGACACGGGTGAAAAGCTGATTTTAATTGACGCCGGAACCGGTGATAAACAACTTGAATATCTGAAATATTACGGGTTTGAAGGTGTGATAAACTTCGATAACGAATTAGAAAACTTAGGTTATCATTGTGCTGATATTACCGATGTGATTTTCACTCATTTGCATTTCGATCATTGTGGCGGAGCAACACGTTATAATTCCGACAGGACGAAAGTTGAACTTGTTTTTCCTGACGCAACACATTGGGTGGGTGATGCACAATGGAAAAACTTTCTGAAACCGAACGTACGCGAAGGCGATTCCTATTTCCCCGAAAATATGAATCCAATTTTTGACGCCGGAAAGTTGAAATTGGTTACCGAAAATCAATATATTTGTCCCAAAGTAGAAGTACGACTATATAAAGGTCATACCGCAGGACAGTTGGTAAGTTATATTGACTTAGGCGAAAAAACATTAGTTTACGCCGGCGATGTTATACCGCTTGCAGCCAATATTCCGGTGCCGTGGTTATCCTCGTACGATATTTCGCCACTCGATGCTATGAAAGGGAAACACATTTTACTTCAAGAGGCTGTTGAAAAACAACAGATTTTGTTTTTCGAACACGATGCTTTTACCGAATGTGCTACCGTAAAAGTTGAACACAAAAAATTTAAATTAGATCAGATTGTTAGCTTCGAGGAACTTGCTAAATCGTTGTAGAATGAAGTTGGAAGTCTGGGGCAAGTAATTTATTTGATAGCAAAACGATCATCGCCTGGTTAATAGCGGATAAAAAAAAACTTCACAAACTGCACGGGATTGCTGGTCGGCTTGCAAAGAAATTTGATTCGACGCAGTCAGGGCGATATTGTTGTTTTGAGAATTGAAAACAGAAAAACATCCCCTGATTTTCAGAAAATTATTTGTTCTATATTTCAGACAATCATTATTTTTTGGGTAATTCTTTTATACCATTTTGTAATAAGAAATCAACATTTTTTTTGACAGCCACGGCAGTTATTGTTGCACCTGTATAGCCATCGGGCTCAATTTTAATTGCATCTTTCAGTTTTGCATTATTCCACGAATTAAAAAAGCCACTATTTTCTAATTTCCTGACATAGCTTAATGTTTCGTAATTCGACAGGATGCACACTTTTTGAATCATCATTTTCTTATTGGTGATTATCATTACAGGAGTTACATTGAAATATCCGATGACGTCTTTACAAAAAGGGACACTCGACATGGCATAGCCTACAGTTTTATTCTTAATGTCCACTATTTTATACCAGTAATCGTTTACCTTTTCAACTTTTTCGGCTTCGGGGAATACACATTGAACAACATCTTTATTTGAAACTTCGTAAAGTATGGGTTTGACGTTGTTTCGTTTGGCATGGGTTGTAGTTACCAAACTTATTGTTAATAGTATTAATAAGAATGTTTTTTGCATTTCAAATTTATTTTTTTGTACTTTCTGCCTTTAGTATTTTATCATTCAGAAACGATTATGCATTGGAGTCGTTATACCAACCGGCATATATTGCATAATTATGCGCAATTTTTCGGTTCATTTCGTTTGTTTTTGCGGGTTCAATATTTTTGATAAACTTAGCCGGTACGCCTGCCCAAAGTGTGTAAGGTGGTATGCTGGTGTTGCTTAGCACCACCGATCCGGCTGCAACAATTGCACCTTCGCCAACATGTGCGTAATCGAGCAGCGTAGCTCCCATTCCAATCAGCGCATAATTATCTATTTTGGCGCCGTGTACAGTTACATTGTGTCCAATAGATACATAATCGCCAATAACAACGGTCGATTTTTCGTATAAGGTATGTAATACGCTTCCATCCTGAATATTTACATGATTGCCTATGCGGATGGAATTGACATCGCCCCGCAAAACTGTATTAAACCAAATACTACAACCCTTACCGATAATTACATCACCTACAATTGTTGCGTTTTCAGCCAGATAACAATCTTCTCCTGTTTGTGGTGTAAAACCACGCACTTGTTTTATTAGCGCCATATTTCGTTGGTTTTTATTCTCTTTTTTTGCAAAGATACTTGTATGATTTGTAAATAAAAAAAAGAAACCAGTTTTTTTAATACGAATTATAAAATATAAAACTTGTTTTTGTCTGATAGTTTTTGTAGATTTGTATGGTTTTGTTATTTTTAAATGAAACAA
>JAURYY010000046.1 GCA_030653695.1 Paludibacter sp. | reverse complement strand
GCGTTCTATTCTCATTAATAAGGAAGTATTAGGTGCTTTTTTAAAAATAGAACCAAAATGATTTAATTGTCAGCAAGAATATTAAATCATATATATTTGAGTTAAATTTATTTCATTGGGTGCAAAACCCGATAGTCATTTTTAATTTTTCATTTTTCCGAATAAGTCTACATGTCAAAAAATCATAACTTTTCAAAAGCTGCCAAAAAAATTGCATTCGATGAAAAACACCGGAATACCATTCGGTTCAACATTTCGCGATACGATGCAGCGGTTTTAAAAGGAATGGCTCGATACGAAAATGTTGAAATTGCGAAACACGAAGCCGCAACCATAAAGCGCGAAGTGCTAAAAAACTGGGATAAATATCTGCTTCAGTTTGAAGAAAATATTAGTTCGCGTGGTGTTGAAGTGCTCTGGGCAACCGATACTGAAGAAGCCACAGCTTTTATCGAAAAAATTTTAAAGGAAAATGATGCGCGTTTGTTAGTAAAAAGCAAATCGATGACCACTGAGGAAATTGAGTTGAATGAGACAGCTGAAAAACTGGGGTGTGAATCAGTTGAAACCGATTTGGGAGAATTTATCGTTCAGGTTGCGGGCGAGCGACCTTACCACATTGTAACTCCCGCCATGCATAAATCGAAAGAAGATATCGCGAAACTTTTCACCGAAAAATTTAATACGCCACCCGGAAGTTCGCCCCAAGAACTGACCGAATATGTGCGGCAGTTGCTACGGAAAAAATATACTGCTGCCCAAATCGGCGTAACGGGAGCCAACTTTTTGATGGCTGATATAGGAGGAATATCGGTAACCGAAAATGAAGGTAACGGACTAATGACAACGGCTTTCCCCAAGGTACATATAGTAATTGCCGGTATCGAAAAAATTATTCCTGAAATGAAACAGCTCGGGTTATTTTATCCTTTGCTGGCAGCACACGGTACCGGTCAACAAATGACGGCGTACAACACTATTTTTACCGGACCACGAACAAAAAATGAGGTGGATGGACCGGAAAAAATGTATGTAATTCTACTTGATAACGGGCGTACCAATGTTTATGCCGACGATGAAGCTTACGAAGCGCTTGCTTGTATCCGCTGTGGTGCCTGCCTGAATGCATGTCCGGTTTATAAAACTATAGGCGGTTACACTTACGATACAACCTACAGCGGTCCGATCGGCTCTGTTTTAACCCCTTTTCTGAGAGGTTTTAAAGACTTTTCGCATTTGAGTTTCGCCTCAACGCTTTGCGGCAAATGTGTCGAAGTTTGTCCGGTCAAAATTCCGCTGACTGAAATACTGTTGGCTAACCGCCGCAAAACTGTTGAACAGCATCTTCGACCTGCAACCGAAAAAGTGATTATGAAAGGATTTCAACTCATCAGCTCGAACCGAAAAGGATTTGATTTTTTTTCGGGGAAATTGAAAAATATTGGTACTTTTGCGTTTAATTATATCGGCTGGGGACCGAAACGTAAAATGCCTGCTTTTGCCGACAAATCATTTTCGAAACAATACACGAACAAAAAAACAAAAAACAGATAATTAATGCTCTTTATGAAAAATATTAAACAAATTTCACTTCTTTCAATTTTCACAATTATTCTCTTGTTCAGTAACACTTCGTGCAAAGACAGCGACAAATATATCGACTGGAAAATACTAAACGAAAAGTGGCTCGAAACACATAAATCGGAACCTGGATTTATTCAGACCGAAAGTGGTTTATGCTACAAAGTGATACATCAGGGTGCTATGCGCCGCCCAAACTCGGCGAGTTGGATAGTAGCCAATTACACAGGGAAACTTATTGATGGTACCCAATTCGACAGTGGCACTTACAGCAGCTATTTATCAGGTGCAATTAAAGGATGGCAGGAAGGGATTTTGAAAATGAATGGTGGTGGAAAATATATTTTTTATATTCCCGCCGATTTAGGGTATGGCGTAGATGGTTCTGGAACCAGTATTGCACCATATTCTACACTTATTTTCGAAGTGGAATTACTTGATTCGTACCAGTAAAAAAGTTTCAAAACACACAACTGAACAACTAAAGTAATTAATACGTTTGGCATTCAGAATTTAAAAGTTTCGATAAATTATAAAAAAATGATTAAATATATGAAACATTTTCTTGTTTTTATTTTTATCTCAATATTCGGATTCGCTCAAGCCACTCAATACACGGTAAAAACAATTCCTAACCCGAAAATTGCCGACAAACTTGCTTATGTCAGTAATCCCGATGGAATTCTCAAACACGAAACAGTAACCGAAATAAATATTTTACTCGAATCGCTCGAATCAAAAAACAGCTCGGAAGTAGCTGTTGTAGTGGTAAATTCAATCGGTTACGAGGATATAGGAAATTTCGCCACTCAACTTTTTGCCGAATGGGGCATCGGAAAAGAAAAACAAGACAATGGTTTATTGATACTTTTCGTACTCGATCAGAAAAAAGTAAAGTTCGAAACCGGCTACGGACTCGAAGGCGCATTGCCCGATGCCATAAGTAAAAGGATACAGACAGAGATGATGATTCCCTTTTTTAAAAACGGGAATTACGATGCCGGATTGCTTGCCGGCGTAAAAAAAACGGTTTCAATTGTGAAAAATGAGCCTTTTGATACTACTCAAATTAATAACCCCATACCATGGAACGAAATAATTCCTTATGCAGGAGCTATTTATCTTATTTTAGCTTTACTTGCTTGGCTTTGGGTTAGCAATAGAATTCAGAAAATCAGAAGAAATCCAAATCTATCGCACAACATTGCAAAGTATAAAGCCATAAAAACCGAAAAATCGGGCATTGTTCTTTTGTTTTCGGTAATGATACCGGTAGTTGGATTTGTTACAATACTTTTATTGGCAATCAATCCGGCTTATATTCTACTTTTACTCCCCATTCCTCTCACTACAATTCCGGCCAATATTTACGCAAAAATAATCATGGTATTAGTTCGGAAAGAACCCATACCCTGCGAGGAGTGCGGAGGCAAAATGCATATTTTGTCCGAAAAAACAGAAGATAACTATTTAAAACTATCGCAACAGTTCGAAGAACAACTTCATGCAGTTGATTATGACGTTTTTGTGTGCGATACTTGTAAAAACGAAGCCATTTTTACGCTCGACAAGCCAAGTGCTTACTCCGATTGCCCGAAATGTGGAACAAAAGCATTTATTTTGCATAATAAAACTACAATAATGGCAGCTACATACATCAATGCGGGAACAGAACGTACTACTTTTAAATGCAAATTTTGTGGTTACGAAGAAAATCACAACTCGAAAATTCCACGATTACAACGCTCAGGAGCTGCATTGGTAGGAGGTGCTGTTGGCGGAAGCATCCTCAGCGGGCGTGGCGGATTTGGTGGAGGCGGAGGTTTTGGCGGCGGCGGAAGTTTCGGTGGAGGCATGTCAGGCGGCGGTGGTGCTACAAGCGGGTGGTAAGATATTTCATGTTTCGGGTTTCATGTTTCGGGTTTCATGTTTAAAGGATTGAGAGGTTATAATTTTATTTTGGTCTTTTCTCTTTATTCTATATTCTTTATTCTTTACTCTTTGTTCTCTAAAAATTATTAATTTTAAAATAAAAAGCAATGACAAAAAATGCAGTATGGATTATTGTTGCCGTAGCATTGGCAGCATTTATTTTTTGGGGAATTGGTGCATATAACAAACTTGTAACCACCGACGAAGCCGTTAAAAGTCAATGGGGAAATGTTGAAAACCAATATCAGCGGCGCGCCGATTTAATTCCCAATTTGGTCGAAACCGTAAAAGGATATGCAAAACACGAAAGTTCAACCTTCGAGAATGTAATTGCAGCGCGTGCAAAAGCAACTCAAATTACTGTTGATCCCGAAAAACTTACTCCCGAAAAATTGCAAGAATATCAGGCAGCACAAGGTCAACTTTCGTCCGCTTTGGGAAAACTGCTTATGATTACCGAAAACTACCCTGAGCTGAAAGCCAATCAAAATTTTCTGGAATTGCAAGCTCAACTCGAAGGAACCGAAAACAGAATTTCGACCGAACGTACCAGATTTAACGAAATTGCGAAAGAATTTAATACAGCCATCCGGCGTTTCCCTACCAATATCGTTGCATCAATGGGTAGTTTTGTTAGTAAACCATATTTTGAAGCAGAAAAAGGCAGTGAAACTGCACCTGACGTTAAGTTCTAAAATTTAATGTTTCATGGTGAATAATTAATTATTAATACACATCCATAATTCGTAATTAATAAAAAATGTCACATTCAGAAAAATACACACCCAACCCCGACCGTTATAATAATTCGGAAGGATTTCAGCATTGTGGAAAAAGCGGTTTAAAACTTCCGCGTTTGTCACTCGGCTTGTGGCACAACTTTGGCGATGTTGACGACAAAGAAGAAGCAGTGAAAATGCTCAAACATGCCTTTGATAATGGTATTACCCATTTCGATTTGGCTAATAATTATGGGACACCTTTTGGCAGTGCCGAAAAAAATTTCGGAAAAACACTGAAAGAAAATTTCGCCCCGTATCGCGATGAACTAATCATCAGCACCAAAGCCGGACACGACATGTGGCCCGGACCTTACGGCGATGGCGGTTCACGCAAATATCTGATAGCAAGTTTGGAGCAAAGTCTAAAAAGAATGAAACTCGATTATGTCGATGTTTTTTACTCACACCGCTACGACCCCAACACGCCCATCGAAGAAACTATGGGTGCTTTGTCCCACATGGTTAAGCAAGGCAAAGCACTTTATGTCGGCATTTCGAAATATCCCGAAGATAAAGCACGGGAAGCGTATCGCATTTTGAAAGAAAATGGAACTCCCTGTTTAATATTTCAGGGACGGTACAGCATTTTTTCAAGAGAAATTGAACAAGAAGTTTTACCTCTTGCTAAAGAAAATGGCGTTGGGTTTATTGGATTCTCACCATTGGCACAAGGATTACTAAGCGATAAATATCTGAACGGAATACCTGAAAATTCACGTGCAGCACATAGTTACGGGTTTCTGCAAGCTAATCAGATTACTACAGAAGTTGTAAGCAGGATTATTAAACTTAATGACATTGCACTGCAACGAAGTCAGACTTTGGCTCAAATGGCACTGGCATGGTGTTTTCATCAACCCGATGTAAATTCAGTAATTATCGGCACCAGTTCGGTTAAACAACTGCAAGATAATATTAATGCGCTGAAAAACTTGTCGTTTACCGATGAAGAATTATGGAGAATCGGAGAACTGGGATGATTTAAAAAAGGTTTCAAAGGGTTTCAAAGGGTTTCAAAGGTTTCAGGGGTTTCAAGGGTTTCAAGGGTTTGAATAATTTAATAAATATTGGAATGAATATTTTTAAAAAATCATTGTTGCTTTTATTATTTACTGCAGCCTTTTCGGGTTGTTACGACAATGTCATTTCATCGATACCCGATTATCCTGTCCGATTACAATTGAACCTCACAACGACTTATCCAACTTTCCGTAATTCAGTAAATCAGTATTTATTGTTCGAAAAAAGGATTTTAGCGACCGATTATATTGGTTTTGGAGGAATTTTGGTCTATACAGGATTCGATGGTGAGTATTATGCTTTTGATATGGCTTGTCCGTACGAAGCAAAAAATGACATTAAAGTATATCCTAATGATTTGGGACAAGCAGTTTGCAAAAAATGCGGTACCGTTTTCGATATCGACTCTGGTGTGGGAAATCCTTCGTCAGGTCCGGCAAAAGAAGTGCTTAAACGGTATAGAACCTCTCTCTCGGGCGATGTGCTATACATTTCACGATAATACAAAAATGGCAAATCAGGTATTCTGACTTGCCATTTTTTGTTTATTATATCGCCTCCAAATGATTAATTAAAGGGTTGGCGTACATTTCGAGTAATTTCAACATCAGAAAATCATCGTCTTTATCAGTGATATCAATTTTTTCAATTTGCTTTTCGAGATAACGTTCAAAATCTAATTTTTCCATCATTGTATAGTCGCCGGCAAATTTAAGGGTTCTGTTCAGTAAATCGTAAGCAATTTTATTGTTTTCAAAAATTGTATAATTGGCATGAATTCTCTGGTCGATGACTTGTGCTATGGTAGATATCATTTCATTTTTACTTTTGGCGGAATTTTCAACTGCTTTAAGTTCTTGATTTATATCACCGGTGATTGAATAAACCACCCTTCCCTTGTATCCCATTACGCCGGTTTGCATACTGATAAGGTCATCTTGCGGTTGTTTTTTATAATCGGGAACATCGCGTTTCAACTGAAATTCTTGGGCTTTAAGAAAATCGCACGGATCGTACTCGTACGAAATTGCTAACGGACAAATATTTAAGCGCGTAAGGTTTTCGGTAAAAGTTCCTTTTCCGTACATATTGAACATTTTCAACAAACTCTCCTGTGTCCTGTCGTTCGAGTCTTTGGCGCGACCCTCGCGTTGTGCTATCCAAACCGACTGATTCTTTTGGTTTAACGTATAATTCATGTATTCCGACAGCAGTTTTGAACTTTCCAACACCTGACGGGGGCTTAATCCGCGTTTCACGATAAAACTTTTGTTTACCTTCACTAATTCTTCAATCCATGGAAAAATCAATAAATTATCGCCAATGGCTATCTCGACAGTATCAATTCCACGTTCAATAAATTTAGCACACAAAAAGGCTGAATCGAGAATAATATCGCGGTGGTTTGATATATAAAGATATGATTTGGATGGATCGGTTTTTTCCAAACCATTCAGCGCAATCCCGGTAGTTTTGTTGGCTTCGAGATACTGCAGAAAAGGAAAAACCAACTCTTTCTGAAAATCAATTGCAGTATGGAAACTTAACACCCTTTGTTTGATAGCCTCCTTTGGAATAAGCGGATAAATGGTACTCAAAACTTTCATAAACGATTTTTCGTTTGTCAACCGTTCCAGGGCATCATTTATTTCATCATTGTTATAGCAACGTATTTCATCAAAAGCTGTATTCATTTTATTATTATTTAATTGCTGAAAAAACTTAATTGAACAAAAAACTCAGGTAAATAAAAACTACCGGAGCTGCAAGCAACATACTATCAAAACGGTCGAGCAAACCGCCATGACCCGGAATGGCAGTTCCCGAATCTTTCACGTGTACGGTTCGTTTTATCAGCGACTCTGCCAAATCGCCAAAAGTTCCGAAAATAACAACAATTTCCGAGAATATCAACCAATTTATCAAACTGATTTCGGGAATTAACAAAGAAAAAACATAACCGGAAATCAAGGCAAAAACTGCACCGCCAAAAAAACCTTCCCATGATTTTTTAGGTGAAATCCGCTCGAAAAGGCGATGTTTCCCGAAAGTTACTCCAACTAAATATGCGCCTGTATCATTAATCCATATTGTGGCAAAAAGAGCCAGAAGTATATAGGGCTGTTCGTTGTTAATAAACATAATATAATTAAGCAACGAAAATGGCAGAGCGATAAATAACTGTCCTGTAACAAAATAAGCCCAGTTGTGCAGGGGGTTTACTTTTTTTAAAAACAATTCGGAAACCAACACGCCTACAACATACATTCCGTAAACCGAATAGATAAGATAATGAACAAAACCGGAAGCATACAAAAAAGAGGTGATAAAAAGAATGACACCTCCAATAATTCCGAACATCGGAGTTACACTGACAGATTCTTGCTGATTTGTAAGTTTATGAAATTCAAAAACAGACCATCCTGTTATTGCAGTAAATACAAACGCAAAAACAATGGAATCGACCAATATAGAGCCAACAATTATCGAAATGAAAAGAAGTCCGCTTAGCGTTCGTGTAAAAAAGTTATTCATGCCAGCCAAATGATTTTGAATTTTAAAATTTCGACCATTCCTTTCATTAAAAAAAAGAATTTCCTGTTATAAAAACGGGGAATATAATCCGACCTTTGTTTTTATAAAACTTTTATTTATGCAAAGATAAAAAAAGTTTAATTTAATCGGAGAAAAACCGCAAAATCTTTTGGTCCGTGTGCCCCTAAAACTAATGTTTTTTCGATGTCGGCTGTTCTACTGGGACCTGTGATGGTAGTGATGACCGATGGGAGTTCATTTCCATACTTATTCTGAATAGCAATTAAAGCATCTTCAGGGTATTCAAGTAACTGTGATGTGTCGGCAATAACAATATGCACCGGTGGAAAAACATTCATCTGACGACCCGATTCTCCTGCCGAAGTAACGACAACACTCCCTGTACGCGCCACCAAAAATTCGCACGAAGTTATACCGGCTAACATATCTTCGAATAATTGAACATCGTTGATACAATGAATTTTATGATTTTTCAGTTGAGTAATAATACTTGTATCGCGACAATAAATTTCAGATATATCGTTTTTTTTGAGATATTCTTTTATTTGCTGACATTGTTCATCCTTATCATTACTCAAAAAACACTTTCCGCTGACACTTTGGAGTTCGGCAACGAAACAACTGACTAAATCGGGCAACACAGCTTTATATATAGTTGTGTTGTTTCCCTTATTCTGTTCAGTTTTCACTGCACGCAATCCTTTGATTTCCGAAATTCTGGTAAGAATTTGTTCTCGCGAAGAATTATTCTTCATTGGCATTTTTTTGATTATCCAAATTGGTTGAAGATGTATTTTCTTCATCTACTGATGTCGATTCAGCTATTTCGCTACTTTTATCAGCACCAAGCAAAGCATTTGTCATATTTGCTTCTACTGTTAATTCTTTGGTTTCTGTATCACCATTTTGCGACATCAATTCATCGCTGCGCGAAGTCCATTGACGTTTTCCAAAAACACCTTCTAAATCTTCGGCAAAAATTACTTCGCGATCAATCAGCAATTCGGCTAATTTGTTGTGTCCTTCGGCGTGGTCTATCAAAATCTTTTTAGCTCTTTCATATTCAGAAGCAACAATGCCTTTTGCTTCTTCATCAATGAGTTCGGCTGTTTTTTCGCTGTATGGTTTTGTAAATCCGTAATCCGAATTACCCGACGAATCGTAATAACTCATATTGGGTAATTTCTCACTCATTCCGAAATAAGCCACCATAGCATAAGCCCGCTTTGTAACCCGTTCGAGGTCATTGATGGCTCCGGTCGAAATCTGTTTAAGGAAAACTTCTTCGGCAGCACGTCCGCCTAAGGTCGAACACATTTCGTCAAGAATATGGTCGCGGTTGGTCAACTGGCGTTCTTCGGGCAAATACCACGCTGCTCCCAATGCTTCACCACGCGGCACAATGGTAACTTTTACCAACGGATTGGCATGTTCGAGCATCCAACTGATGGTTGCATGACCGGCTTCGTGATAAGCAATTGATTTTTTTTCTGATTTGGTCGTAATTTTTGTTTTCTTTTCGAGCCCGCCTACAATTCGATCAACAGCATCCATAAAATCCTGTTTGTCTACAAATGTTTTATTTTTTCGGGCAGCAATCAACGCGGCTTCATTGCAAACATTAGCAATGTCAGCACCGGAGAATCCGGGTGTTTGTTTCGAAAGGAAGTTAACATCAACAGTTTCGTTAATTTTTATCGGTCGTAAATGTACCGTAAAAATTTCTTTACGCTCATTAACATCGGGTAAATCAACATGTATTTGACGGTCGAACCGCCCTGCACGCAACAAAGCTTTATCAAGAATATCGGCACGGTTAGTTGCGGCTAAAATAATAACACCTGAGTTCGACCCGAAACCATCCATTTCGGTGAGTAGCTGGTTTAGTGTGTTCTCACGTTCATCGTTACTTCCCATATTCGGATTTTTTCCACGGGCGCGTCCTACGGCATCAATTTCATCGATAAAAATAATACAGGGCGATTTCTCTTTCGCTTGCCGAAACAAATCGCGTACGCGTGAAGCTCCTACGCCCACAAACATTTCCACAAAATCTGATCCCGACATGGAAAAGAAAGGCACATCAGCTTCGCCGGCTACAGCTTTAGCCAACAGGGTTTTTCCGGTTCCCGGAGGACCAACCAGCAAAGCGCCTTTTGGAATTTTAGCACCCAATTCGGTATATTTTGATGGATTTTTTAGAAACGATACTATTTCTTCAATTTCTTGTTTGGCTTCTGCAAGCCCTGCTACATCTTTAAATGTAATCTTGTTTGTAGTATTTCCTTTGTCGAAAAGTTGTGCTTTTGATTTTCCGACACTGAAAATTCCTCCTGAACCACCACCCATTTGCCCTGACATTCTTCGGTTCATAAATACAAAGAATAATATCAACAGCAAAAACGGCATTACGGAGTACAAAAATACTTCGAGATAGTCGCGGCTTACTTTATAATCAACAACTCCTGTATAAACATTGGTTTCTTTTGCATCTTTTATAAACTTTGAAAACTCGTCGACAGAGGGTATGCGAACACTGATTTTAGGATCTTTTTCGTAAAGTTCGGATTTTTCGCCAAACACTTTCTTTATTGCATTCTTATTGACTTGAGCTTCGAGGGTGTTTTTGGTTGAAAAAACATCAATTTTTTCAATGTATCCTGCTTTTATATGCTCTTCGAAAGTTGAATAGGGAATTTCTTTTACCGGTTTTGAATCGTTAAAGAAATACGATCCTAACAATATTAGGATGATGAAACCGTAAATCCATGAAATATTGAATTTGGGAATCTTACCGGTTGGTTTATTATTTGGCACTTTATTTTCCATTCTTGCTTAAAATCTTTATTAATTTTCTTCTTTATCAATATGTTCAATTTAATTCATGTCTTTTAATTTCAACATTTTAGCATCTGCCCATAAATGTTCGATGTCGTAAAACTCACGTGTGTGTCGTTGAAAAACATGAACAATAATTTGCCCGTAGTCCATGGCTATCCACTCACAATTAACAAATCCATCGGTAGCATAAGGTTTTACTTTAATTTCTTTCTGAACCCACTCTTCAATCGACATGGCAATTGCATTTACATGCACATTGGAATCTCCTTCACAAATTATAAAATAACAACTGGGTGCTTCTTTCAATTTATTCAAATCAACAACCACAATTTTTTTTCCTTTTCTTTCCTGTATTCCTTCAACAATTTTACTAACTATTTGTTCGTTTTCAATCATTCTATAATTTGGTTTTAATGTACCGGTTTAATATGCAAATATACTTTGAAAAACTTGTTTTGAGGTTTTTCATTTCCGGATTTTATATCGGAATGAATGACCCTAATAACACAAAAGTTATACCTAACTCCGATAAACCGAGATATTTGAATTTTCTATGACATTATGACAGCACATAAAAAAAGTCCGACACAAATATTTGCATCGGACTTTCAAGAAATTTATTGTAATATCATTTATTTAACGATTGACAAGAAAGCCTGGTCGGTGAAATATTTTGAGAATTCAATATCGTTTGCAGCTTTCGATGCTAAAGATTTATCAGCGGCAACAGCATTTTTTAGGTTACTGTAAACAGCATCGCGGTCGTTTGTACGTGCTCCGATAATTGCAGCAAGATAAGAAGTTGTCGCATTAGGGCTTTTTACTGCCGACAAGGTGTTACGGGCTGCACTGTAATCTTTGTTAAGAATTTGCAACAAAGCAGCGTTGTTTGTTTCAACCGTTCCGAAAGCAGTTTTTGCTTTGGCATAATCTCCCTTTAGAATATACATTGAACCCAATGCATTACTTAAATTACCCGAAGTACCTGCTGATTTTCCGAAATA
>JAURYY010000040.1 GCA_030653695.1 Paludibacter sp. | reverse complement strand
CGATAAGAAAATAGAATTGGGCATAACAAGGGGGCATGCCCCCTTGTCTGCTGCGGGAAGGCATGCCCCCTTGTCTGATCCCACGAAACAAACAATGTATAAGAAACTCACAACTTACCGCGAATGGCTGTTGCAAATTACGATATGCGACCCGGCATGTGGTTCGGGAGCTTTTCTGAATCAAGTGCTTAATTTTCTGATTGACGAACATCGGTATATTGACGAACTGCAGGCAAAACTCTTTGGCGATGCACTTGTGCTAAGCGACATTGAAAATACCATTTTAGAAAATAATCTTTTTGGTGTTGATATTAACGAAGAGAGTGTGGAAATAGCCAAACTATCGCTTTGGCTGCGCACCGCTCAACCCAACCGCAAGCTGAACGACCTGAGCCGAAACATAAAATGCGGCAACTCGCTGATTGACGACCCTGCCATAGCCGGCGACAAAGCATTCGTCTGGGAGCAGGAATTTCCACAAATTTTTCACAAGAAACAGAAAAAAGCGTGGCACATTACTACTGCCACCCATAATTCGAGATATTCGGAGCGAATGTTCGACAATTACGTAAAACTCGGCGAACCGGTATGGCTCTGGGCAGAAGAAGAACTGATAGTAAGCCAAACAATTGCTGACATTACTGAAAAAGACAAACTAAATATTCTGGCGTACAACGCATGTGGCGACCACCTGCATTTGCTACTCGTATGCGAAGAAAAAGAAGTGGAAACCATAGTAGGAAAGCTAAAATATATGTCTGCCCGCTCATGCAATATCGCTATGGGAAGAACGACAACATCAAGCGGGCATGTAACAAGGGGGCATGCCCCCTTGTCAACAGAAAAATCGCTACCCGAACGCGGCGATACGCAGGCGAAACTATGGACGCAGAAATTCGGTTGTACAGAAATAATCGGCGAAGAACAACGCTACAATGCCATTGCTTATATAAAAAATAACCGAGTAAAACACGAGTTGCCCGAAAGCAAGGAACTGCTGCAAATCATCGAAAAAATGGTGAAAACTGTTGAAGATGCTTACAGTACTGAATATAAAGGTGGCTTTGATGTGGTGATTGGAAATCCGCCCTATGGTGCGAAATTGGATAATAATACTCAAAAATATCTCAATGAAAAGTTTATAAAAGGAGGTTCTGAAACAGCAATTTCTTTTGTGAAGTTAGCTTATGATTATTTATTGAAACCAAAAGGAAATTTTGGATTTATCATACCAAAAGCATTTTCTTTTTCTTCAAATTATGAATCAATAAGAGAATTTATTTTAAATGACATAAATGAAATAGTTGATTGTAAAAAAGTATGGAAAGAAGTATTATTAGAACAAATAATTCTTATTTTTCAAAAAAACAAAGCCACAAGTTTATACAATTGTGGAAGATTGAAAGGTCAAAGTATTGAAATTGTAGGAACTATTGATAAGCAATATTTTAAAACATTTGGATTTTATTTGAACGACATCACTAATTCAGAATTAAATATTGGATTAAAAATAAGAAGTTCAAATAAATACATAGGAGATATTGCAAATAATTCGAGAGGTGGAATTTTTCAGAATAAAGTTTCAGAAACTGGAGATATCGATGTGCTGGGTGGAGCTGAAATCCAACGTATGGGGATAACTGGAATCAAGGGTAAAATATCTTTAAATATAATTAAAGGTGATTCTAAATGCTTTATTAATGATAATTCAATATTAGTGCAAAATATTGTTGCACACATTGAAAATCCTACAGACCATATTAAAATTACAGCTTGTTTACCTTTTAGAAAAGATTACGCTATTGTAGATACAATAAATCAACTAACTTTCAAATCTGAATTTAATAATAAAGTATTCTGGCTTATTCTTAATTCAAATTTAATTAATTGGTTTAGTTATCGTTTTATATTTGCACGAGCTATTAGAACTATGCACTTCGATAATTCAATTACAAATCGAATTCCAATTCCATCAACTATTTCTCTTTCCGACCAACAACCCTTTATCGCCAAAGCCGACCTTATGCTTGCTTTAAACAACCAACTGCAAGAAGTTTCGGGTAAGTTTCAGCGGAGTATTCAGCGAAAATTCAATTTAGAAGACCTACCCGGCAAGTTGCAAAACTGGTATCAGCTTACTTATGGCGAATTTATTAAAGAATTAGGCAAAAAGAAAATAAAACTATCGCTTGCGGAAGAAGCCGAATGGGAAAGCTATTTTGTACAAGAAACCGAAAAAGCACTTGCCATTAAAAAACAAATAGAAACCACTGACTGCGAAATTGATCGTATGGTTTACGAATTATACGGATTGACCGAAGAAGAAATTAATATCATTGAAAAAACAAATTAGTGTTATGTTAGCAATCAATTGCCGGCTGCTTTAGCTGCCGGCAAATTTCAATACAGTTTTTGAGGCTTTAGCCAAATGGTTCATATATTTCGGCTAAAGCCAATTTTATTGATTTTATTTATCCGTCCCATAAATGGGACGGCAATTGAAAGAATACGCCATAATAGACTTAACATAGCATTAGTATGAAAGCATACAAATTTTTAATTTTCATTACCCTCTTTTTACTTTCAGCAACTTCGCACGCCGGAAAACCTTTCGCCAAAGGTGCCGATATAAGCTGGTTGCCGCAAATGGAAGCATCGGGTTATAAGTTTCACAACGATAAAGGAGTTGAACAGGATTGCTTTAAAATACTGAAAGCCCATGGCATGAACACCATCAGGCTTCGAACGTGGGTAAACCCTTCCGACAATAAATTGAGTGGACATTGCAGCAAGGACGAAACAGTGGCAATGGCTGCGCGCGCTAAAAAACACGGTATGCGCGTGATGATTAACTTTCATTACAGCGACACCTGGGCAGATCCAGGGAAACAAGTAAAACCCAAAGCATGGGAAGGAATGAATTTTGAACAGCTGCAAAAAGCATTGTATGATTACACTTATGATGTGATGTCGGCACTAAAAGCAGCCGGCGTTGAACCCGAATGGGTTCAGGTTGGCAACGAAATTCCAACCGGCATGATATATCCCGAAGGACATACCAATAACTGGGTTCAATTAGCCATGCTATTGAATAAAGGTTACGATGCCATCAAAACTGTTAGCCCGACAACCAAAGTGATAATTCATGTAGACCAGGGTAATAATGGCGACCGTTTTCGGAATTGGTTCGACAATGCAACCAAACACAAAGTAAAATATGATGTAATCGGCATGTCGTTTTATCCCTATTGGATTGACACAAAACCCGATTATACCGAAATTATTGATGACTTGGAAAAAAATATGAACGATATGGTGGTACGATACGGTAAAGAAGTGATGGTGGTTGAAGTGGGTGGTGAGGACTTTAAAGTTGAAAACACTTACAATATGTTGAAAGAAGTGATTTTGCGGGTAAAAAAAATTCCGACCAATAAAGGGCTGGGTGTGTTGTACTGGGAGCCACAAGGTGCCCGAAGCTGGAGCCATTACGGATTAAGTTGCTGGGGAAGCGACGGTCGTCCGACACGAGCGTTGGATGCGTTTAAATGATTTATAATTTACGATTTACGATTGATATGAAAATCAGATTTACGTTCATCGTTGCTTTATTGCTTTTATTGAAACACAATTTACCGGCTGAAATAAAAGAAACCAATGCCACATTTGCTAATGGAGCAGATGTGAGTTGGATTACAGAAATGGAAGCTTCGGGACGAAAGTTTTACAATGCTTCAGGCACTCAAATGGAATGTATGGCATTGATGAAAAGCTTAGGAATGAACTCAATACGCCTACGTGTTTGGGTAAATCCGACCGATGGGTGGAATAATGCTGCCGATGTGCTTGTAAAAGCCAAACGCGCGCACGATTTAGGATTGCGATTGATGATTGATTTTCATTACAGCGACACCTGGGCTGACCCCAACAAACAAACCAAGCCTGCGGCATGGACTTCGTTAAGTTTTGCCGATTTAAGAACTGCCCTCGCCAATCATACAACAGAGGTTTTGAATTTACTCAAAAACAATGGAATTAGTCCCGAATGGGTACAAGTTGGTAACGAAACCGGCAACGGAATGCTTTGGGATACAGGAAAAGCATCAGTAAGCATGTCGAATTATGCAGCCCTCACAACCGCGGGATACGATGCTGTTAAATCAGTTTTTCCGAACGCAAAAGTGATTGTTCACATTCACAATGGATACGACAACGGACTTTTTCGCTGGATTTTTGATGGACTTAGAAACAACGGCGGTAAATGGGATGTGATTGGCATGTCGCTCTATCCATACTGGTACACAACTCCAAACGACTGGCAAAATTGCAATATCGCCTGTCTTGCCAACATGAACGATATGGTAAGCCGATATGGCAAAGAAGTGATGGTAGTGGAATGTGGCATGAGTTGGGATATGGCTTCGACCAGCAAAAGTTTCCTGACCGATCTTATTTCCAAAACAAAAAGTATTGCCAACGGCAAAGGGCTTGGTGTTTTTTACTGGGAACCCCAAACTTATGGAAACTGGCAAGGTTACACGCTCGGCGCTTTCGACAATAGCGGCAAACCCACTGTGGCTATGGATGCATTTAGCATTAGCTCAGATGTAAATAATGTTGAAATATCAAAAGTTAAAATAATATGGGATAAAAATTCCGGTGTAATAAAATTCAGCGAAGTTTTATCCGAAATATATTTATATAGTATAGACGGACGATTAGTAAAATCATCGGGAAAAATGGATTTTTTAGAAGCTAAAGGAATTAGCAAAGGTATTTATTTACTTAGATTCATACCTTTAAATGCTGACAAAACAGAATCAAAAAAGTTGATTGTTGATTAATTTGTTATTAAATTTACGTTTTTTGTGCTATACTGAATATAATATATTTATATTTGCAAAATATATTTAGGAAAAAAGCAAAAATAGTAGATGGAAAAAGGATCTTTTATAAATAATACCTCCAATTAATTTAAAAAGCATCAAATGACAACCTCCAATACCAACAAAATACTTGTATTTTTTGTACTCACCTTTTTATTCAGTTTGTTAATTACAGAAATCCAGCATTTTTATAAACTTTTTGAACATCTTAACTTAGCATTGCTTGCACCAGGAGTGGTTGGAATTTTACTCATTCTTTATTACGAAGAACCGGGAAGCAATCGGTTTTTCTGGGAAAGAAGAATTTTACCTTCGGTGAAACCTACTTTCATACAAATTATTATTGCATTGTTGCCCATAATCATAATTCCATTATCATTCTACCTTTACAAAACACTCTATAATCCTTATATCGAAACGTCAAAAATAGAGTTAAGCTATTTGCTGTGGCCAATCATTGGCATTTTCTTCGAAGAGTTGGGTTGGCGTGGCTATTTACAACACCGATCAGGTACCTTTATTCACCTGTTCATCGCAACTATGCTTACCGGTTTTTTTTGGTTTTTCGTGCAATACGAAATCTATTTAAGCGACCCTTTTTATGGTGTTATAACTCTGATTATATATTTATCATTTAGTTTTATTCTCGCTTATCTTTTTTATACTTCGAACCGAAATATAATACTTGGCTACATTTTCAGGTTATCTCATACAATTATTGCATTAATTTTTATCAGTGAAGTTATTAACGACATAAGTTTCATGTTCATTATGGCACCATTATACCTTATTGCTGCAATAATTATAGTTGTATTGAACAAAAAATTATTTCAGATAGATACAAAAGGTGATTTGTAAACCTGCGATTTTCTAACAAAAAAAGACCGGAATTTTCGGTCTTTTTTTGTTGATACAATGTTTATAGTGTCAAATCCATCGAACGAAACAAAAATCCTGCCGATGCGGTAAATCTTCGTTTTTCGGAAACATTCGGAATCCATATTTAAACGTACCGGCTAACGTAAGTTTATAATCAATGTTGTAGTACATTTTTGTACCTTCCGATTTTACTAAATTTAATTCTTCAATATCATAAAGGCTGTCTTTATTGTACTTATCTAATTTCGTAATTACAAATTCGACACCTATACTTCTATCATTCAACTCTTTAGTGTCAATTACGATATTCAGATCATAATCTTCGCCCACCTGAGGATTATGAATAAACTTTTCGGGAATATCTACATTGACCACTTCGATTTTATCCCAACCAAGTGCAATTTTTTCTTTCCATGCAGCAATTTCCTTTGCTTTTTCAAAATTATTTGCCTTCAGTATAGCCGAACGCATTGATAATTTGAAATAAAATTTTTCAAAATAATCATCCATCATACGTTTTGTAGTATAACGTGGCGTGATCAATGCAATCGAATTCTTAATATACTGAATCCATTCAGGTGAATATCCTTTCGTATTTTTAGCAAAATATAACGGTATTATTTCATTTTCGAGCATACTGTAAATAGTTGCAGCATCGAGCTGATCCTGACTTTCCTGATTTTCATAAGTACGCTTTTCAGTCAAAGCCCAGCCGGCACCTTTCACATATCCTTCGAGCCACCAACCATCGAGCACCGAAAAGTTCAAAACGCCGTTCATCTGCGCTTTTTCGCCCGAAGTTCCCGATGCTTCCAATGGGCGGGTAGGCGTATTGAGCCAAATATCAACCCCCGAAACTAATCGTTTCGCTAATCGCATATCGTAATTTTCAAGGAAAATAATTTTTCCTATGAATTGTGGCATCCGCGAAATTTCAACGATCCGTTTTATCAAGCCCTGACCGGCGAAATCGGCCGGGTGCGCTTTTCCGGTATAAATAAACTGAACAGGACAGTGTGGATTGTTAACTATTTCTTCCAAACGTTCCAAATCGGTAAATAACAAGTGAGCACGTTTATAAGTAGCAAAACGGCGACCAAAACCGATAATCAGCGCGTTTGGATTTACGGACTCTAATACTGAAACAATTCGCGAAGGATCACCCTGATTTTTCAACCAGTTGTCTCTGAACTGATCTTTTATAAACTCAACCAACTTGACTTTTAATGTCATTCTGGTTTTCCAAATTTCCTGATCAGGTATCTCATATATATTTTGCCATATTTGCATATTGGACTGATCAGCATAAAATTCTTTTGAAAAATATTTTTCGTAAACCGATTTCCATTCCGATGCAGTCCACGATGGCAGGTGAACTCCGTTGGTTACATAATTAACATGCAGTTCCTCAGGAAAATAACCTTTCCAGATAGGATTAAACATTTCCTGCGAAACTTTTCCGTGTAACCAACTCACTCCGTTTACTTCCTGGCAAGTATTGCAGGCAAATGTACTCATGCTGAATTTTTCGTTCTGGTCGCCCGGATGTTCTCGACCGATATCAATAAATTCGTCCCACGAAAGTTGTAGTTTTGAAGGAAAGTCGCTCATATATTTACTGAACAAATCTACTTCAAAACTATCATGTCCAGCCGGCACCGGCGTATGAACGGTATATAATGAACTTGAACGTACAATTTCTAATGCCTGATTGAAAGACAATCCTTTATATTGAATATAATCAGCCAATCGTTGGGCATTAATCAATGCAGCATGTCCTTCATTGCAATGATAAATCTGCTTTTCGATACCCAATTTCTTAAGTGCTTCAATACCACCGATGCCTAACAAAACTTCCTGTTTTAGTCGGTTTTCCCAGTCGCCACCGTATAACTGATGCGTAATGTGGCGGTCGTATTCACTGTTCATTTCATTGTCGGTATCGAGCAAATAAAGCGAGATACGTCCCACGGCTACCTTCCACAAATAGGCAAAAACGGTACGTCCCGGATAGGATACTTCTACAATCAGCGGTTGATCATTGGCATCCTTTACTTGCTTGATGGGTAAATTGTTAAAGTTTTGAGCTTCGTACACGGCAACCTGTTGTCCATCCATCGACAAAGATTGCGTAAAATACCCGTAGCGGTAAAGGAATCCGATAGCGGTCATATTCACAGCACAATCGCTCGCCTCTTTCAGGTAATCGCCCGCCAAAACACCCAAGCCGCCGGAATAAATTTTTAACACCTCTGTCAATCCGTATTCCATACTGAAATAGGCAATTGATGGTTTTTTGTCGTTAAGAGGAACACTCATGTACGATTTAAAATTATCGTAAACCGAGTTCAGTTTTTCGATAAATCCTTCATCGTTGGCAAGTTTCTGCATCTTTTCATAGCTAAGAATATTGATCAACCTGATAGGGTTCGACTTTGCTTCAATCCATGCTTCTTTGTCGATATTCCGAAACAAATGTTTGGCATCGCTATTCCATACCCACCATATATTATTGGCTATTTCTTCCAATTTATTCAAACTCTCGGGCAAATTCGATTTTACAACCATTTCCTTCCAGTTAGTTTCATTTACATTGTTAACTTTAATTCTCATACTTATTTTTTTTTCTAATACTTTCTTTAAAAAATTCCACACAAAAATAATACAATGACACTAAACAATGCAAAGCTTGGTTAAAATGATAATAAAATTTTAAATCAAACGTTTGCAATTATTACTATATAATTTAAAATGACTATCGGGTTTTGCTCCCAATGAAATAAATTTAACTCAAATATATATGATTTAATATTCTTGACGACAATTAAATCATTTTGGTTCTATTTTTAAAAAAGCACCTAATACTTCCTTATTAATGAGAATAGAA
>JAURYY010000039.1 GCA_030653695.1 Paludibacter sp. | reverse complement strand
CGTTCTATTCTCATTAATAAGGAAGTATTAGGTGCTTTTTTAAAAATAGAACCAAAATGATTTAATTGTCGTCAAGAATATTAAATCATATATATTTGAGTTAAATTTATTTCATTGGGAGCAAAACCCGATAGTCATTTTATTTATTTTCGATTTGTGAGCAAAAATGTTTGTTTATTAAATAAAAATACTTTATATTTGCATTCAATATTTAAATATCATAAGTAAAACACAAACGCAAATTAATGATTAATTAACAAAATGTAAATTTATGAGAAAACTAACGTTCTTTATTGCCTGTCTTTTTTTGATAGGCGTGGGTTTGGTTCATGCTCAGTCGAGATCCGTTTCCGGAAAAGTGCTTTCGGCGGATGACGGGCAACCAATTATTGGTGCGACTGTTATGGTAAAGGGAACCTCAACAGGTACTATAACAGATGTTAACGGTAATTTTACAGTTAACGTACCGGCTAATGCTACAACTTTATGGGTTTCGTACGTAGGTATGAAAACAATAGAGCTGCAAGCTGCAAACAACATGGTAGTACGATTGGAGTCTGATGCACGTTCATTAGACGAGGTTGTGGTAACTGCTTTTGGTATGAAACGCGAAAGGCGTGCATTAGGCTATGCCGTACAGGATGTAAAAGGTGAAGACTTGGTTAAAGCAGGTAGTTCTTCAATAGCTACAGCCTTACAGGGTAAATTATCGGGTGTTGAAATTAAACCTTCGAGCGGTATGCCCGGAGCATCTGCGCAAATAACAATACGCGGAGCACGGTCATTCTCAGGTAACAATCAGCCATTATTTGTTATTGATGGTATGCCTGTTTCATCAACAGCGGATTATAGCACTGGTAACAGTGTAACGGGTGTTGATAATGCCAATCGGTCAGTTGACATTGATCCTAACGATATTGAAAGCATCAATATCCTAAAAGGTCAAGCTGCCGCAGCTTTGTACGGTATACGTGCATCGAACGGAGTTGTAGTGATTACTACAAAAAGTGGTAAAGGATCTAAAACGTCCAAACCAATTATTTCTGTTTCAACATCGGCATCGAATGATAGAATATCACGTAAACCGGAATATCAAACTACTTATGGGCAAGGAACACCTGTTGCTTTGACATCAAACGCGTATGGTTATGTTGTTAATACTAACTCATCGCAAGCATGGGGTCCAAAAATTGTGGATTTACCAAAAAGCCCTACACATGGAGGTGAAACATCCAATCAATATACAACTATTGGTGGTGTAACCACAGCCATGCCCGGCAAATATTATGTACCACAAAGAGCTCTTGGAGGTTTAGACCCTTGGGCAGAACCTGGTGTGTACGATAATGTTGGTAATTTTTTCAAAATCGGAAACACCGTAAATACTGCTTTAAATTTATCACAGGCTACCGATAAATCCAATTATTCATTTGGAATTGGAAATACCACACAAACAGGTATTATTCCCGGAACTGCTATGGATAGAATAACTGCTAAAGTTGCTGCCGAAACAAAATTAAGCAAAGCATTGAAAACAGGATTTTCAGCCAACTATTCACAAATAGACATTCTAAAATCTCCTGGAGCTAACGATGGTTTGGTGGCAGCAGTGTTTGGTGCACCTACAAGTTACGACCTAAAAGGAATCCCTTTTGCTTCACCAACTGATCCAGCAACTCAAATACTTTACCGTGCCACCAATTTTAATAATCCATATTGGGCGGTAAAAAATAATAAATTCAACGAAAAAACAAACCGTTTCTTCGGAAATGCATACATTGAATTTAGTCCTAAAATTAGCGATGATGGTGATAAAAGTTTAACTTTCAGATATCAAGCTGGTGCAGATTCATATACAACACATCTTCAAGATATTCACGAAGTAGGTTCGCAGCGCACATCGGCAACGGCTGCATCGGGAAGAATAACAAACCGTGGTGTTTCAGTTAACAATTACAACTCCCTGTTAACTGCTGTATACGATATGACAATCTTTGACGACATTAAGTTAAATGTTATGCTTGGCAATGAAATCAACGATGAAAATTACAAGTACTATTCTATGACAGGAAGTAACTTTAACTTCTACGGCTGGGCACATATAAACAATGCAACCATTAAAAATGCATCCGAATCAATTTACAAATCTCGCACTGTAGGTATGTTTGGTAACTTAATGTTATCTTACAAAGATATGTTATATCTTAATGCTACTGGTCGTCAGGATGTAGTTTCTACTATGCCGCGCAATAACAGAACATTCTTCTATCCATCAGTTTCGTTAGGTTTTGTAGCTTCAGAACTTGAAGTAATGAAATCGCAGGATATTTTATCGTTCGCGAAATTACGTGCTTCGTATGCTCAGGTTGGACAAGCTGGTTCCTACTATGACAATTTTTATGTACTTCCTTCTTATGCAGGTGGTTTTTGGTCGGGTACACCTAATGTTTATCCTATGGGTGGGGTTACCTCTTATATTCCTTCAACAACTTTGTACGATCCAAATTTAAAACCTCAGAATACAATAAGTTACGAGTTTGGTGTAGATTTACGGTTTTTGAAGAACTTGATTGGTATTGATTATACTTATTCGCGTCAGGATGTTAAAGATCAAATTTTCAGTGTTCCGTTAGCCGGTTCTACGGGTGCATCTTCATTGGTAATGAATGGAGGATCAATCTTCACCAACACACATGAAGTAGTATTGACATTAAATCCGATCAGAACAAAAAATTTGGACTGGACAATCAATGTGAATTACACCAAAATGGAGAATAAAGTAACTGCTTTAGCTCCAGGAGTTGAAAGTATTTTCTTAGGCGGATTCGTTACTCCTCAGGTTAGAGCCAATGTTGGCAGCACATTCCCTGTCATTTATGGTACTCAGTTCAAAAAGGATGATAAAGGAAGAGTGTTGGTTGATGAAAGAGTAACTGTGAATAATGTAGCTAATGCTTCCTACGGTATGCCAATGGCTGGAACTCCAGGTGTTATTGGTACTGTTTCGCCCGATTTTGTTTTAGGTGGTAGTACATCAATCCGATACAAAGGGATAACCCTGTCAACTACAATTGACTGGAAAAGTGGCGGACAAATGTATCATGGGACTAATGGTTTGATGCAATATGTATATGGTGTTGCAAAATCGACCGAAGACAGAACAACTCCTTTTACATATCCTGGTTTTAAAGCTGATGGAACACCCAATAATATTGAAAGAGGTGGACCAACGGATCATACAGCTTACTTCCAACTTAATGCAAATGTATTAGGCAATATAGATGAAGCCTACATTTTTAATAATTCTTATTTGAAAATGAGAGAGTTAACTTTATCGTATAAATTGCCTAAAATATACAATATAGACATTACTGTTTCTGGTTTTGCACGCAATTTCTTATTGTGGACAAACTTACCTAACTTCGATCCAGAGGCAACTCAAGGGAATACCAATATGGGAGGAGCTTTTGAAAGATTTACAACACCTCAGGCTTCAAGTGTTGGTATGGGTATTAACTTATTATTTTAATCCTTTAAATTAAACAAACAGATGAAATCAATAAAAATTTATTTCCTTCTAATGCTCGTTGCATTGACATCTTGTTCTGAGGATGTGATGGATGGCATTAATAAGAATCCTAACGACCCCACTGCGGTTGCAAGCAGATTCATATTAACCGATGTAATGACATCGACAGCTTTCTCAATCACAGGGGCTGACTATAATTTCTATGCCTCTGTCTTTATGGAGTTAAATGTAGGAACTCAAGGTCAAATGTACAATGCAGAGATTCGTACAGGCGAACCTATCGCTTCATCGACTTACAATAATGTCTGGAATGCACAATACAGAAATTTACGTCAATTACAGATTGTAATCGATAAATGTTCGTCAGGTGGTAATGAAGCCGGCAACTGGGTAAATTTGGGTGTAGCGCGTGTATTAAGTGCATATAACTGGGCAATGTTGACCGATTTAATGGGCGATGTTCCGTTTACCGATGCGTTACAACCAGGGGTTGTCTATCAGCCCAAGATTGATAAACAAGAATTCATATATGGCAAAGTATTCAATCTGTTAGATAGTGCCATAGTAAATTTGGGTAAAACAAGAACTTTCCCATTAATGGCGGGACAGGATATGATTTACAAAGGGACTGCAGCTAGTGTTGGTTTGTGGCTTAAAGCTGCTCAGGGTCTTAAAGCCCGCTATTTAATGAGACTATCGCACAAAAGCCCTAAATATGCACAAGTTGTAACTGCAGTGGATGCGTCATTTGCGAATGCTGCTGAAGAGTTGAAATATGTTTATAATGGAACCACTTCGGTAAATCCAATGCATCGTTTCTTTACCGATAGAAACAATTTGAGCGCAAGTACAAGCTTAAAAGAAAAATTGGATGCACGTGCTGATCCAAGAGCTGCAAGATTTTTCAAAATCTCAGCATCAACTCAGACTGCAATTCTTTTTGCTCCAAATGGAAATCCTATACAGCAACAAAATGTATATGGTATCTCAAATATTTCATCTATAACAGCACCTACATATTTGCAAAGTTATCATGAATTGCAATTTATTAAAGCAGAAGCTTTAGTTCGCTTAGGAGGAGCAGCTAATTTGACACTTGCACAATCAGCACTTAATTTGGCAGTTCAGGCAGCTTTTGTAAAAGTTGGGTTAACCGCAGCAGCTGGAGCAACTTATTTTACCACATCGGTTTTACCTTTATTTACTGCTAATCCTTTAAGTGA
>JAURYY010000028.1 GCA_030653695.1 Paludibacter sp. | reverse complement strand
AGAACCGGAAAAGGGGACTATACGCTGTTATATCATTGATGATACGCTGATAGAGAAAACCGGAAAGCTTATCGAAGGAGTAACCAAAGTATTTGATCATGTTACGCAAAAATCGGTATTAGGCTTAAAAATGCTTGTATTAGGATATTGGGATGGCATGAACTTTTTGGGAGTTGACTTTTCGGCACACCATGAATTAGGCAAGAACAATAAAGGAGGACTGACAAAAAAAGAACAAAGACTACAACATACAAAAAAGCGTAAAAAAGACAGTTGTACCGAACAAAGAAATAAAGAGCTGAACCAAAGTAAGATTGATTCTGCCATAGAAATGCTCAAAAGGGCTGATAAGTTGGGGCTGCTTGTTGATTATGTACTCACTGACAGTTGGTTTACCTGTATTGAATTAATAACAGTAGTGAGAACTATGCTCAAAGGAACAGTTCATTTCTTGGGCATGGTTGTAATGAATAGACATAAGTTCGAGTACAAGGGCTATACTACCACAGGGTCGATAGCTTTACTGGAACGAAAATCATCTCATTATTCTCGGAAATTTAAATGTAGATATATAGATGCAATGGTTCATTATCAAGGTGTTGAATTAAGGTTGTTTCTTATTAAATATGGTACAAAAGGTAATTTCAGAGCGGTTCTAACTGCCAATGTAAATCTTAAGTTTGCTGAAATGATGGATATTTATAAAATCCGTTGGAGCATCGAGGTTTTTTTCATGGAATGTAAACAATACTTGAATTTGGGTAAATATCAGAGTACAAATTTTGATGGACAAATTGCTTCGTTGACAATAGCCATGATAACGCATACAGTCCTTACTTTAGAGAAACGATTTAGTGCTTATCTGTCAAGTTTCACAATTTATTTGTAAACTTAATTCTGAGTTTACAAATATTTGTGTTACAAATATCTCGTTGGGTGTAAAACCCGATAGTCATTAAGAACTATTACGGGAATGATTGATTTTATTTTTGAATCGACTTCGATTTTTATTGGCATTAAATTTTTCAACAATGCTACTCCCTAAAGCTATCTGTATTATTCAATCGGAAATATGTGCATTCAAGAATTTTAGATACAAAGTATTATTTTCACAAATAACATACATGCCATTTTTTCATTAAAAACAAAGGGGTTATTTTAAATTTCAACCTGAAAACAATCTATTAAATTTGGTATTCTGAATGACTTAAAATTATAATTTTAATGAATTAACCTAATAAATTTTATTATCTCAAAGCAAAAACTTATTTTTGTATAATTTTTTTGATAAAACAGTGAATAAATACGAAGAACTTATCAAAGCATTTGAATCAAAACTGCGAATACTGATTTCGGAGTACAAGTCATTACAGGAAGAAAAACTTGAGATGGGAATAAAGTTAGCTCAAAAACAAAACGATCTGATTGAAGCACATCACAAGTTTCAGGAACTTCAAAAAAATTACGACCATTTGCTTATTGCCCGAAATATGGGAGTTTCAGAATCGGAAAAAGCCGAATCGAAAAAGCGAATTGACAAATTGGTGCGGGAAGTTGATAATTGTTTAGCTCTTTTAGATGAGTAGAGCATTATGGAAGACACTTTTTTAATTCATGTACAAATCGGAAGTCTCAGAATGCCTCTACGCATTCCCCGTAAAGACGAGGAAATATATCGCAAAGCCGAGAAGCTGCTTGTTAAACATTTGGATGAATACCAAAAAACATACAATCAGCGTTCATATCAGGATATTCTGATTTTAGTAGCATATCGTTTGGCAGTTATTTTGTCAAGAGAAGATGTACATCATGATATTATTCCCTTGGCAGAAAAAATAGAACAATTAGACGAAGAATTAAAACAATTGCTTTCAAATAAACAATAATTACTAATTAAATCAGTAATTATCAAACAATTTTATCCGCATTCCGTTGAACCATTCAGGAACACTTTATGTGTGCTTCCGGATATTCGATGCAATGTTTTTTTTATTTAACATTAAAATATTAACCAATAAATAAAAACCAAATAAACTGATTATAAACAATAAATAATAAACCAAAACAAAATGGGAATAAATATATTAATAGGATTGGTTGCTTTTTTAGCAGGCGCCGGCGGATGTTTTATCATCTTCAGGTTTCTGAATAAAAAACTAGACAGAGAAATACAGTCGGAAGCAGAGCTTCTGAAAAAAAACAATCTGATTGAAGTAAAAGAAAAATTTATAGCCCTGAAATCAGAGCATGAGCAACAAGTTCAACATCGCAATGCGAAAATTCAGGAACGCGAAGTAAAACTTCAACAGCGCGAAATGCAGCTCAACCAGAAACAAGGCGAACTGCAACGTAAAACCAATGAAATAGAATCCATTCGGGATGGTTTTGAACAACAAATCTGTGTTTTCGATGCCAAGAAAAAGGAAATGGAACACCTGCACCGTCAGGCACAGGATCAACTCGAAACCATTTCAGGACTTTCAGCTGAACAAGCAAAAGAGCGATTGGTTGAATCGCTGAAAGAGGAAGCAAAAACCAATGCCATGTCGTACATAAACGACATTATGGATGAAGCAAAAATGACTGCCAATAAAGAAGCTAAACGCATAGTGGTTCAGAGCATTCAAAGGGTAGCCACCGAAACTGCGATTGAGAACTCGGTTACCGTTTTCCATATCGATTCCGATGAGATTAAAGGACGCATTATCGGGCGCGAAGGACGCAATATCCGTGCTTTAGAAGCTGCAACAGGCGTTGAAATCATTGTTGACGACACTCCTGAAGCCATCGTACTTTCAGCTTTCGACCCGGTTCGCCGCGAAATTGCACGACTTTCGCTGCATCAGTTAGTTACTGATGGACGAATTCACCCTGCACGCATCGAAGAAGTAGTTAATAAAGTACGCAAACAGGTTGAAGATGAAATTATAGAAATCGGCAAACGCACTACCATCGACCTCGGCGTGCACGGTTTACACCCTGAACTTATTCGGTTGATAGGTAAAATGAAATACCGCTCTTCGTACGGACAAAACCTATTGCAACACTCACGTGAGGTAGCCAATTTGTGTGCCACAATGGCTTCGGAACTCGGATTGAACCCCAAAAAAGCGAAACGCGCCGGACTGCTGCACGACATAGGTAAAGTGCCCGATGATGAACCGGAATTGCCGCACGCTATTCTTGGCATGCGTCTTGCAGAGAAGTACAAAGAAAAACCCGACATTTGCAACGCTATCGGTTCGCACCACGATGAAGTGGAAATGGAAACGCTATTTTCACCTATTGTTCAGGTGTGCGATGCCATTTCGGGAGCACGTCCGGGAGCACGCCGCGAAATTGTGGAAGCATATATCAAACGATTGAACGATTTGGAAAATCTGGCATTATCGTATCCCGGAGTTATTAAAACTTATGCCATTCAGGCAGGTCGCGAACTCCGTGTTATAGTTGGTGCTGACAAAATTGACGATAAAGAAACCGAATTACTCTCGTTCGATCTGGCTAAGAAAATTCAGGATGAAATGACTTATCCGGGTCAAGTTAAAATTACCGTTATCAGAGAAACGAGAGCGGTAAGTTACGCAAAATAGATATTAGTCAATAGTCCATACTATAAGAAAATCCGTAAAACAGTATAAATTTCTGTTTTACGGATTTTTTCATGAAAATACTTTTGAGTTATTTGAAAATATTTTTAAGGAATATTTCTTGTTAATCTCTTAATTCGTTATATCTTTGCAAATACAATAGGTTATTAATTAACGATATGCCAACGATATCTATGTTTTTCGGTATAATTATCCGAATGTACTATGCTCCAAAAGAACATAATCCACCACATATTCATGTGTTTACAATGATTATATAGTTATCCTCAGCATTTTAAATCTGGATATACTGGGAGGAGAAATACCAGTCAAACAATTAAGATTGGTTTTGGCATGGATGGAAATCCACCAGGAAGAATTACTAGCAAATTGGAAACTATGCCAGAATGGTGAAAAACCATTTCAAATTGAATCGTTAAAATAGTTGAGTATGTATTTAGCAGTAAAAAATGTGCAACCCTTGTCAAACTACCAGTTAATACTTACATTTGCAAATGTTGAAAAGAGGCAGTTTGATATGAATCCATACTTAGAAACAGGAATTTTTAAGGAATTACAGGATATCACTCTTTTTAATAGTGTACGAGTTAGTTTTGACACCATTGAATGGGAAAATGGTGCCGATATGGATCCAGAGATTCTATACCAGGAAAGTACTGTTATAGAGAATCAAATTGCCAGCGAACCAATGATCGACTATGGATTAGATAAATAAATAAAAAGTAACGTTTTAAAAACAAATAAATCTATAGCATAAAACAATTCTCAACATATTAATTAAATAGCATTCTGCTATTGTTCGCGCACCAGAAACCTCGGAAATTTCTTTAGCGAGCAAGATTGAATAAGTCAGCAAAATGCTCACGCCAACCGGCGTGGGCTTTTGACTTATCATCTTGCGCGGTCTCCGAGGACCTCTGGTGCGGATAAGGATTTAGTTCACGCTTTTTGCATCTTTAAAGCTGGACTTTAAACTTATCTGACCAATGGCAGCCGCTCAGCAAGCCAATGAAAAACACCTTAATCGACAATTCCACAGCGGTACTTAAAATGGATTCGGTGCTCAAAAAGTGCATTTCGGACGAAAAATTTACGGAAATATTGATTGCTACCGGATACTGGGATTTGCCCGGAATGGTGGTTGTTTACGACGAACTTAAATCGTTTTTAGAACGCGAAAACACCGTTTTCCGTTTGATAATTGGCAAAGAGCCGATGGTGCGCCAATACCAACAAGCTGATCCATTAGAAAGGGATGATTTTCCCGGACAATACCTCAAAATAGACATTAATCAACTCGCACTTACCCCTGATTATCAAAAAGCAGTTGATTTATTGCTCCAATATTGCAATTCAGAAGACGAAAATTCCAAGTTCCAAATCAGGATATATGGACAAAGTCAGGAAGAGCAATTCCTACATGCTAAATGCTATATTTTCAAAGGTGTAGAAGACGCAATTGGTTTAATTGGAAGTTCCAATTTTACACAAAAAGGATTGGAGGACAACGCTGAATTGAATTATCTTGAAACAGATGGTTTGCGTGTGTCCTCAACACAGGTAGCGGTTTCAAACACCAAAAGCCACTTGATGTGGTTCAACGAAAAATGGGATCAAAGCGAACCGTGGAATCAAGTTTTTTTGGAAGAAGTGCTGAAACCATCACCAATCGGAAAAAAGGCAATTGAGGAAAAGGAAAAACTTGAAAATAGTGCTATTGAATTAACTCCACATGAAGCATATATCAAATTCCTTCAAAATGTATGGGGTGATGTACTGGATTCCGATTGGCAAAAAAATCCTGAAAAATTTTTCCCTGTAGATCCACAATTTAAATTGCTTCAATATCAAATTGATGCAGTAAATCAGGGATTTTCTATCATGCGAAAACATGGTGGATTTATTTTGGCCGATGTTGTTGGTTTGGGCAAAACTATGGTAGGAATCATGGTAATCAAACGATATTTGCTCGAATATGGAGTTGAAAGACCTGTTTTAATTGTCGCACCTCCAGCCATAAAAGGAAGTTGGGAAGAGACTATCAGCTATTTTGACGAAGAACGCGATTTCAAAATTAAAAATCATGTTCAGTTCATTACCACCGGAAGCATTGGTAAACTTATTGATGATGAAGATGATATAGATACTGAAATTGATGCTGATGAATTTGAAACAACCATTGATTTAAATCAAAATTACGGTTTGGTGTTGGTGGACGAAAGTCATAAATTTCGGAATAGTGACACAAATATGTACAGAGATTTGGTTAGTATTACCGAACGGCAACCAAGACCTTATGTCGTTTTGTTATCGGCTACACCTCAAAACAACCGACCAAATGATTTGAAAAATCAAATCTATTTGTTTCAGCACGAACATGCTAATACCACCCTCGAAACCATACCCGATAAGAAATTGGATAGCTATTTCAACAACATTGCTAATCGTTATCAAGACTTAATTAGTGCCAAGCGTAAAGGTGAAAAAAAATCAGAAAAAGAACTTGTTGATGATTTGAAAATGTTGAAATATATCGCCGAGGATTTGCGAAAAAACATTGTTGAACCGCTCGTAGTAAGACGTACCAGAACCGATATTGAGAAATATTTCGAGGAAGATATGGAAAGTCAGGGATTAAAATTCCCAAAGATTAAAGGTCCAAACGAAATTATTTATAAAATGGACGATAAGTTAAGCGAATTATTCTATGATACCATCGAAATTATTGCTTCGGAAAACATTGATAATGTGAATCAAAGTTTGGGTTTTTATCGCTACCGTGCCATTGAGTTTCTAATAAATGAAAAAGACCGTTCGCTTTATGAAGGCGGTAAAGGAAAAAGAAAAGTAAAAGTACAGGATACATCGGCTCGTTTGGCAAAAATAATGCAGATTTTGCTCGTAAAACGCCTCGAAAGCAGCTTTGATGCATTCCGTCAATCGTTGCGCAACTTGATGCAATACTGCAATAACATGATTGAGATGATTGAAAATGACTCGGTTTTTATATGTCCAGATATTGACGTTAATTCGGAGTTAAGTGAGGATAACCGTAAGAAACGAACATTGGCGGGTTGCTATATGCATATCCGTGAGAAGGTTAAATCGAAGCCTGAAAAAAATCGTGAGTTTAAAGCGCAAGATTTGAAGGATGATTATTTGGTAAATCTTAAAGCAGATAGTAAGATTATACAGAATTTGCTTGACCGATGGGAGCGAATAAAAGACGATCCGAAATTGGAAACCTTTATGTTTGAGATGAATGGAAAGTTCTTTTCGAAAGAAACCAATAATCCACATTCACTCCATGACCAAAAGTTAGTGATTTTCACGGAGGCAATTGATACCGTTAATATATTAAAGAGCAAGCTAAAAAACACCAATCATAAAGTATTGGATATTACTGCTTCCAATCGGGATAAAATGCGCGATACGATAAAAGCAAACTTCGACGCTAATTATACAGGCACGCAACTTAATGATTATGATGTGCTAATTACAACTGAAGTATTAGCCGAAGGTGTAAACTTGCACCGAAGTAATGTGATTGTAAATTACGATACTCCTTGGAATTCTACCCGATTAATGCAACGTATCGGGCGTGTAAATCGTATTGGTTCGAAAGAAGACTTTATATATGTATATAATTTCTTTCCTTCGAGCCAAGGCGATGCACAATTAGAATTAGTGAAAAAAGCATTGACGAAACTTCAAGCATTTCATACCGTATTTGGCGAAGACAGTCAAGTATTTAGCCACGAAGAAGAAGTGGTAATGCATGGCATGACTAAATTTGTGATTGATGAAAGTGAAACACCAACTACTAAATTTATTGATTACCTGAAACGATTCAAAGCAGAAAAGCCGGAGGAATATGCTCGTGTTTTCGACTTGCCAGAAGGTTTGTGTGCTGCTAAGAAAGCTGAAATCGAAAGTATTTTATTTCATATCAAAGCTAATGAAAAGGATACCGGATTATATTACCAAACTGACAGCGAAGGCATACCAAAACAATTATCACCCATTGAAATGGCTGAAATTCTGCGATGTACTGAGCAAGAACGAAGTGCATTGCCTTTGCCAGAAAATTGGGAAATTGTTAGAGACAGGGTTTATACCACTTTCAATGAATATTTGCAAAATGCAGAACTTGTAACTTCAAGTCACATCTCACCACAAAGCAAAAAAGGATTAAGTATTTTGGTTAGCATAATACGAAATGAAAAAATGCTACCGGAAGATATTAAAGAAAAGTTAGTTACAGCTCGCGGACTTATATCACAAGGCAATGACACACTTGCGCGCCAAATAATAAAATTAGATGCTTCGCTTCAAAAATCGCTTTTTCAAGATGAAAAACTTGGCTTTATTACCGATTTTGTTGAACGCTACTTAAAGAATATCAAAAAAACAGCAAAAGCTAATAATATTATTGAACCTTATACAGTGCTTTCAGTAGCCATAAAAAAAACTGCCCATAGCCCCTAAAGGGGATGTGAAGTTAGTCCTGATTTCTTTGATACATTCTTTTTTTATTTTCAAATACTGCGTCTTAACATCCCCTTTAGGGGCTTGGGGCAGATAAAACTCTTAAGCATCACATGGAAAAGCAGTTGCAAGATATTTTTCAAGAATCGTTTTTAGGTTTCGAGTCGTTCAAAGTAAATGTAATTACTCCGGTCTTTGGTAAAATACAACCCTACAAAAAATCATTTCAAAGCCAATTAAACGAAGCTGAAAAGAAAATTATCAGCGATGTAATTTGCTGGGGCGAAATGGATTTAGCTACTGATGGCGACAATATTTTGTTTTTTGAAGTTATCCTGCAACCAAAAGTAAATTTATCCCGAAACCGTGTTACCATTCAAAACTATATTAGGCACGAATTGCTACCCTATTCGGCTGCATTAATCGTGTTCCATTATCCCGACAATGTAGGTGAATGGAGATTATCCTTTGTTTCAAAAGGCAGTAATGTAAGTGATTCCACTTCCGCAAAACGGTACACATTTTTGATGGGCGATAGCCATCCGAGTAGAACTGCTTCAATAAGATTGGCTAATTTGGCAAATGAAATCAAAACAATTAAGACTATCACTGACGCCTTTTCGGTGGAAGCGCTTAGTGATGAGTTCTTTAAAAAATACCTTGAAATATATGCAGATTTTGTACAACACATTACAGGGAAACGCTATGTAAAAGAAAACGGAAAAATAATTGAAAAGAAAATCTCAGAACCAGACATTCAATTAGAAACTTCTTTTAATGGAAATGAAAAGGATGTCCGCGATTATGTGAAGAAAATGTTGGGGAGGCTTGTTTTTCTACAATTTTTACAAAAGAAAGGTTGGATGGGTGTACCCATGGATAAAAATTGGGGAGAAGGAAATCAACACTATTTGCAGGATCTTTTTGCTAAAAGTGAGCTTAAAGACGATTTTTTGGAAGGTGTACTTGAGGTTTTATTTTTTGACACTTTGAATTATGAACGTGACAATCAGAAAGTAGCTGATATTTTGGGATTAGACATTAAGATACCATATCTCAACGGTGGTTTATTTGAAAAAGATGATTTGGATAAAAAAACGGTTATTTTTCCAGCTAATCTATTTGAAAAACTTCTAATGTTTTTTAGCGAATATAATTTTACGATTGACGAAAATGACCAAAACGATGCAGAAGTAGGCGTTGACCCTGAAATGCTTGGACGTATTTTTGAAAACTTACTCGAAGATAATAAAGACAAAGGAACTTTTTATACGCCTAAAGACATTGTGAGTTATATGTGTAAAGAAAGTCTGATTACCTACCTTAAACTAAAAACTGATCTCTCATTACATAAAGCAATAGAAAATCTGATACTTAAGCATCAAGTGGATGATTGTTTGAAAATAAAAAAGAACGCAATTTTAATTAATAAATTATTGCGTAAAATTAAAATTTGCGACCCTGCAATTGGCTCAGGTGCTTTCCCTATGGGTATGTTAAATGAGATTTTCAATGCAAGACGATTGTTATATGAATTTTTGGATGAAAAAATAAGCTTTTCAGCATGTAAAATTAAAAAGGAAATTATACAAAATAACATTTATGGTGTTGATATTGAAAAAGGTGCAGTAGATATTGCACGACTTCGCTTTTGGCTTGCTTTAGTAGTTGATGAGGAAGTTCCACAACCACTTCCTAACCTCGATTATAAGATAATGCAAGGGGACAGTTTGTTAGAGAGTTTTGAAGGCATTGATTTAAGTAGACTTACAAATGACACGTTCCCAATTGTTGAACCTCAATACGATTTGTTTGGTAATATTGTTGAAAATCAATTATCTATCTCATACTCAAACTATGATGACTTGAAACGACTTCAAGATTATATTAAATGCTATTTTAGTATCGAAAATCATGAAAAAAAGAATGAATTAAAGAATCTAATTGACAAAGAAATTCATACTCAAATTGAATTAGCAATTGAAAAATATGAATTAGGCATTCAGAATCAATTTAGTAACTTAGGAGAAAGCACAAATAGAAGTAGAAAACAAAAATCTGAATTCGAAAAATTGCAGAAAGAACTTGAAGGACTTGTTGAAAAGAGAAATAAACTTTCACAATTACAGCAAACGGATTTGAAACCATTTTTCCTTTGGAAGCTTTATTTTAAAGATGTTTTTGAAAATGGCAAGTTTGATATTGTGATTGGTAATCCTCCTTATGTTCGGCAAGAAAAACTTCCTAATGAATATAAAACGCTGCTAACAAGCACATTTCCCGATGTAGGAAATGGTACTGCCGATTTATATGTTTACTTTTTTGGCTTGGGATTGAATATCTTAGCCGAAGATGGAGTGTTGATGTTTATTACACTAAACAAATACCTTAAAACTCAATATGGTAAAGAATTACGTAATACATTGGCAGAAAAAGTTGATGTTGATTTAATTATTGATTTCTTTGAATTAAAGGTATTTCAAGCAGCAACCGACGCAGCTATTACAAAAATAATAAATTGTAAAAGTGATAATCCGACCCGATATTTTCCAATTAAGACACTTGAGAACTTAGATTTATTCGAAGTTACTCAAGGTTATTATCAAACAACCCTTAAAGATGAAGCAGAATGGAAGTTTATTGACAATTTAGAAATTGAACTCCTTAAAAAACTTCAAAAAGATTCTTTTAGTTTAAAGGAATTTACAAATGACAAAATATACAGTGGAATTAAAACAGGTTATAACAAAGCCTTTGTTTTAACTTCACAAGATGCAAATAAATTAATAAACTCAGAAAGTAATACCATTGTAAAAAAATATGCTCAATCTACGGACATTAAACAATGGCAACTAATTGATGAAAATCGCTATTTTCTAGCCACCGGCTTTTCACTTGATATTGAAAAAGAATACCCAACAACATTTACTTATTTATCTCAATTTCAAGATAAATTAGAAGCACGTGGAGATAAAGGTTTAACTTGTTATAATTTACGTCCTTGTGCTTATTATGACGAATTTGATAAACCAAAAATAATCTACATTCACACTGCAAAAAACCATGAATTTTATTTAGACACTGATGGCTGTTATATAAACAATTCTTGTTACATGATTGGTTCAGATAGCAAATTTCTTTTCTGTTTTTTAAATTCAAAGTTATTTAAATGGTTCAAACGTATTAAGTTTGTGGCTTATGGTGATAGTTCAGAAGGTGGGCGTTGCAAATTAGATTATAATAAAATGGTTACCGTACCGATAAAAAAAGATGTCGATGAAACTCCTTTTATTGAATTGGTTGAAAAAATACGCACATTGAAAAAAGAAGATATAAATTCAAAGACTCAACAGCTTGAAGAAGATATTGAAAATCTTATATATGACCTCTACAATCTTACTCCTGCCGAAATAGCATTGGTAAAATCAGAAATAATAGAAGAGTAAAAATAAATCCATGAGCAAATTTGAAACCCTGTACAATTCCAATAAAAGATTAAATGAGTTGAGATTGTAATTTTGAATTGGATTGGGCTTTAGCCCATTCATATTGAATAAAACAGCATCAAGGCTTTAGCCAAACAAATCATTGATAATTTGGCTAAAGCCAATAAAATAAAATGAATTATATCATCCTCACCGTAAACGGGGTGGCAATTCAAAAACCAGGTGTCAATTAATTTGAACAATAGTTGCTGGCTTTCATGTAAATTCATATTATGAAGTAACCACATTTCAAAAATAAGCCTTACCTTTGCACCGTAATCAAAATACGCAATTATTAATTATTAATTAAAAAAAAATCGGGGCTGCTTGGTTTTGACAGCAGGCAGAAAGGATATGTAAGCATGTCGAGCTATGAGAAAACAGCTCGTTAATCTCGGGTCTCAAACAACTAACTGGCGAAAACAACTACGCTCTTGCTGCTTAATCGAATCATAGTAGATAAAGCTTAATCCCGATACAAGGTATTGGGACGAGACATTTCCCAAAGGCCGTGGCTTCGAGGCCGATGATCAGGAAGTGCAGCTAAATCGAAGATAGTTACGGTTTGCCTTGAAGCCGCGATGAAAACTTAAAGGATAAGGCGCAGATGGGTGGCTTCGGTCTTGCCTGTGCACGAAAACCAAAGCGAAGATAAACATGTAGAAAGCTTATTGTTTCCTTGTTTGGACGAGGGTTCGACTCCCTCCAGCTCCACTTTACAAAAATAAAACGTTGATAATCACTTTGATTGTCAACGTTTTGTTTTAGGATACTCTGAAAGCTTTTGCTTTTTGTTCTGTTTCTGAAGCTGAAACTTTGTGTTTAGCAGCTACTTTTCTCCAGTCGGAAACTGCTTTAATTACTTCATCTTTTATTTCTGCAGCACGTTTGTCAGATAGTAAATAATAAGGAGCCGTTTTCATAACCAAATCAATAACCAAAGAATTGTCTTCTTCATCAATATTTAGTTTTAATCCCGTTCCGGTTTCGTTTGCATTGATGTCAAATGCCGGTGATAAAGTCCAACCAGCTTCTGTGTAAAGAAATCCATGATTCCGTAAATGATCATCCGTATTGGAAACACAAACAGAAAAAAGCACTCTACGAAAAAGCTCTTCTAAATTTGCAGTGGTATCAGCACATTCAGATTTAATAAATGAAACTAAATCCAAATAACTTACACCACTATCGGTATCGTCTCCATCCGTTCGCTGTAGCAGTGTCATAGCCGAAGCATAATGAATGCGCTTATTGTTTTCGGTTCGGTCAAAGCGTTGAGATAAGTAGGTATGATAAGGGGAAGCAAGCTTCTTTATAAAGGCATTTGGAACCGTAATTTTAGCTTGGATGGATAGTTCATGGACAATCATTTCCCACAATCCTACATCCGAATCATCCTTTCTGCTTGGGAATTTTGCGATCCATTGTTTCCCTGTTGTATCAACAACATCTGCTTTAGGACGAGCACCACCTAAAGAAGACCCGGGAGCAATAAGTTGATTGATCCATTTCAAAGAAGCCTCATCTAATTCATCAGCGTTTTTCTCATATTGTTCTACTGCATATTCAAGTTCCCTTATTGAAGTCCAGGGTGGAGCTGCCAGTCTTTGGTCGTTACTCAGAAATTCACTTTCTTCACTCTCTTTAAAACGTAGTCCTCCCATACGATGACTGTCATGTACACTCAATAAGAAATCAATCCCAAATAATGTGTGAGGTTCTGTTTTCTCTATTTTAGACAAAAGAATTTCCCGGCGTTTCATCAATAGTTGCCCCCATCTGTCCGGTGAAGAATCTTTGAAGATGCCGAAATTATCATTTGAGGATGCATAATGTAATCCTGAGAAAAGAGGCAATTCAGGATCAATAGAGATACCGGTTTTTATCCATTTATTGTCATATTCAAATGAATATACAGCCTTACCCCGAAGAGAAGCAAAATATAATCTTCCTATCAATCGAGGTGAATCGAGCATATACCAATCCGCATAAACAAGTATCTCTTTTTCTTTATTCTGTTTCATAATAAATTAGTCAAATTTAGGTTTTTCAAAATTTCCTTTATCAATAACATGATCAATAGCTGATACTGTCTTTTTCTTTTTCGGGGCTCGTTTTTTTACTATCAGTCCGGCATCCTGAATCTGTCTACCTACCGGGTCTTTATCTGCTATCAATAATAAATCATCTTCGAGGCGTAAAATAGATAACACCTGCAAATAGCTACCCAGAGAAACCGATGGAGAACCATTTTCTATATTGCCTAAGGTAGATGTGGCAATACCGGCTCGCTCTGCCATAGAACGAATGGATAGCTTCCGGCGCAAACGGGCTAACTTGATATTCTCACCTAAAGTAGTAAGGATATTCTTTTGTTTTTGAGTAAAATTTGTCCCTTTTGATTTCATGCGTTCATATTTTTTTTTAGTTTTCGCATGGAACTCGTTTCGCCTTTAGCGATACTCGTTTCATAACAACTGATATTTCAATACAAAAGTATATATAATAATTGATATATCATATATTATAAGTAAAATAATAGAACAAATAAAAATTCACAATCAATTTATATCGTTTCAACCACACTAAAAAATAGTCTTCAATCCTTTGAAGTCTCATATAAATTCCTTATTTTTGATATATGAGTCCACTGTATAAAGTCCATTCTACTCTAAAAGCCGATAATTTCATAAAAAATGACATTTGATTGTCAGAGTATTACAAGAGCAAGACGTGTTAAATTTCGAGATTTCTGACTTTATACGGTGGACTCATATATATAATAAAAGACATTAGAACCATCCCGATAGACTTCGCCGATAGCTATCGGCGTGAGCTCAGTCGAACGCTATCGGAAGACTGAAATGCATAATTGCCCATCGGCTCTGTTGCTTAGTTTACCAAGAATCCCAACAGTTATAAAAATAATGACTTGCAGAGCGATTTAATGATTCCTTTTATTGCTTTGAATTAAAATTATTCACTTTGTTCGATACCGTTTATTCTTGATGGTATTTAAAAGGTGGGATTAAATAAAATTCCACCGAGTATCGCTGCCATTTGCTCATTTGAATTGTAAAAAAAATACTCCCGCTGCTTATTGGCAACGGGAGTATCTCATTTTATTGTCAGGTCATTATACTAATTTCCCCAATGCTTCTTTTATCCAACCCAATGCTTTTACAAGATTTTCGTCGGAAGTGGCATACGACATGCGAATACAGTCGGGAGCACCGAAAGCACCGCCACTTACGCAGGCTACATGTCCTTCTTCCAACAAATATAAAGCCAAGTCGCCTGAGTTTTCTATTTTTTTATCGTTGAACGATTTTCCGTAGTATGAACTGCAATCGGGAAAAATATAAAATGCACCCTGTGGATCGTTCACTTTCAATCCGGGAATTTGGCGAGCCATTCCCACTACTAAGTTTTTGCGGCGTTCGAAAGCTACACGCATGGTTTCAACACACGTTTGATCGCCGGTATAGGCGGCTTCGGCTGCTTTTTGAGTTACCGAACAAGGACCGGAGGTATATTGTCCCTGAAGCGTATTACATGCCGAAGCAATCCATTTTGGTGCGGCAATCCAGCCCAAACGCCAACCGGTCATGGCATAACCTTTCGATACGCCATTTACAATTATAACCCGTTCGCGAACGTTTTCGAACTGTGCAATACTTTCGTGTTTGCCAAGGTAGTTGATATGTTCGTAAATTTCATCGGAAACAATAAAAATGTTTGGATATTTTGCCAAAACATCGGACAAACCTTTGAGTTCTTCTTTGCTGTAAACGCTTCCCGTGGGATTTGATGGCGAACAAAGAATTATCATTTTAGTTTTGGGTGTAATGGCGGCTTCCAACTGTGCAGGCGTAATTTTAAAATCCTGTTCGATACCTGCGTAAATTGTAACCGATTTTCCATCGGCAAGGGTTACCATTTCGGGATAACTTACCCAATAAGGAGCGGGAATAATCACTTCGTCGCCTTTGCTGATAACTGCCAGTACAACATTACAAACCGATTGTTTGGCGCCATTGGAACAAACAATTTGTTCGGGTTTATATTCTATGTTGTTTTCTGATTTTAATTTCGCACAAATAGCATTGCGCAAAGCAGGATAACCCGGAACAGGTGAATAAAACGAAAAGTTGTTATCCACAGCCTGTTTGGCAGCTTCTTTAATGTGGTCGGGCGTGAAGAAATCGGGTTCTCCAACGCTCAAATTAATTACATCAATACCCTGAGCTTTCAGCTCGTTGCTTTTTTGCGACATGGCAAGCGTTTCCGAAGGGGAAAGCGCAGCTAAACGGTTGGACACTGGAAACATAATTTTGACTGTGTTTTTAATTATTATGCTACAAAAGTAATAAGAAAATTTGAATAGCTAACATAATGATTAAAATATAGCCTTTTTATTGTACAAAAGTTGAATTTAATATTTGGTATATAGTATTACATCATCTCTTTCATTTTTATTTCGAGCATTTGTTTCGTGCTTCGGTACCCTAATTCAAAAATTTCACGCCCTTTGTCAACATCGAAAGTATCGTAATTTCCCATGTCAACGGGTTCAATTAACAAATCGCATAATTCTTTATCAAATAGAATGTTGGCTTTAAACATAAAATGGTAAGTGCGAGAAGCAACATTCATAATGGAAAGTTTGTACTCGTCGGTAACAATGGGGCTGGCATTTATGCCTATTACTTTCTCGCAATCGTTACGTATGGTCGAAACAGGTAAATTTTTCAAAACGCCTCCATCGACATAGTGATTTGCCTTTGGCGTTGTTTGCCTTTGGCGTTATTTGCCTTTGGCGTTGTTTGCCTTTGGCGTTATTTGCCTTTGGCGTTGTTTGCCTTTGGCGTTGTTTGCCTTTGGCGTTGTTTGCCTTTGGCGTTATTTGCTTCGCGTTATTTGCCTTTGGCGTTATTTGCCTTTGGCGTTATTTGCTTCGCGGTGTTTGCATTGGATTTGTTAACTTGTTCAAATAGAGGTTGATGGTAAATGATCCCCCCGATAGCTATCGGGGATATCGGGAGGTAAATAGTAAATAATTTTCAGACCGAATATTTCGAAAATTTGGTCATTACCCGTTCATAATAAGTTTTAGAAACAGGTATATCGGGCGAATTGATGGTATCAGTTTCCAAAAAAATGCCATCTTTGGTTTTGCGAAGTACTTTTACTTTGTCGAGATTGATAATGTATGAACGATGACAACGAACAAGCGGAGTATCCTTTGTCAAATTCTCGTCGAACCATTTCAATGAATTACGAATGAGAAAATGCGAAATTTTTGATTTGTTCAGATAATGTATGGTGGCATAATTATCAGCCGACTCGATATACAAAAGATTGTCAAGCATAATCGATAATTTCAATTCTCCTTTTTCATCCTTGAAAGCGATCAGATTTCTTCTGTGTATTTCTATTGATGGTTCTGTTTTCGAAAGTTTTTCGAGCAACGAGTTTTTTTCGCGCCACGACAGGTAGAGCCATAAAATAGAGTAGGGAAGAAGGATGATCAGACTTGTATTGACGACAGATTCACGGAATATTACCATAAAATCGCGGCTAAATCCTTCTTTTGGTATAAATTTGGTGAAAAGCGCATAAAAAAGCGACATAGCCAATATCTCAATCAAAACCCAAGTGAAGTATGACCAATAGTTTAGCGATTTGGTTTTTACCACTGCTAACATAATGAGCCGGCTGATCACCACCACCAACATTCCAATCAGAATAATCAGACTGGAAAAGAAGAAGTATTTAAACTCAGAAATGTCGGGATACCACTGCCGCGAATTAAAGGGTTGAAAAATATTGATAAATAGCATTGCAAAGATAGCTGTGAATAATATCAGCCGCATGATATTATTCTTTTCGTACAAATATGCCGGAATCTTTGTGTACATAGAATTATAGTTTTTTTTACCCCAAAATTTAGTTAAAATAATTCAAACAAACAATAAAGTTTGATTTGATTTATATGGAGCATCCAATTGTTCAAAATTTTCAGAACTTGGGTTTCATACCCAGCTTATACATTACAAACGCCCACATATCTGAATGTGCATCGATGATTTTTGCAATGGGCTTTCCGGCACCGTGCCCGGCTTTGGTATCGATGCGTATCAACGACGTATAATTTCCGGTGTTGGCAGCCTGAAGAGTTGCAGCAAATTTAAACGAGTGAGCCGGAACTACGCGGTCGTCGTGATCGCCTGTCAAAACCATTGTTGCCGGATATTTAACACCTTGTTTTACGTTGTGAAGCGGCGAATAGGCTATCAGGTAATCGAACATTTCTTTGCTTTCTTCGCTGGTGCCGTAATCGGTTGCCCAAGCCCATCCAATGGTGAATTTATGATAACGAAGCATGTCGAGCACACCCACTTCGGGAATAGCAACAGCAAATAAATCGGGGCGCTGTGTCATGCAAGCACCAACGAGCAATCCGCCGTTGGAGCCACCGTGAATGGCTAATTTTTTCGATGATGTGTATTTCTCGCTGATCAGAAATTCGGCTGCTGTAATAAAATCGTCAAAAACATTCTGTTTAAGCATTTTTGTTCCGGCTTTGTGCCATGCTTCGCCATATTCGCCACCACCGCGAATATTTGCCACTACATAAATTCCACCCTGCTCGATAAAAGGAATGCGCGAAACGCTGAAACTCGGATTGACGCTGATGTTAAAACCTCCGTAACCATAAAGCATCAAAGGATTTTTCCCGTTTTTCTTCATCCCTTTTTTGTAAGTGATAAACATGGGTACTTTGGTGCCATCCTTGCTGGTGTAAAAAACCTGTTCGCTCACAAAATCTTCGGGATTGAATTGCACTTCTGCCCGTTTGAAAACTTCGGCTTGGTTGGTCGCTACATCGAAACGGTAAATAGTGGGAGGGAAAGTAAACGAGGTGAAGGTGTAAAAAGTTTCATTATCATCTTTGTTACCTGAGAATCCCGAGATAGTTCCCAAAGTGGGAAGTTGAACTTCGTACAGTTGTTTTCCGCTTAAATCGAAAGTATATGCATGGTTGGCTGCATCCTGCAAGTATTCGGCTATCAATTTTCCGCCTAAAACCGACACATTTTCAAGTACATTATTGTTCTCGGGAATTATTGTTTTCCAGTTTTCACGTGCAGAATTTTTCGGGTCTATTTCCATCAATTGCTGGTTCGATGCTTTCCAGTTGGTGAGTACGTAAATTTTACCGTTTACGTGGTCAACCACCGAATAATCTTTTTCGAAACCTGCTTCTAATGTTAAATACGATGCTTTTGGTTTTGTTAAATCTTTAATGTGTAATGAATTGCCCGAAGTTGTTTCGGTTTCGGTAATAATGAGATATTTTTCATCTTCGGTAACACCGGCACCGCAATTGCGGAGCGGATATTTTTTATTTTCAAAAACCAATTGATCTGCGGTTTGGTTATCGCCAACTTGATGAAAATAAATTTTGTGATATTCGTTTTTATTCGAAAATTCCTTTCCGGCAACAGGCGCATCGTAAGCACTGTAATAAAATCCATCGCCCTGCCAGGCAATACCCGAGAATTTCACCCATTTAATCAGATCAGGCAATAATTCACGGGTTACGAGATTCATAATGTAAATTTCGTTCCAGTCCGAGCCACTGCGGGCAATGCTGTATGCCAAATATTTGCCGTTATTGGAAAAAGATATTCGCGATAAAGCAACTGTTCCGTCGGTCGATAGTTTGTTGGGGTCAAGCAATACTTCGGGTTCTGCGTCCAACGTTGCCATAGTGTACAAAACACTTTGATTTTGTAAACCATCGTTTTTAAAAAAATAATATTTGCCGTTTTTCTTAAAAGGGGAACTGTATTTGGGGTAATTCATCAGGTCGGTTAGGTGTTTTTTTAAACCGGCACGAAATGGAATTTGATCGAGATAATTGTATGTTACTTCGTTTTGAGCTGCAACCCAGGCTTCGGTGGCAGCTGCGGTATCGTTTTCGAGCCAGCGGTAAGGTTCGGCAACATCTGTTTCGAAATATTTTTCAACTATATTGTCTTGAGCGGTTGCCGGATAATTAATTTTATCCGATGAGTTACAGGCTGTCATAAGGAACAGGGGGATGATGAATGAAAAGAATGGGTTCATATTTATTTGTGATTTATTGATATTTTATGAAATAAATTGCTTTATATTTGCTCAAAAGGCTTTCGGGTTTCGTACCTCAACTCCGAAAGAATTTGACGTAATACGAAACTATTTCAACGCCTGATACACTAAATTATGGAACAGTACTTTAAAGTCAGTTCCGGTATTGTTGGGTTCGAGGTTGATATAAAAAAGCAGCATCAAATCTTCTTTCGGATCAATCACGTAATCGGTGCCAAACATGCCTCCCCAGCGCAACGCACCTTCCGTTGCTATGGAGCGATATGAATATTCAGGACGAAAATCGTCGAAAGCCAATCCAAAACCAATTTCGCCGCGCATATTACCAACAGCATTTTTACGCATCATTTCTACGGTTTTTCTGCCCAAAATTCGGTGTCCGTTAAATTCACCTCCATTCAGAATCATTTGACAGAATTTGGCATAATCTTCGACCGGTCCCGAAAGTCCGGCGCCGGTACTGAAAAAGGTTTTTGCTCCCGAATATGGAAAAGTCTGATAAATATTATTTGCCCTAACATTCCGAATTAAAGGTTTAGCAGCCGATTTTTCGTACAGGGTTACTAATCTGTATTGTTTATTTTCGGGTAAATAAAAATAAGTTTCATTCATGCCGAGCGGTTCGAAAATTTTTTCGCGAAAGTATTGATCCACCGATTTTCCCGAGACAACTTCAATCAGATAACCCAGCACATCGGTACTCATTCCGTAACTGAATTTTTCGCCGGGGTCGTGTTCGAGCGGACATTTGGCAAGCGTTTTTATATAATCGCCCAGCGTTTTATTTTCGAGCGAGTAGAATGGCGAAACAGGAATTCCTGATTTGTCGTAAATTTTTCGCATGTTTCCCCCTCCGTACGGGATGCCTGCAGTGTGGGTGAGTAAATGCCGAATGGTAATATCGCGCTTGGCAGCACGGGTGGTAAATGTAGAGTCGGCTTCGTTGAAACTTTCTAAAACTTGCGGGTTGGCAAATTCGGGAATGTATTTCTTCACCGGATCGTCGAGCAGAATTTTCCCTTCCTCGAAAAGGGTCAGGACTGCAACTGCGGTAATTGCTTTTGTTTGCGAAGCCATGCGGAAAATGTCATCTTTAAGGCACATTGTTTTACTTTCAATATTGCGCCAGCCGTATGCTTTGTGGTGAATAACTTTACCGCGATGTGCCACAAAAGTTACAGCATGAGGAATAGTTCCGTTGTCAACCAATCGTTGAAAAACCGAATCGATGCGTACCAAACGGGTTGCATCAAAGGTTGCAGGAGCTTTTAAAGGATAAATGAATTTCTGCGGTTTTTGTTGAGCAAAACCAACGATAGAAATCAAAAGTATCAGATTCAAAAAAATATTTTTTTTCATAAAGTAATAATGAAGACGGTAGTTAAATTTATTTGCCATTGGGTAACTCAAGTCCAAGCTCTTTAGCCACTTCAAACATATATCCACGTGCTGCTTCATATTCGTTCGGAATAATGCCATCCATGATGGCATCTTTTATTCTCATTTTAATATTGCCCACTGTGGCACAGGCCGGAAGGTGAAAAGTGGACATAATTTCCTGTCCGCTTACGGGTGGTTGAAAATTACGTACGCGGTCTTTCTCTTCAATTTCTTTCAGTTTTTGACGCACTATTTGAAAATTTGCCCTGTAGCGTTTTACCTTTTCAGGATTTTTCGAGGTAATATCTGCTTCGCAAAGCATCATCAGGTCATCAATATCGTTGCCCGCCTCGAAAAGTAATCTGCGAATAGCCGAATCGGTTATTTCCTCTTCGCTTAGTACAATGGGGCGCATGTGCAGCGTTACCATTTTTTGCACGTATTTCATTTTTTCGTTGGTGGGTAGTTTCATGTTGCGGAAAATTGCGGGTATCATTTTTTCGCCTACGAAATTGTGATTATGAAAAGTCCACCCCAAGCGGTTATCGAAGCGTTTGGTAAGCGGTTTGCCTATGTCGTGAAGCAGTGCCGCCCAGCGCAACCAAAGGTTATCGGTGTGTTGGCAAAGTTCATCGAGCACTGCTAATGTGTGATGGAAGTTGTCTTTATGACCCACTCCATCTTTGGTTTCGGCACCTTTCAATGCCAAGAATTCAGGGAAAATTAGTCCTAATAAACCGGTTTTTTCGAGCAAGATAAATCCGACTGACGGCTTTCGCGAAAGCATGATTTTATTCAACTCATCGGCAATTCGTTCTTTGGATATAATATTGATTCGCTCTTTGTTACGTTCAATCGCATCAAAAGTATTCGTTTCGAGGAAAAAACCGAGTTGCGCCGAAAAACGGATTCCCCGCATCATGCGCAATGGGTCGTCCGAAAACGTAATGTCGGGATTCAATGGAGTGCGTATCACAAAGTTTTTCAGGTCGGTTAGACCGCCAAAAGGATCAACTAATTCGCCGAATCGGTCTTTGTTCAGACACAGGGCTAATGCATTGATGGTGTAGTCGCGCCGATTCTGGTCGTCTTCGAGTGTGCCATCTTCAACAATAGGTTTTCTTGAATCGCGTTGGTACGATTCACTACGCGCTCCTACAAATTCTACTTCTAAGTCTTTGAATTTGATTTGTGCTGTACCAAAAGTTTTAAAAATGGTCAGATTAGCTTTTTTTCCAAGTTTTCGAACAACCTGTCCGGCAAGCTCAATACCACTGCCAACCACAACAATATCAATGTCTTTCGATGTGCGTTTCAGAAAAATATCGCGCACAAATCCTCCGATAACGTAACATTCAAGTCCTTGTTCATCCGCTGTTTCGGATATAATTCCGAATATTTTATGTTGTAAATGTTCTTTCATTAATTTTTTATTGAAAAAAACCGACACACAAAGGTAAATGAATAAATTTAAACAACAAAGGAGATAAAGTAACCTGATAAAGAAAAAAACGAAAAAAAAAAGGATTTTATTCCTTATTTAGTCCGTTTTTGATTATAAATATTTGAAATTTAATCAAGTTCGTGGAGATTACCGGACAACAACAGACCGATTTTTTGCTTGCTAATGGACTGATTAATAATTTGTTAACTTCGTTTTTTGTGCCGTTTTTTCGTGTTTTTTGTGCCGTTTTTGTGCCGGCTGTGGAGAGTTTTTGTACTCGCCACAACTTTAACTATCAGTTATTTACATCGATTTTGTGCCGTTTTTGTGCCGGGCTTTTGTGGAGAGCTTTGGTACTTACCACAATTTTTGATGTCTTTTTGCTCATTTTGCTGTTAATTATTTTATGATTAATAATACTTTTACCAAAAACTAATTATCTTTGTCGTATCATTTTTAATATTATACTATTATGGAAGTTACAGCTCGTATTAATATCGACAGCCCAACAGGGCGTAAACTTGTTCGCGAAATTGAAAAACATAAAAAAATTGCCGAAATTGAATATCCTTTACCTGAAAGTATAGCAGGGCAAAAAACATTCACACTTGAAGAAGTTTTCGGAAAACTTGAAAAAAAATTAAATGAACATTACGGTACTGAATTAAAGTTGAAATACTAAATATGAAAAATTACAATTTAGTATTTACTGTATCTGCTGATGATGATATAAATAATCTTTTCAATGTTATAACTTTTCAGTACAAAGCACCACTAACTGCACAACGGTACGTACAGGGTTTAATTAACGAAATTAAAACCTTAAAATATTCAGCCGATAGTTACCCTATACAAACCCGGAAATCTATTACACAGTACGGACAAAATGTACGACGCATTAACTACAAGCGTATAGCCGTTATTTATACTGTGTATCAAACCACAGTTTATATTCATCGCATTATTCCCGCCAACGCTATAGCAGGCTTGTAATTTTTCTCTTTTCAGGCTACTACACTTAACCGCTAAATACCTTTTAGCGGTTTTTTTTATGGAAAACCTACTTTATTGATTTTTTCTTTTGGTATATATGGTTGAATTTCAACTACTAAATAAATATTAGGTAAAATTTGAGCAATTTCAAAAATCTCTACTTTATATGATGATATTTTAAAAATAACAAAATCTCCTTTATTATATGATCTTTGTGGGACATCTATTTTTAATCTTTTCCCATTTTCTAAAATATAAAAACAATAATCATAATTTTTGTATCTTTCAATTTCAACATTAAATTGTTGATTTATATCATTTAATTCGTTAAAGAAAGTGTTTTTATATTTATAGCTAACTTTTATTATTTCTTTGCTCATAATCTATTTTTAGATTTTACCCCCTGATTTTAAGAATGACCAGATAGCATATTTTTTAGTATCATCATTTATAATTGAATTGATATATTCTTCAGATTTATGTTGTTTTCTTAAATAAACAATTAACTCCTTTTCTATAATATCATTTGGGATATTATCATCTTCCCTCTTATCATTTTCGTTTTTTTCCATAATTTATTCGTTTAAAATTTTTATATTCTCATTTCCAAAAATCAATTTTAATACCTGTTCTTTTACGTCCTTTTTTAATTCTACTGTTAAAGTTGCTTTCAAATCTTCACTTCCTTTTCCCATTTTATAATACTTGTCAGGATAAGTAATAATATCAACTATCGACATATTCAACTTTGTTGCAATATTTGAAAGTTGCCACAAGCTCAATTGAACCTCTCCTTTAAATATTTTACTCAATTGTGATGGAGACGTTTCGGCATATTCTGCAATTGCAGCCTGAGTTAAATTCCTCTCATTCATTATTTTGCGGATGTTTGACAAAATAGGATGAACTTCTTTTTTAATTGTTGTTTCCATGATGTAATTTATTAATTGATTATTAGATAGTTATAATATATTTTGAAATATAGTTGCAAAATATTCAACTTATTGTTTCAAAATATGAAACATTATATATATATTTGCACCGTTCAATTCTGAACAAATATAACAATATTAAATAAAATTCATTTAAACCCAAAAAATCATGTCGAACATTGAAGAAACAAACCAAACACCCACCGAAATAAACCATTTCGGTGAGTGGATTAACAACCTACCCGTAGGAGCTTACCCGGAAGTAAGAAAAAATTTATTACGAGAATGTAAAATCACAGAACAAGTGTTCAGGCACTGGAAGTGTGGGAACTCAAAGGTGCCTGTTTTGGCACACGGTATTATTAATCAGATAGCAGGTAAAGAAATTTTTAAACATGAGGTATGAAAAATCTTACAAAAGGTGCCTACAAAGGCATACGTCAAAGAAATGTCAATGAAACCGTATGGAATATATACGGCTACAAATTTTTTAAAAATGAAGACTGTTTTAAAAAACTTATCAGCTTCGCCGAAAATGACCTTTCCGGTTTAGAGTTCGATTATGTAATACCTATCAAGCCACGTAATTCAGGATCGGATATTACATATCGATTAGCGGTACATATTGCCGGATTTCTACATTGTGATATGATTGATTTACTTCTTTATGGTAATAGATCAGCGACAAAAAGAGATTTAAAAAGCTACAATATTCTTATTGTCGACGATGTTATGTTTACTGGGAAAACAGCTCAGAAAGCTTTCATCACAATCAAAAATTTAAAACCAAAAACAATATCCTTTTATTCACTTGCTAAATCAGATATGAAATGAAAAAAATTATAATCAAAATCAAATTTTTTTATTTCATCGCGAGGTATTTACAAGCTAAAAATACAAAACTCAAAAATGCTTTCATCAGGCAAACATCTATGTTCGGAAATATAATAAACTCTTTACAAAAAAATAAAAACGAATTGAAAACCGAAATTTCAAATTTGAACAAAAGATTATATATTGAACAAGATTATAATCTTAACGCCCGCATGCGTAGGCGGAACAAATTCTGGAGGTCGAAACGTAACACTACAATACCATGAGCACTACCATCCCGCGCCCCGGAAAGCCATCAACCGGAGTGTTGATGTATGGCAATAAACAAGTTGGACAACCGGACACATTCCGGAACTTAACCTGGCGGCAAATTGAATTAATCCGACAAGGTTACGACAAAAAACTATTCCACAAACACTATTATTATGGCAAGTAAACATCTCTCAACATACACAAGCCCCGCCGGACGTATGTTCGAAATACGGTATGCTATACGTTTTAAACGTTTTTTAGTGGTAAACACGAACTTTAATCCAATACTGTTAAAATCAATCGCTGAAGCTTATATGATAGGTGCACATGGCATCCAATGTCTTATGAGTTCAGTTGTTTACGACGATGGGACCGGATATTATATTTTTAAATTAAACAAAAAATATAATTCCGAAATGCTGATCAGGGAAATAAGCGAACAGTTTCAGGAATATTTTTATAATCACGAAAATTGATTTATAGAGGATATGAAAATTATTCGTAAATTATTTTATTTTATCTTATCCATCCCGGCATTGATAATTATATCAATATGTTACCTTATTTTTTTAATATTAATAATTATACACTATGACAAAAAAAACTATTAAACTCATAACCGGAGCAGTTAATGTTGTAATTGCTCAATCATCTGATGAAGAAACCACAATTACATTCAATGCCCCACCTTGGGGACTACACAAAAAATGTATGCACAAATTGACCGGACGATGGGAAATTCAACACATCAACCGGCATTTAGTTACTTTAATTAATCACAATCAAATCATTTAAACAGTTAGTTGATTTTTACGAAAAACAAAACGAATTAATCTATTAGTATTATGATAGTCAATAAAATCACATTAATAAAAGCACTGTGCAAACTTCGCAAAAGTAAACGCGAGAGTTTAAAAAATGCCCTGGTGCACGATCGGCACAATATAGCAGCCAAACGAACCGCCGAAATAAAAGAGTTGGACGCGATGATCGATAAAATGGAGCGCAAAACCTTTGCAATTATTTTCTGATATGGATGCTATAAATCTAATACCCGGCAAAACGTATTATTATACCGCACCCGGAAAACCTCCTGTACCGGTTATATATTGTTACGAAACTGTTAACCACTGGGTTTTTGAAGTTTCCATAACAGAACCGCGTTTGTGTTTTGATAAAAAACATGTTTTAAAACATATTTCAGACCAATGAATCACATCGAAGCACTTCAAAAGCTAATAAGCCGGAACAAAGCCTTCGCGCAAAAAAAAGGGGTTACTACCTATGTGATCGACACTGATCAGATAGTAAATGCCTTACTCACTTACGTGAACGAAACCGAAACCGAAATAACGCGGTTAAGGTTAATAGAAGCAAACCGCGCTATATGTTTCGAAATTTGGGGTATCGACCCACAGATTGGAACTATCGACAATGAGTTCCTGGAGCGATATATTAAATTTGATGTAGTATCCGAAATACACCTTACAAATGGCGGGGTTTGCGAAAATTATAAACTCGACGAAAAACACATTCTCGATTATTCTCGATTGGCGCAAATACGCATAAGAGATGACTTTGAAATGTATAAAATACTCAAACCGCTCATTCTGGAAGGCAATTTACAGCTCGAAGCCATATATCCGCAGTTTGTAAATTTCGTGAAATACAATTACACCGATGCCGAAGTTATTAGCCAAATTAAACAAACTATCTATTACCAACATGATTGAAATTGCAACGCTACCCGCCAAAGTAAATACATCGGCCGAAATAAGTAATATCGAACAATTAAAAATTGACCATGATTTTTACGATTGTGAAATAGATAAATCGACCGGTAAATTTAAAGAAATTCATTTCGACCGGTTGAAATTGACAAACAAACTCAAATCACTTGGTTTTTTCCGGTACGATCTCCCGGATGGAGCTTATCAGTACATTTACATTTCAGATAATAAACTTAAAATTGTACAGCCCTATTATATCCGCGATGTTTTTGAGGATTACATTATCAACATGGAACCGTTGCAGCATGAGTTTATAATAGAAGAAACGCCCACTTTTATTACGGTTACATCAAAAATGATTTTGTCGAAAATGTATAAATCAATCAAAACTTATTTTTCTCCCGAATATTTGGAACGTTTACGTCCCGAAAAAAAAATAATAATTCAGGAAGATACCGAAAGTACTAAATATATTTTCTTTCAAAATTCGTTTGTCGAAATATCTAAATCAGGCATTATTTCAAAAAGTTATTCACAGCTCGACAATTATATATTCGAAGGTTCCATGTTACGCCGTGAATTTTTGTACACCACCACCAAAGGCGATTTTGAAAAATTTATCGAAAAAGTAACCGGAAAAGATACCGACCGTAAACACTCGTTAATGAGTTTAATAGGGTACATGATGCACGGCTATTTCGAGACTAAACTCATTATGTTACTCCTTACCGATGTAAATAAAGACGGTACCGGAGAAGCCAACGGCGGAACCGGTAAAAGTCTAATTGGTAAAGCTATAGGCAAAATGATTAATGCGACCAAAGATGACAGTAGGTATGTTGAATTAGACGGTAAAATATTCGACCCCGCAAATTCAAAAAAATATATGAATGCGAACATAGATACCCGGTTAATACACATCAACGATGCACTCAAATATTTTCCGGTTGATAGATTGTACAATGACATTACCGAAGGAATTACCGTACACAAACATCACGCAGCCCCTTATGTAGTGCCTACCAAAATGATAATGAGTACCAACCAAACGCTCAAAATTGATGGAACAAGCAGCAAACGCCGCATTATATTTTTCGAACTACACAATTATTATTCCGATAAACTTGATCCCGAAATGGATTTTGGAAAAAGATTTTTTGAAAGTGGATGGACAGTAGACGATTGGAATGAGTTTGATAGTTTTATGATCCGGTGTGTTTCCGATTATTTACAATCAGGCATAATAAAAACAGCTGAGATAAATTACTCCAACCGCGCACTCGAGGAGCACACCGATATAGATTTTGTATTATGGTTCGAATGGTTGTTAAAGGATCGCGAAGTACTTAAAATGTCTGAGATTAACGGAGAGTATGCTATGAGCAAAAAAAACTTATTCAAAGAATTTATTACTAAATATTCCGACTTCGACAATCCAAAATTCAAACAAAAGAAATTCACGGCGTGGGTACGATCCTTTTGTGAAAAAAAACATATTAATATAATCGAAAGACGATGTACCGATGATGAATTTGTATTTTTAAAATAAGGGGTAATAATACAACAAATGCTTTAGATAGCTCATTTTCTGATTTAAAAAACAAATTAAGATGGGTTTTTTAAGGCATGTATGGTCTCTAAATTCAAAAATTATCAAAAAAAGATTGCCTACAAATTGAATTATGACAGTTAGCGAATTAATACTAATTCTCGAAACCTACGAGCCTGATAGCAAGGTAGCGATAATGAGAGACGAGAAAATGACAGAAATCGAAGATACAGAAATTGAAATACCTGAACCGCCTTCGATGTTTGATGAAGTAGAAATATTTATAATACTTAAAACAAAAGAAGATGTTACTTGAACAAGGGAAAGCAAAAAACGAGTATAGTGAAGCTCAAAAAAAAACGCTAATTGCAAATTTAAAAAGAAAATACAATTTATCTGAAGTTTTGGACTATGGAGCAAGTTTGATAGTTCAAAATTTTCAAAGGAATATTCGTGCTCAAATTTTTGTAGATGGTATAGAAATAACATTTGAAGTTAATTCTTTAAATGACCTATAACGTAAAAATAAAAGCAGTTTTTTTCTATTGCTTTTGTTGACATGTTATAAGGCGTTTATTTTCGACACAATATTCTGTTTTTCAAAAACAATAATTATCTTTGTATCTTTATTTATATAACTAAACGAAAGGAGTAATAGTATGCCAATAGCAGGAATTAAATTTGAAAAGAATATACGTGGTGTTGCAACACATGTACGCATAGATTTGAAGCGTTACGGTAATAACGAGCAATTAGAAGATTTTTTGGATGGTATGGAAGCCGAAAACCAACGTGGAGGCGAAACCATTACTTTAGATGAATTAAAAAAGTACATGGATAAAAGATTGAAAAAACATGTATAATGTAATCATCAATAAAAATGTAAAAAAGCAATTGGATAAAATTCCAATAGCTTATGCAAAAAAAATCGCTTTTGCTATTTATGATCTCGAAAATAACCCACGCCCTTCAGGTTGTAAAAAATTGATAGGCTACGATGATATTTACCGTATTCGTGTAGGCACTTATAGAGTTATTTACACCATTGAAGATAATATTTTAATTGTTGAAATAATAAAAATAGGTACACGCCAATCGATATACGATTAATGTATTTAACTAAATTAGAATTTTTAAGCGTTCCGAATCTATTTCGGAACGCTTTTTTTATGTAGTTACCAATAAACCGCCATTCCATTACCCGGCAAAGTCCGGGATTTCTTTTTAAAGATTTTTTTTTTATTTTTTATTTGTAAAAAAGTTGGGAATCCTATGCAGTTGTGCAGTAAAAGTATTTAAGGTGTTTATAATCAAAATTTTATCAACTGCATAGAACTGCACAACATATCAAAAAATGTTATAAAACAACAAAGCTGTGCGGTTGTATGCAGTAAAAAAAAATAGTGTATAGTAATTTTACTGCACAGCTTTTCATTTTACCGCACAGAAAAAAAAGCTATGCAGCGATTAAATAAATGTAATTCAATCAGTTATACAGTTTACTGCACAACTGCATAGGATTCCCAACTTTTTTTTTATTTTAATTTCATATTTTACCGCGGTTACAGACGTGGCATGCCGCGTCTCTACGTTTATAGACGTGGCTTGCCGCGTCTCTACCAATAAAACCGCCTATTTTCCCCCTATTATACTGTTAAATTATTTCAATCCTAAAATATAATATATTTCTATTAAATAATTGATATTATAATTATTATCTATATATTTGCACTGTACTTATTCTTTAACCCAAAATATTTAAATTTCTATTTTCTTTCAATTATCAATTATCAATTATCAATTATCAATTCTATTCATGGGAATCACCGTAGTAACCATTAAAATAGTTCGTGAAATTTTTAATTATCAAATATCCGATGCTACTGCAAGCCGCCGGATAAATGAATGTCGCGATGCACTGAATAAAAAAAAATGTGAAATAATTACCAAAACCGATTTTTGCAATTATTTTGGTATTAGTTTTGAAAATTGATTGTATATTTGCAGTATCAAATTTCAAATTATAAATTATGACAGTCAATATAAAAATAAACACCGATACACCTACTGGGCGCCGGTTACTTCGCGAAGTATCTAAATATCCAAAAGTTGTGGAAATTGAAAATAATACAATGCAAAGTATTACAGGCGAAAAGTTTTATACTGTAAATGAAGTTGACGAAATGTGTATGAACAAATTAAGTAATCTTTATGGAGTTGATATGCATAAATTAAAATCAAAATTATAATGTCAAAATTCAATATTATTATATCCGAGCATGCAAAAAATAATATTGATGATTATATTGATTTTATTTTTTACGAATATAAATCACCTTTAACATCGCTTCGACACAAAGAAGGATTAATCAAAACAATTAATGAACTTTCAAAAAATGCCAACGTTTATAAATATTGTAGTAACAAATCAGTTACAGATATTTATGGTATTTTTTCTAAAAGGATTAATTACAAACAAATGGCAATTATTTTTAGTATTTACAACGATACTGTAATAATTCATGCAGTATTAAAACAATCAGTTATTAAAGGTTTATAATAAATCAACACTCCCATATGTAGCCTACATAGAAGATAAAACCCATTTCGACCGGAAAATTTTAGGATCGGAAAATAAAGAAAATACGCGGATACAGGATGGCAGGTTTTTAACCTGTCTTTTTTATCGGGATGGCAGGTTTTTAACCTGTCATTTTTATTTTCAAAACTTGCAAAATTTGCAAAATTTGCAAAATTTTCAAAATTTTCAAAACTTGCAAAACTTGCAATCATTATTTAAATATTATATATATTTGCCGCTGTAATAGATAAAATGAATGAACAATACTATAAAATTTATATTTGTTGCAGGTGCCGGGTTAGCCGCGTGGTACATACCTACCATTATGGCCGCTTCTAAACTTAAATTTTTAATATCCGGGTTTTCTGTCCGGTCTATTCAAAAAAACAAACTGATAGCAAACGTGCAACTTCGAATAACCAACCCCACAGGCGTAAAACTTTCGATGTCGAAACTTGCCGGGAATATAATTTTAAATAATAAAATGGTGGGTGAGCTTGCCAATTTAAATCAGGTTGTAATAAATGCAAACAGTAATTATTTTATTAATATAGCTTTTGCGGTCGATGTATTGGTAATAGGGAAAGACTTATGGAAAGAGATTATTAATAATAATTTGCAAAATTCAGTATTAACCATTAGAGGAGCTGCAATAGTAAATTACAAGCAATTACCTTTTAATTTAAATTATACTATTCAGGATATTACTGCATAATGGTACACATACAAAACATCGAGAAACTGATACATCGAAACGGTGATACCGATGATATTATCAAGGTGGTGATGATGGCTTACAACGTGGAAAGAGACCCGCAGATACGCCAAATAGCCGAAAAACTAAGGGGTAAAGATGTTTACGAAACTTGCAAAAATATTTGGGAATACCTACTGAATAATATTCGGTATGTGCCCGATACAGGCAAGCAGAAAATTAAAACTCCGGCAAGGCTCATACATGATGGAGTAGGCGACTGCAAAAGTTACAGCCTTTTTACCGCCGTAGTATTGCGATTTCTGAACATAGAACATGTATTCCGATTTGTAAGTTACAACTCCCGCAAAGAGGCAACGCATGTTTATGTAGTAGCATTTCATGAACACGGAACACAAAACACGGAACGCGAAATAAAAATTGATGCCGTTGCATCAAATCAAATTAAACTTCCATTCAATGAGGAAGTTAACTATAATTTTAAATGTGATATGAGTAGAGGTACAGAAATATATTATGTGGCCGGATTAGCCGGTAATACCAAACGCGGCCCGCGAAGCACAAATAGGATAGGTTCGGCGCTTGATTATTCAATTTGGATAGGTAACGACAACCAATCAGACATTACACCCGGTAAGTATTATTTATACGGTCAGTACGATTTGATTTCGGAAATGATAAGGATTGCCCGATCAAAAAAAGAAACTGATTTTCTATATACGCAATTAACAATTATCACGGCATTTATTGCCGGGTACAATTTTGTAAATGGTGATAATAAGGAGTTTGACAGAATAGCGCGCATTATAAGTTTTATGATCAGAAATAAAAATTTCGATATTTCGCAAATTGCCGAAAGTAACCGCAATAATTGGTTCGATGCTATTATTGAAAATATTATTTCAAATTATAATGCCAATACGATTCCGGTTAATATTGATGCTGATTGGTATAACCTGATAGTTTCAAAGGTTATCAATGATAATGAATTGTCCGGTTATGTTAATGGTATAGGAAAAAGTAAATCGTTAGATATTTTGGCTCCAACGCTCAAAAAAGCAGGCATTTACTTTATTTATACTTTTATTCCCGACAACAAATTATCGGAGTACGATCCTAAAGTTGCAAAAAAACGGACTACTCAATTATTTTTTCTGAATCTGATTGATAAGGTTGATATTTTTCACAAGCGCGAAACATTGATCGCCTTTTTCCGATCCGGTATTATTTCCCGGGTAGGGATGCAGCCCGAAGAGTATATAAAAAGTGTAAAAGAAAAAAATGTTAAAATTGGAGCGCTTCCAGCAGCACTCGTTACAATAGGCGCAATAATATCAATTATAATTGGATTGATCGAAATTATTAAGGCAATATGGCCTAAATCGGCTGCCGCCGACTATGCCCCAAGCTCCGGAGCTGCCTACATGAATAACGAACTTTATACGCTTGGCAAAGGCGAAGGCAAAGGCAAAGGCAAAGGCAAAGGCGAAGGCGAAGGCAAAGGCGAAGGCAAAGGTGAAGGAGATATACTAAAGGCTTCGATGCCCTGGTTACTGGGGGGTAGTTTGTTATTTACATTATTAATTAAAAACAAAAAATAATATGAACGGTTTATTAGAAAATTTAGTCAAAAAAAGTGCTATGTTTTTTTTGTATGTATTTATTAATCCAACATCTACATTGCCCGCTATAATTTTGAAAAAACGCAAAGTACAGGTTCAAGTTTTAAAACTCATTGCCGGAGCTGATTTATTTCGCTCTTACGATTATTACATTAAACTCGTTTATGCTGCTATCGTAGCACAATATAAATTAACCCCGCATCAAATGTTGGATGCAATTTATAAGGCTGCTACAACTCCACAAATAAAAGGTATTGGTACACCTGCTTTATCCAACGTAGATTTAATCGAAACAGGCACCGGAGTAAGTGATATTTATTTTGCTGATGGCAAAGTTGAAAAAGGCACAAGCTCACAAAATGTATGGTCCGATATAGCTAAAATTATTCAGTGGATAGTTCAATTAATTAGGGGGCTCAAAGCGGATGAAAAAGACAAAAAAGCCGGACCGAATGATACCGATTGGGCTGGGCTCGGATTAAACAAACCAAACACCACCACCGCCGATATATCTTCATATTTACCTTACATAGTTATTCTCGGTATTGGCATTACATTGTTAACAAGTTCACAATCAGGTTCAAAATCAAAATCAAGTTCAAAATCAAAAAAATAAAAAACTCCTTATTATTAATTTAACAAATCAAAAAAAAATGGCAGCTCTTAAATTAAAAAAGTATCCTAAGAAACCGAAAGCATCCGCCTCGGTCGAAACGATGCAAAACTACCTAAAAAAAAGGTCGGAAATTGACAAAGAAAACAAAAAACGTAAAGCGGAAACAGCGAAAAAAGCAACTTTGCGCAAAAAAATTCAGGGTCTTTAATCTCTAAAAAAAAAATTACGCAAAATGAAAAAGACAAGTAAAAAATTCGATTTCAAATCGATTGCTGTACGGGTATTAATACCTTCGGCTACCGGTGTGGCCGTGAACGTTGTAGATCACGCGCTTACGCTCGACGAAAAAACAATGGGATACATTCTCCTTGGTGTTGGGGCTATATTGCCCGAAGTTGTTAAAAACGATATGGTTGAATCAGCCAGTACTGCCATGTTAGCAATTGGCGGTTACAAATTGAGTGAAGAGTTTGATATCTCTTCAAAATTGGGGTTTAACGCAGTACCAAAAACAACCGGCATTCCGGGACAGTACAATGTAGGTCAACTCTGGGCGCCAAGTACCCAGGTAAGAAATGCAACTGCACCCAAAAAATCCGATAATCTTCCATCGGCAAATATGCAATAATTAAATATTTATTAACATTTATAAAAAACACAAAAAAAAATGAATTATATTGATATTCGTTTTCAGCGCGAGCGCTTCGATAAAGCCGCTCGCTTTTACAAACAAAAAGGAATCATCCCACAGCGCGCTATTATACGCGTTGTAGTTCCTTTTGTAGCTTCTACAGGTTCGTATGTTTTCAACCTGAAAAAAGATCCTTCGCTGGCTCATGTTACCGAAAATTTGTTGAAACGTACCGATTTACTCGTTTCAACCCGCATTGGGTTGGCTCTGATGGTTGAGTTGGACGCCGCCAAGGGTACTGCTCCCATTTATTCGTATCCCGTTATTACAGGTACTTCAAACCCTACCGGTTTGAGGGGTTTAGTCAACACGAATGGTTATGCTATGTACAATGGCAGTTTAACAATGAAAACCGGACAGGTAGTTAACATTTCAAAACTTCCAACATCGTTGTTTTTGGCAGTGCCAAGGGGACAGCCTGCATTACCTTTCACGGGTGCGGTTGCAACGGTTCATCCTGCATTTGATTTGGACAATATTATGTATCCGCTGGCCGAAGAAATTATTTTTGCCGGCACCAAAGAACAACCCATACAACTTGATTTCCCTGCTTGTACCATCGCCGCTGAGGCTTCGTGTACCGCTTACGCAGTTTTATTAATCGAAGGTTGGTTGTTGGAAAACGGAACTACCGAAGATAGCCACAGCCCGGAAAATCCGTACAACGGAGCTTTTTAAAAAAAAAAAGCGGATTTTTTTCGTAAATATCGGAAATCCGTTCCGGTGTACAATTTCGATAAGAGATTGCAAAAATACCGGAACGGATTTTTTTCAAACTTTTCAAACTATTCAAACTATTATACATTATGCAAATCATTCAAAACATCGCTTGTATACCTGCCACACTCTACCCCGACGATAAACGCATTTATCTGAACAATGACATGCTAAAGGGTAAAAAAATACAAAGCATTTACCTTTTTGCCTCTACCGAAGATCTTTTAATAAAATCGCCAAAATCAGATAATAATATATCTCAAATTATCGAGTTCGATAATCTAAGTTTGTATTTTAATTTATACGATGCAAAAGGTGTACATTTTATAAAAGATTTTGGGCACAAAAATTTAACAATTGATGTTGAATGTGTTTATAGTCAAAATAATTATATCGAATACAAAATAAATCGCGTACTCGATTTACAAAAAAGTTATATCTCTTATTTAGGCACTCAAACATCGCCTTTATATTTGCTTCTTTATGTGCTTTATCAAACCGAAAATTTCAGCCGATTCACCGATGAGGTTTCAGGATCGTTAAGTTTTAACATCCCTATTAAACTCGATTACAAACCGGTTAAATTATCGGATATGACGGGCTATGCACTCGAAAATAAAAAAATAAAACAAATCATTATTAAAACAGATACTGAATATGTTTTACCGGGTTATTTTGATATATATACCAAAAACAAAAAACGGTTGGATATGATCCCGGCTGTATGGTTTCAAATTCGTGATGTTAAAAACTTTTGGTTAGATGATCTGTTGATTGATTTCGAAAAATCATATTATCATCAAACATCCGGTGCCATAGCTAATCCTATAATTACATTTATTTATTAATCAATTATTTATTATGAATAAGTTAGTGAGTGGCGCTATTGGCGTCGAAATACATTTCGGTCTCAATCCGGCGCAAAAAATATATTTTCCGGATGTAATTGACTTGCGCAAAAAACGCATCAAACATATTGATATATGTCTCTCTGATACTCTCACCAAAAGCCCGACGAATAAAGAGATTCTTGGAACTTGGTATCAAACTTTTTTAACTGCAACTTTTGTAGAGAGTAACACCCAAAATGAGTTAATAAAGGATATGCCTTTAGATTTATTCCAACGCAAAGGATACCATCTATTTATCAATAAAATAATTGATTTTCAGAAATCATACATTAATTTATCCGGTACTGAATTCAACATTTTACGAGGGAAGTCAATTTATTTTGTTTTTTGGTACGATGAGCCCGCCGTGTGGGGATATGTAGGGGTGGATAATAAAATATCCATTCAACCGATCGAAATAAAACTAAAAGGCTTAAAAACCTATTTTTCTGAAAATTTAAATTTACGGGGCAAGCGGTATTCAAATTTACTGCTCTCGTTTCCGCAAATAGTACCTTCGGGCAATGCCGGAATAAGTGATGTTTCGGCAAGGAGCAAACTCATAACCTTAAATAGAAAAGGATTGAATTTCTTTTATCAAGTGCCTTTGTACTTACTTTATCAAACTACTTATAATTATCAATATCGGCTGCAGAACATCCAATTCGATTTTGAAAACTCGTATATCGAAAGCCTTAACGGTACTGTTGACGATTTACAATCTATATTTTTGAACGCTATAATTGACGAAACAGCATCGGTAAGGAGGTAACTATGATCCAAAATATTGAAGATGTTATAAAATTTCTGAAAGTCGGTAAACTTCATTACTGGACAGTCCAGGTCAAAGAGGGTGATAACGGATTTGTTTTCAAAGCCGATGAAGATTTATTGTTTGATGACAATGTGAAAAATTTTCGCGAAACAATGTCATTGAGTACAGGCACTAAATTTTTTCTGAAAGCCGGGAACCAAAAAGTGGGTAACAAAGGTAATTTTTACGAAGAGTTTAAAAATGTTTCGGATTTTGCCGCCGTTAATGGGTTGCCAAATAATCAAATTGGTGAGCGAAAATTTACGATGGACGAAGTTCGGGAAGAGATTTCGAAAGAACTCGAAAAGGAACGCATCCGGCGCAAAATTGATTCTGTCAAAGAAGAGAATGAAGCCTTGAAACAACAAATCAACGCTATCAATACACCGGTGAACAGAATAATAGTTAAACTTGGTGATCACATACCGCAAATTCTGGGCTTTATTGCTGAGCGTTTTTTACCGCAAAAGCCATCAATGCAAATTGCAGGGATGGATTATAATTTAAATTATGAGCCGGTAACTACCACAGCAAGCGAAGCAGTTATACAACCGGCTACCGAACCCCCCACTGATGACAATCAAAACGAACGGTTAGCCGGAGCCCTGGAACAATGGGTTAAAGCTGATCCCGATTTTTTGCAAGTAATTGAGTTTATCTCGAACTTTGCTGCTACCGGACAAAAAATTGATGCCGGATTTATTAAATTAGATTATGCAACTGTTAAAGCTATGTTATTGAAAAAATAGTAAATAGATAAATAGATAATAATATTATGTTCGAAAATATATTTAATAAGTTTGATAATCAGTATTATGGCAAATATGCCGCAGCAATTGATGACAATACAAACGTGTTTGTAAATTATCCCGGCTTTGGTGCTGGATTTGTTATTGATAAAAATGTAATTGCCGGAGTTATAACCGGTATGTTTACATCCGATTCAAAGGGTATTTATATTCAAATTATGTTTCCCAATCCGGTAGAGTTGAATAATAATTCGTACACTTACGGATATATTGAACCAAAGCATTTTTATTTGTCAAATAACGCAGGTTTTGAAAATTCCGAAAATATATTATCTGATATTATTGAATATCATCAGGGTATTTTAGAAAACAATCTTCTTTCGGTACGAATAATTAATATTCTCGAAAAATCAAATAAACCGGCATCAACCACTGACAGGGAACAATTATATACATTGCAGTCTCGATTAATGACGCGAAATAAAGAACTCGAAAAAGGAGGGCTCTTAATTAAGATTGAAAAAGCATCATCCCCTCACTTTTCTATTTATAATAAAAATTTAGTTGATTTCATGAATAGACCTCGTATAGGTGTATTTGTGGTCGACGATGTAGTTATTCTCGTTGTATTTGCGTTAATTGCAATTGGTGTAGGCATTGCCGGCTTTTCTATTGGTAAAAAGTTAAGAAGTGAAGCGAAAATAGATTTTAAATACTCGAAAAATTTAAACGCTATTTTACTGAAAAAACTTACTCCGGACGAATATCAACTTTTACAGACTGAAAATGCCGCTAATGCCAATAAAATAGCAAACAACGCATCGGGTAAATCAACATTTAACACCATTAAATATTTAGGTTTCGGGGTTTTAGCTATATGGGGTTTTGATAAGTTTAACAATTTTATTGCTAAAAAATAAATAGTATGCAAAAACATAAAAACATAGGTCAAACAAGACCCGAAGATTACCCTTTAGAGAATTACCGCGATGAATATACAACCGATGATACTCAAACGGGAACCGAACACAATGATAACCCGGTTGATAATGACGATTACGAAAGCGATGTTATTGTTCGGGAAAATGAAAGTATTGATATGAACCCCGAAATTGTTAATGCGCCGGTTTTTATCAAATGCACTTTTGCCCGGGCTTTTACCAAACCGGTAATCCAAAATAATCTTAGTATCAGGTCTTACAACACCAGTATAGCAGCAAGCGGATACAACGCACTGAAAAACAAAACAGTAGTTCGACCCGGACAAATAGCGACATGTACCGGCAACACTTTTACCGATAGCAAAAATGTACTGTGGTGCGAAGCCAATTTGTTTTATTGCAATCGCAGGCCTACGGGCTGGTTCCGTTTGTCGGATGTAAATGTATTGATTAATGAAACTCCCGGAACTCCTAAAAAAAGTAATTGGGTAGTTTGGTTAACCGGAGCTGCAACACTTTTTTCGATGCTAAAATAATAACATGACAGCAGCAAAATTTGTAAATACCTATGTTAGCACATCAAATGCTTATGCTTTACAGTATCAAATTCCGAGTTTGGCACTTATTGCGTTGGCCGCTTATGTTTCGCGCTGGGGAAATTATACTGTCGATTTTGTAAATGTAATTAAATCGGTTTTCAGCTCCGTAAATTACAATGCTGCTAAAAAACATGTTGACGATGGAGATCGTTTCCTGAAAATTTTACTTGCTAATGATAAAGATTCGTACACGGTGAAAAGTTACGCCCGAATGGTTAAATTATCAGTCGGTTATCAGGTTGATATTTTATATGCCGATAAAGTTAAATCAAATAAAAACCTTTTTATCAATAGCGTACTTTATTATTCACGATTATTAAATATTGATCCCGATTGGTTGATGATAATTTTCGATATGGAATGTAATTTCAATCATCGGGCTGTTAATCCGTACACCAATGCAACCGGTTTAATACAGTTTACCCCGGCTACTGCCAAGGCTTACGGTACATCGGTTGATGCACTCTACAATATGCCTAATTACGAACAACTGCCGTACGTATATAAATTTTACAAGGGTAAAACCGGAAAAATTTTTAGTCTGTACGATTTATATAAATTAACCATTCTACCCATATCCTATGGGAAGGATGCAACCTGGATTCTGAAATTTGGTAATGTAACGGCCAAAACTTTTGCAACTCAAAATAAACGGTACGATTTAAATAAAGATTATGCCGTTACTATCAACGAGTTAGAAACATGGATTTATAACACTTATGTAAAAAATATGACTTAATGATTTACCAGGAATATGTAAAAACAAACAAGGTTGCTTTTCTCGAAAAAGTAAAAAGTATATCTTTCAAACTTTCAATTGACCCCGATTGGTTGATGGTGGTTATGTATGCCGAAAGCCGGTTAAACGAAAAGGCATTAAATGCCAATGGAGGCGCCTCCGGATTAATTCAATTTATGCCGTCCACGGTAAAACCGTGGCGAGTTACAACCGAATATTTACGATCGCTTAGCAATGTTGAACAGCTTGATTACGTATATAAATATTTTCAGGGGTATGCCGGAAAAATAAAATCAGTATTTGACTTGTATAAAGTAACATTTTTCCCCATTATGTTAGGCAAAGCGTCCGATTGGATATTACAAAGCACTACATTGACGGCGGCGACGGTTGCCAATGCCAATAAAATTATTGATCTGAACGGCGACAAAAAAATTACGGTTGCCGAGTTCGAACAATATGTTGCTAAGTACTTAAAAAAAAAAGCGGTGTAATTATTAAAGTAGGTATCAGTTCCGGGGCTTTATTATTAATTGGTGCGGGGCTTTATTTAGGATATAAATTTTTTAAACAACAATAAAAAATGAGCAAATACAAAACTACAACAGATAGTATGGTAGTTACGGGAAACAAACGCGTAAATTCAAAAAACTATACAAGCATCGAACTAACCAATATTGGCCTCGACGATGCTACCGTGAACGGCAATATACCCTTACCCGCCGGAGCTTCGTATAGCTGGGCTAATGATCCGGATGTTGTAATCGATTCCGATACAGATATTATCTTTGCCGGTGTGGCAGCAAACAAAAAGGTTTTAGTTCAAATGTTTTATTTTAACACCGATAAACAATGAGCGTATTAAAATTTAAACCCCCGATACCTGTGCTTGCAAATCATCTCAATCAAATGCAGCCCGGCAAGGCGCTTGACGCGAGACAAGGCAATATTTTGAAACAGACTAAAATGAACAAGCTGCTGCATGGAAATGGAAATATTAATGTGGATGCAGTTCTATATTTAGTAGGATTGGGGTTCGATTTGTCGGGGGCTAATTTGTCGGGGGCTTATTTGGAGGGGGCTTATTTGGAGGGGGCTAATTTGTCGTGGGCTAATTTGGAGTGGGCTAATTTGTCGGGGGCTAATTTGTC
>JAURYY010000022.1 GCA_030653695.1 Paludibacter sp. | reverse complement strand
GAAATGCCTATCAGAAAGCTAAATAATGGAAGAATGGCAAAAAGTTATTTCAAACATGGTCTGACTTTTATTGCAACTGTGCTTTTAAATGCTGGTTTTCAATCAAATATTGATATTTTTAAATTTTTGTCATGTACTTAGGTTTAATTTGTTAATTTTGTAACTTTGAGCACTTCCGTTAATACTGTACAAAGCCAAAAACACAACAGTCAATAAAATTGTTTTTTTCATAAATGTAATTTTTAATTGTTATTTTTTAATTGTTTTATCGATTTCAAAGATATATATATAAAATAAATTATGAGTAATTTAATGTAAAATATTTTAAAATATTTATTGTTTACAGACAAACAATTAGTTAACCATCAGTTTAAATAAGTACTTACATCTATTGATATGTCCTTAATTTACAAATTATTACGAGATATATTTACTGCGATTCGTCAGCTAATTTTCTCCATTTGCCACCACCGAAATAAAATACCAGGGTCAAATTGGCAAAGTTATTACCGCATGAACCATAAGGTTGTAGTGTGATATCATATTATGTAGAACTTGGAATTATATAGTACTCAAGGGCTAAGCGAAAGTGACCAAGTTCAAAACCTCCACGTAACATACCGCCAATTTTCTTTTCGAGAGGTACATTATCATAAGTATAATTACCTGAACTTGTATCAGCAATATAAATATTAAGCAGACTAAAGCTTCCAATACCAGCCCCAACAAACGGAGCAAACATATTTGTTCCTTTATTAAAATAATAATCCCCATGTAGCATACCTATGGATGAAATATTCATTATTGCTGAAGCGGAAGCCTCACTTGCATTCAGCTCTTTCAGCATAAAAGCACCCCCAAATTTTACGCCGAGATTCAAATTATCCAAAATGTTATACCGTAAATCCATATCGCCTGAAAAACCGGCACCCATTCCGGGTAATGTCATTCCTGCATCAAGTCCAAACCTGATTTTTCCTTTTTCCTGTGCATTTAAAGAAATGACAAACAATACTAACAACAAACTTAAATTAATTTCTTCATTTCGTTATAATTTTTAAAAGTAAATAATGGCAATGATAAATATTTATGTAAAATATTTATGTAAATTATTTAAGTAAAACTATAGAGAAATTTTAAAAAAATATTTATCCTAAAAAATGTACATTTTAAAACAAAATTCCATCTCCATTATTGCCCTGAAATTCATTGATTTGACAATAATATGTGTTTCTATTCACATTAATTCAATTATTTTACTCTTTTTCTAAAAGCAAAGTTTTTGTAGGCTGGTCGCATACTTCGGTCGGTCCATAGTATTGAATAGGTCCGGGATACACGTAACTTTGACTTTCGTCAGCCCAGTCTTTGCGATGTGCAGAAAAATATTTAAAGGGAGCACCATCGAGATGAACCAACGCTTTCTGGATAACAGGTTTTAACTTGCCGTGCCGACGTTCCATGTTCATCATCATAGTGATAGGTACACCGCCTGCAATCCATTCGAAGGCTGGAGCTGTTAAATTCCGTACCGACGACATATATCCGGTTTTGCCCGATAAGATGAGCAAAGCTGCCGTATAACCCAATGAATAAGTGTAATCAGCATCGAAATTAGAAGGAATAGCACAACGTCCTTCGTACCCGAAAAAGTGATTTATACTTGAAAATTTCCCCTTGTAATCGTTATGTGCCTTTAAATTTGCCAACCGTTTAGCAACCATTTCGATCAACAATTTTTCGGTTTCAATCAGGGATACCTGAACGTTACCATGTGGATCGCGATCGAGAGTCAACTGCCGGGCTATTCCTTTGGGAAGGTCGCGATACACCTTACTACTTTCGGGCGAAAGTAACCCTTTTACGTACTGACGTTTTTCCTCATCGGTTTCCATAGCGTTGAAATCATCGTTATGAGCCAGCAATTCATTGAGCTCTTCAATGAGTTTTTTCATTGCCGGAATAAATTCAATCAATCCTTCGGGGATAAGAATGGTGCCGAAGTTTAAGCCGTGTTCGGCGCGGTGAACAATTACTTTTACAATTTCTTCGACTACATCGGTTAAAGTCGCGTTTTTAGCTTCAACCTCCTCCGAAATTAAACAAATATTGGGCTGACTTTGTAAAGCACATTCGAGTGTAATATGCGATGCCGAACGACCCATTAAACGGATAAAATGCCAATATTTTTTGGACGAATTAGCATCGCGTTGAATATTGCCGATGAGTTCAGAATATACTTTACAGGCGGTATCGAAACCAAAAGAAGTTTCAATCATTTCATTTTTGAGGTCTCCATCGATGGTTTTCGGACAGCCGATTACCTGAATTCCTGTGTTTTTCTGAACATAGTATTCGGCCAAAACGCACGCATTTGTATTCGAGTCATCTCCACCAATAATTACAATGGCATTGATTCCTAATTTTTTGCAAATTTCAGCCCCTTTTTCGTATTGCTCTTCTTCTTCAATCTTAGTACGTCCTGAACCGATTATATCGAAGCCGCCTGTATTGCGGTAATCATCAACGATTTCTTTTGTTAATTCTATATATTTATGATCGACCAATCCGGCAGGTCCACCTAAGAAACCATATAATTTATTCGAGGGGTTCATTTTTTTTAGTCCATCGAATAAACCTGCTATTACGTTATGTCCGCCCGGCGCCTGACCACCCGAAAGAATAACAGCTGCGTTTGCAATCGGATAATCAACTTTTTCGCCAGTTTCAAAAGCAATAAGCGGCATGCCATAAGTGTTCGGGAACAGTGCTTTAATATCTTCATGATCAGCAATTGACTCGGTAAATTTACCCTCTTTCAGCACCACATGATGTTTCAGTGCTTCAGGTAATTTGGGTTGATAACTCGCTCGCGCAATTTGCAAGGGACTTTTGATCATTGGTTTCATAATAATTTCCTTTATGTTTAAATAATACTTTAGATTACGATAGGATAAATCTCAGTTAATTCAAGGTGCAAATTTAGTCAAAATTTCTTTTATAAAAAAGGTGTATCCGGCTTAATGAAAGGAATTAATTAATAAAATAATTTTTTATAATGAATTATTCAATTTTTACAACTATCTTTGCACTCGAATAAAAAAATCCGCACGTACGAGTGAACTTCCGCATATTCAACCTTTTAATATATAAAGGTTTTTCAGAGGGTACACAATTAGCCCCCTTCAATGGGGAAAATAAAGCTGAGGCTTATTCTACACGTGTACTAAAAACTAAAAAATGACATTCAAAGAACTAAATTTGAAGGACGATATATTATCGGCCATCGAAGAACTTGGTTACGAGTTACCTATGCCCGTACAAGAAAAAACCATCCCGTTTATGCTGGAGCAAACCGCTGATTTAGTGGCATTAGCACAAACCGGAACAGGAAAAACAGCAGCTTTCGGGTTGCCCGTACTCAACATGATTGACACTTCGCGCCGACAGATTCAGGCATTAGTGCTGGCGCCAACCCGTGAACTTTGCATCCAGATTGCAAACGATTTATCCAATTATTCAAAATACATGCAGCAGTTACGAATTGTTGCGGTATATGGTGGTGAAGACATTCGCCGACAATTGAAACAATTGGATCAGACACCACAAATTATTGTTGCAACTCCGGGAAGACTGATTGATTTGGTTGAACGCGGAAAAATTGATTTGGGAACAATAAAATTTCTGGTACTCGATGAAGCCGACGAAATGCTGAACATGGGTTTCAAAGAAGACATTGAAACCATTCTGGAACGCACTCCCGACACTCGCCGAACCATGCTTTTCTCGGCAACCATGCCTCGTGAAATTGCCAATATTGCAAAGCAATATATGAAAAATTACGAGGAAATAACAGTTGGTGTCCGTAATTCGGGAGCTGAAAATGTGGAACATATTTATTACGTTTCGCATGCCCGCCAACGTTACCTTGTTTTGAAACGTATTGTGGATTTAAACCCCGACATTTACGGCATTGTATTTTGCCGCACCCGTCAAGAAACCAAAGAAGTAGCCGATCACTTGATGCAGGATGGTTACAATGCCGATGCGTTGCACGGCGATCTTTCGCAGGCACAGCGCGATACGGTGATGCAGAAATTCCGTATTAAAAACATACAATTATTAGTGGCTACCGATGTGGCAGCTCGCGGATTGGATGTGAACGACCTGACGCACGTAATTAATTATAATTTACCCGACGACATTGAAATTTACACCCACCGCAGCGGACGAACGGGACGTGTAAACAAAAAAGGAATTGCGGTTTCAATTATTCATTCGAAAGAGAAGTTTAAAATTAAAGATCTTGAACGAATGATAAAAAAAACATTCGAACAACAGCAAATCCCGAACGGACTTGAAGTTTGCAAGAAGCAGCTTTTCTTTTTGATTGACAAAATGCAACAGGTAGAAGTAAATGAAGAACAGATTGCATCGTATATGCCTCAGATAATGAAACAATTAGAATATCTGAGCAAAGAAGAGATTCTGAAACGTTTTGTTTCGTTGGAATTCAATCGTTTTCTAAATTACTATAAAGATGCAGAAGATTTGAATTATTATGAAAAATCAAATCGAGGTGAAAGAAGTGACAGAAGCGAACGAGGTGAAAGAAATGACAGAGGCGACAGAGGTGATAGAAATGACAGAGGCGACAGAGGTGCAAAATCAGGCAATCGCATTCGTTTGAAAATGAATATCGGCGACCGTGAAGGTATTGACCCAAAACGTTTTTTGGGTATAATAAATGATGTAACCGGCGATAAATCAATTAATATTGGAGCTATTGAGGTAACCAATAAATTTACTTTCTTCGATGTGTTTTCCGATCAGGTTGAAAAAGTAGTTACCGCATTTGCAGGCGAAACAGACTATGAGGTAACCGAAGCCAAAGGAAGTAAAACTTTTGAAGGTGGCAGCAAACCCGAATATCGTTCACGTGGAAATTACGGTGGTGGCGAATCACGTTCAGGTGGAGGTTTCAGTGGTGGCGAATCACGTTCAGGAGGAGGTTATCGCGGAAACAATGACCGCGGTGCTCGTCCGGCAGCGGCAGCAGGCAGTGGCGAAAAACCCTGGCGAAACCGCGAATTAGGCGACAGAAACAGCCGTTCTTTTTCGGGTAGCAGCGATCGCCGCAGAAGCAGCGACTCAGGTTACAAAGGAGGTTCATCGTATAAAAAGCGTTAAGATTATTTTTCGACAAATATATAAAACGGATTATCCAGGAATGGATTATCCGTTTTTAATTTGTGAGTTTTGAAATTCAGAACAAAACATTAAAGTATAGAATTTCAGATTTATTCAATAATTTTGTAACCATTTTTGGCTCAATAACGAATTAGGTGGGCAAATAAATTGAAACGCGGATGTAGCTGATGTAAACGGATTGTATTTTTAACTTTAAAAATAACGGATTTGTAAATTCATTTCATGAATTTACGGATAATAAAATCCGATTTATCGGATTTTAAAAATCAGTATAAAAATCCGTTTATTGTTATTTAAATATTAACTTACATATAACGTAAACTTAATATTTAGTCTGCGGAAATCGATTAAATCAGCTAAATCAGCGTTTCTATTCTTAAAATTTTTACCTACACAAAACGTTTAAATACTCATATCATTTTTTACAAACAATTTTTAAATATGATTTTCATGAAAAAGTTCTTTTTTATTTTTATGTTAGTTATTGCATTTAATATTAATGCTCAAACCAATCTTCAGTTACATTACGATTTTGGAAGCGGACGAAAGTACCTGACTTCGACAGTGGAAATGTTTAAACCCGACACATTGGGAAGTACTTTCCTTTTTGTCGATTTTAATTACAGTGCAGCCGGACCAACCGAAGGATATTGGGAGATTGCCCGTGAATTAAATATCCGAAACACACCGTTTTCTGTTCATGTAGAGTACAACGGTGGTTTAAATGCGCTGATTCCGTTACAGATTAATAATGCATATCTGTTGGGTGGAACCTATTCGTGGAATTCTGCTGATTTTTCAAAAGGATTTTCGTTATCGGCAATGTATAAACTAATTCAGGGAAATAAATCGCCACATAATTTTCAACTGACAAGCGTGTGGTATGTGAATATGCTGAATGACAAATTATCATTGACCGGTTTTGCCGATTTCTGGCGCGAAAAACAATTATTTATCGGGACAAGTTATATTTTTATGTCAGAGCCACAACTCTGGTATAATATTAATAAATCATTTTCGGTAGGCGGCGAAGTTGAATTAAGCTATAATTTTGCAGGCAGCGCCGGATTTAAAGTTTGTCCTACGCTGGGTGTAAAGTGGAATTTGTAAACAAGTTTTTGGGAATAGGATAAAAAACTCCACGCTCTTTAATTCGTTCGTGGCGATGCGACTTAAAGAAATCTTTAGTTGAAAATAATAGCATATATTGTTGGATAATGATATTAATACTCGTATCTTTGCACTCATAAACTTAGCGAAATTAGATGAAATACTCGGAAATTGAGCGAAAACTCAAAAAAGCCGGTTGTTACTGGATAAAAGATGGAAAAAAACACCCGTGGTGGTTTAGTCCTGTAACGGGAAAAGAATTTCAAACCAGTTACCACAAAAGCGAAGAAGCCAAATTTGGTACACAACAACAAATAAGTAAAGACTCAGGGGTTAAATTCTAACTTTTAAAAAAATAAAGGAAAATATATTATGAAAGTAGATGCATTTATTGAAAAAGGATTAGATGGAACATACGATGTTCGTTTTGGGGATGATACTAAAAGTCTTACTTTTAGTTTATTAGGCCAGGGCAATACGGTGCAAGAAGCAATTGAAGATTTTAATAATAGTATGGAAGAAATAAAAGAAATGTATGTTGAAACAAGGAAAATATTTCCCGAAAATCTTGAATTCAATTTCAAATACGATACAGCCTCATTTCTTGCCTATTATTCAAAGGTTTTATCATTGGCAGGATTGCAACGTATCACGGGCGTAAATCAGGGTCAATTGAGTCACTACGTCACAGGACATAGAAAACCAAGTCCAAAAACGGTCGAAAAAATTGAAAAGTCGCTTCATGCTTTTGCCAAGGAAATAAGTCAGGTTCATTTTGTGTGAAAAAAAAATGAAATTCTTTTGTTGAATGGTTTTATCAAAAAATCAACAGGAGATTACGACAAACAAATAGTAATAGCACAAAAAATAATGGAGGAATTTTTATGAATAAGACAGTCAGAAAAAAAATAAATATGGATAAAGTTAGAAATTATCCAACAGTGAACGAAGCACTTGACATAAAATACGGCTTCGAAGGAACGGCTTCGAGAGAGAAATTTACCGAACAAGCACAAGCATATTTTACCGGACAACTTATTGTAAATGCCCGAAAAAACGCAAATATGACACAGGATGAACTTGCCAAACGCGTAGGCTCAAACAAGTCGTATATCTCGCGCATTGAAAACGGGAAAACCGAACCCAAAGTATCTACTTTTTATCGCATTGCCGGTGCATTGGGATTGTCTGTCAATTTGAATCCTATACATTCGTAAGCGTTGAGAAACCAAACGAAAACTAAATAATACCCTTGTATTCATGACTTTACCGCCTTTGCAAAATACTTGCAAAGGCGGTTTTTGATTTGCAAACGCTCAACCATGAACCCTTCGTTACAAATGAGTGGTGAGTGAAAAATATTGTCAATTTTCAGCTTTAGAAATTTGCATCCAATGTTTTCTGTAAATAGTTTTTTGCACTAAGCCGAAAACTGAGAAAAAATTATAACTTTGCAGCTATAACAAAAGAGAAGAAAAAGAGACAATGGAGAAAAAAATAGCGACAAAGCGAATAATTATTTTAGAAATACTAAATAAATGAATCAAAACGAAGCTGTAATACAAACCTTAGAAAAACTCGGTGGTGTAGCCACACTTGGTCAATTAAATCAAGAAGTTTTTAAAATAACCGACTGTGAATGGAAAACTCAAACACCGTTTGCAAACGTGAGGCGCATTGTTCAATTGAACAAGAAAATCTATAAAATTAAGCCAGGATTATACGGTTTAACTGATTTTAAAAAAACATTGGAAAGCAAGGGCATTATTGAAGAAACAGAAAAAAACAAAGACTCAAAAGAAGTGATTGAATTTAACCACTCCTATTTTCAAGGACTGCTTTTAACGGTTGGCAATCTGAAAGGATTGAAAACTTTTGTGCCAAATCAAGACAAAAACCATTTTATTTTGAATAAAAAATTAGGCGAAATAAGCTCCTTGAATATTTTGCCACAATATTCTCATTCAGAACTTGTAAAGAAAAGTTCAAGCATAGATGTTATTTGGTTTAACGAAAGAGATATGCCTCATTCTTTTTTTGAAGTTGAACACTCTTCGGATATTTATAAATCATTGATAAAATTCAATGATTTGCAAGATTTTTTTGCTCGAATGGTTATTGTTGCTGACTCTAAACGAAAAATTGAGTATTTAAATAAAGTCAAATACTCCTCATTCAAAGATCTATCAAAGAATAATCGGGTTACATTTTTAGATTATGACACTTTGAACAAACAATATGAGTATTTAATTGAGCAACAAAACTTTGAGTTTGTATTGTAAAGCATCCAAATTATTAGCATAGAATTGAGATAAATATTTGATCAAAAAAGTTATATATTGATCTTATTCAATCTATTAAAAACACTATCCATTATTTTTGTCTTCGAAAAAAAGATAAAAATATGAGTAAGAAAAAGTTTAAAATTGAAATTACAGAAATTCTACAAAGAGTTGTAGAAATTGAAGCTGAAAATATTGATATTGCTATAGAAAATATCACGCAGAAATATAAATCTGAAGAAATTGTATTGGATTGGAATGATTATATTGAAGCAAATATCGACATTTTTGCAGATGATAAGTTATTCCAGAACAATGTAAATAATATTGAATTTCGTAATTTCGTTCTGAAAGAAGCAGAATCGATGTTAATTCATTTAAATGTTGAAGAATTGTCAAAATTCGCATTTGGAGGTTATGTAAATGCGATTAAAAATTTTAAAAGATCAAATGAAAATAAAAGATGAATTGACTTTTTGGATAAAAGTACCTCGCTTTTCTTGTAAAACAGTTTTATTCTTATCAAAATTTTTCTCGAAATCAAAATTTGATTTAATGTGCCTCGGATATGGCGAAGACTATGAGGATTATACGGGTTTAGATTGGTGTGAAGACAGGGAATTATCTTTTTACGACATGAGATATTCAGATTTCAGGCTTTATTTGAAAATTTATTAGCGTAAACAAGGGCGATTGGGATAAATCAGGAGGTTTTGATTATATGAACAACTTCAACCGCCGTTGGCTTTCGTTGGTTCGTGATAAAATGAAAGATAACGCTACCATCTGGATTAGTGGTTCGATGCACAATATTTTTTCGATTGGTCAAATTTTAAATGAATTGGGTTTTAAAATTCTGAACGTAATTACCTGGGAAAAAACAAATCCACCACCGAATTTTTCGTGTAGGTATTTTACCTATTCTACCGAACAAATAATTTGGGCACGGAAATGTGAGAAAGTGCCTCATTATTACAACTATGAATTAATGAAGCAACTAAATGGCGACAAACAAATGAAAGATGTTTGGAAATTGCCCGCCATTGCTCCCTGGGAAAAGTCGTGCGGAAAACATCCAACTCAAAAACCACTTTCTGTTTTAACCCGACTAATTTTGGCATCGACCAAACCCGATGCCTGGATTTTGGATCCTTTCACCGGAAGCAGTACAACAGGTATTGCAGCAAATCTTGCAAATAGAAGATTTTTGGGAGTTGACCAGGAAATTGATTTTTTGAATATCAGCAAAAACAGAAAGTTTGAAATTGAAAATAAAAATATTGCCGCATCTTTTCGACAAAAAATTGGTGGTTTTAATGAAAAGAAAGAACTTGAACTTTTTCTGTTTCAAGAACCAAAAACAGAATATAAAACTGAGTTAAATTTTTAAATTGAGATACTATGAAAGACCACGAAACACCCAACGACAAACTCAACCGGTTACGGAAGGAGAATGAGGAAAAGAAAAAGAAACTGATCGAAGAGCATGGTGCTTTTTTTTCGGACATGACAAACGAAAACGCATTACCACTTGATATCGAGAGTCAATTCTTAGATAATATTATGGCGTTCGAAAATGCGTATCAATCGGCTCAGCGCACAACTTTGTATGATTTTCTCGAAAAACCGTACTTTCGTAAGGTAGAAGAGTTGACCGATGATGAAGTTACCGAAGCATTGAACAGCATCATTAAACTGCTGAATGACCATCAGGTTTGTTTAGATACAATTTGTGAAGTTGACGACAGGGAATTGTATCGGTTTATCATTGAGGAATTGCTTTTCGAAAATAAAGATGATATGCATATTCCGGGTATGATATCGCACTATATTTACGAAGATTTTCATCCCAATCATGAATACGATATCCAGCATCATTCATACGATTTTTTAAGTTCTTATCTTGATAAAGAAAGTGACTATTATACTACTTTCATGACCGGAGAAGCCGAAAAAGAAGATTGGCATAAGCATTTCAGGCAGGCATTCAGTTCATTTAATCTTAATAATTTCACCATTAGCGAATTAGAATTTGACACAGAAAAAGCAAAGGTTCAATTTGACTGTGACTTTACTGGAATGGTGGAAGGATCTCCGGATAAATTCAGTTTTGTGGGTGCAGGCGAAATGGAGCTTTTGTATATGTGGGATTTTTGGTGCGTTAATTCCTTGAAACTTCCTAAAAGTACTGTTGTGTAAATGTTATTTGCTTAAAAGCAATGAATAACCAAAAGTGAAAATTGTACTTTTTGCTCTGATGGCTTTTCACTTTTGAATAATCTTTACAGTCAAAAAATAGGTTCAATCGTTAATCGTGTGAAACAATATTCTTTCAACAAAACAGAATATTCCGTAACACAAAACAAAGTAGTGTTATGTTTTTTTAGAAGCAACATCAATCATAAGTTATCAGGGGCGTAGCCCTGTTATCTTCGTAGAACAAACAGCAAAAACAAAAACAAGGGGGCGTAGCCCTGACATCTTCGTAAAACAAATATGAATTATTAAAACAAAGGGGCGTAGCCCTGTTATCTTCATCTTACATGGCAAATACATACACTCAATTATATGTACAATTCGTTTTTTCTGTCAAAGGGCGAGAAA